>DATCWU010000300.1:0-3651 GCA_036566165.1 Rhodanobacter sp. | reverse complement strand
CTGGAGCCGCACCGATGTGCCGGTGACGGTTGATGGCATGCGCCTCCCGCCCGCTGCCGGCCTGGGCTCCTGGGCCGCATTCGGGCCCATGGGCGACCAGGCCATGGTGATGGGCGACACGGTGGTGTTCCAGGACGAGGTGGATGCCGCGATGGATGCGGCCTTCGCGCACGGCCTGAAGGTGACCGCGCTGCACAACCATTTCTTCTTCGATCAACCGAAGGCGTACTTCATGCACATCGCCGGCGAAGGCCAACCGCAAGCACTGGCTGCCGACGTCAAGGCGGTGTGGGATGCGATCAAGGCGGTGCGCGCAGCGCGGGCACAGCCTGCCGACGGCTTTGGCGGCGCCACGCCCACGGCGGGGGCGCTCGATGCGGACGCGCTGGCGAAGATTGTCGGCCACAAGGCCGAGGTGAACGGCGGCGTGGCCAAGATCACCATGGGCCGCAACGGCCGCATGCACGGCCAGAGCGTGGGCGCCTCGATGGGACTCACCACCTGGGCTGCCTTCAGCGGCAACGACGCGCTGGCCGCCATGGATGGCGACTTCATCATGACCGCGGCGGAAGTGCAGCCGGTGCTGCACGCGCTGCGCCAGGCCGGCGTGCACGTGGTGGCGCTGCACAACCACATGATGGGTGACACGCCAGCCTTCTACTTCACCCATTTCTGGAGCAAGGGTCCAGCGGCGACACTGGCACGCGGCTTCCGCGCGGCACTGGATGCGCAGGCCGATACGGCGGCGCATTGAGCGCAGCACGGGCGCTGCCTCGGACCGCCGCCGATGAACGGTCAAACCGCTCCCGCAGCGATCGAGCCCCTGCCGGTTTCGCTGCGCGAAGCCACCAGGGCTTGGGCCAAGATCGGCCTGCTCAGCTTCGGTGGACCGGCCGGACAGATCGCGTTGATGCATCGCGAACTGGTGGAAACGCGGCGCTGGATCAGCGATGCGCGTTTCCTGCACGCGCTCAACTACTGCATGTTGCTGCCCGGGCCGGAGGCGATCCAGCTCGCGATCTACATCGGCTGGCTGCTGCATCGCACCGTCGGCGGACTGATCGCTGGCGTGCTGTTCGTGCTGCCGGGCTTTGTCACCATTCTCGCCCTGAGCATCATCTACGCGCTCTATGGTGAGGTTCCACTGGTGCTCGCCGCCTTCATAGGATTGAAGGCCGCGGTGCTGGCGGTGGTCGTGGAAGCGGTCATCCGTATCGGCCGCAAGGCGCTCAAGAACCGCATGATGGTCCTCATCGCCACGTCGGCTTTCGTAGCGATGTTCGTCTTCCGCGTGCCATTCCCGCTGATCGTGCTGGGTGCCGGCCTGTGGGGCTTGCTCGGCCGCTGGTGGGCGCCCGCCAGTTTTCCCGCACCCGCGTCGACGGCCGCCGACGCCTCCTCGGACTTCCTGATTGACAGACTGCTTGGTCGAGGGCAGCTAACGCATACGCGGCCCTCGACCTCGCGGGCCCTCCGCGTCACCTTGACTTGGTTGGCCATCTGGTGGGCGCCCGTGCTCGCGGTCATGGCGCTGTTCGGCCGGCACAGCGTACTGGCCAAGGAAGGATTGTTCTTCAGCCAGGCGGCGATGGTCACCTTCGGCGGCGCGTATGCGGTACTTGCCTACATCGCGCAAGAGGCTGTCGGCACCTTCCACTGGATCACGCCGGGCCAGATGCTCGATGGCTTGGCGCTGGCCGAGACCACGCCAGGCCCGCTGATCATGGTGGTGCAGTTCGTCGCCTTCCTGGGCGCCTACTACCACCAGAGCGGCATGTCGGCGATGGGTGCTGGCATCGCGGGCTCCGTCCTGACCACCTGGGTCACCTTCGCGCCCTGCTTCCTGTGGATCTTCCTGGGCGCACCTTATATCGAGGCGTTGCGCAGCAACCGCGCACTGCATGCGGCGCTCTCGGCGGTGACCGCGGCCGTGGTGGGCGTGGTGCTGAACCTGTCGGTCTGGTTCACCCTGCACACGGTCTTTGCCCGGGTAGACGAACGCCCGTGGGGCTGGGCGCATCTGGAAGTACCGGCATGGGCCACGCTGCAATGGCCATCCGCGGTGATCGCCGCCGCCGCCATGCTGGCGATGTTGCGCTTCAAGGTGGGCATGGGCTGGGTGCTGCTGGTCAGCGGGCTGGCAGGCATCGTGATGGCGTGGAGCGGGATCATCGTCCGCGCGTAGGCAACATCGCTGATGCATCTCCTCTGGGACCAAGGAAAGACGCCGCTATGATTTAAGGCTATTCCCACCTCTGTTATTACCCCATGAACTGACAGGCCGGAATTTTAGATGATTCCGAAAATTTTCCCCGCAAACTTTTGCTTTTACCTGTGAGTCCGGTTTTCAAAGATCAAAAGTCCATCTCATCCATTTGATTTATAGATCCTTTTTCGGTAACTCGCCCCAAAAACGTCCGCTCGAGACTCGAGCAGCACACTACTTCGGCATCGGCTTGATCGAAGTCACCGTGCTGTTCATGCCGTCCGGATGGAGCGTGAACTGCACCTTGTCACCAACCTTCGCCGCCCTGAGCAATTCGGGCGCAGCCACCTTGAACGCCATGGTCATCGCTGGCCAGCCAATCGACGTTATGGCTTCGTGCTGCAAGGTAATGCTGCCCGTGGCGGTATCGACCGCCTTGACCACGCCGACACTGTGCGCATCGGTGACGTTGACCTCGTGCTGCATGTCGGTCATGCCAGCCATGTTCGGACTTGCTTGCTGCGCGGCGGCAAACGCTGAAACGGCAAGCAGTACGCTGGCGATGGCCAGGGGCGCGAGGGCATTCTTCATTGGTCAGTTTTCCTTACAGGTCGGGTTAAATGGAAGGCAATGTCGCGTGCGTCCGTCGGGTCCTGCGCAGGCGCCGCAATGCCAGCAGACGAAACGCCGCAGGCACGATCAACATGGACAACAACGGCGCGGTGATCATACCGCCCACCATGGGCGCAGCGACCCGCTGCATGACTTCGTGACCTGCACCCTGGCCGACGAGAATCGGCAATAGTCCAGCGAGGATGACGGCTACGGTCATGGCCTTGGGCCGGACGCGCTGTACCGCGCCGTCGCGAATGGCGTCATCCAGCGCGTCCGCACCTGCCAGCGGGTCCAGCTGCAGACATCGGTCCCATGCATGGCGCAGATAGAGCAACATCACCACACCGAACTCCGCCGCGACGCCACCCAGTGCAATGAAGCCAATCACTGTTGCCACCGACACGGCCTGCCCCATCAGCCAGATCAGCCACAGGCCGCCGACCAGCGCGAATGGCAAACTGGCCATGATCAACGCCGCTTCATCCAGGCGGCGAAACACGCCGTAGATCAGCACGAAGATGATCACCAGGGTTACCGGCACCACCAATTCCAGCCGGCTCATGGCCCGCGCGAGGAACTCGAACTGCCCCGACCAATCCAGCGTGTAGCCCGCGGGTAAGGTGACCTGCGCCGCAACGGCCCTTTGCAAATCGGCCACCACCGCACCAAGCGAGCGACCGGCAGTATCAACGTAGACATACGTGGCCAGACTGCCATTTTCGCTCTTGAGCATGCTGGGACCGATGTCCGTCCGCACGTCGGCGACTTGGCTCAGCACCAGTTGCGCACCACTCGGTGCTACCAACGGCAACTGACGCAGCGCCTGCACC
>DATCWU010000292.1:0-3676 GCA_036566165.1 Rhodanobacter sp. | reverse complement strand
CGTGCAGTCACCGATCAAGTCCGATCCCGAGTGGCGCAAGACCACCTGCCCGCAGTGCGGCGGCCCGGCCGAGCGCGAGACCGACACGTTCGACACTTTCATGGAATCGAGCTGGTACTACGCGCGCTACACCAGCCCGGGCGCGCAGGCGCAGATTGATCAGCGTGCGAACTACTGGCTGCCGGTCGATCAGTACATTGGCGGTATCGAACACGCGATCATGCATCTGCTGTACTTCCGCTTCTATCACAAGCTGATGCGCGACGCCGGCATGGTCAGCAGCGACGAGCCCGCGCAAAACCTGTTGTGCCAGGGCATGGTGATTGCCGAGACGTTCTATCGCGACAACGCCGATGGCACCCGGGACTGGATCAATCCGGCCGCGGTCGATGTGCAGCGTGATGAACGTGGCCGGGTGACCGGTGCGGTGCTGCACGCCGACGGCAAGGCCGTGCACATCGGCGGCACCGAGAAGATGTCCAAGTCCAAGAACAATGGCATCGATCCGCAGACCATGGTGGACAAATACGGCGCCGACACCGTGCGCCTGTTCTCGATGTTCGCCGCGCCGCCGGAGCAGTCGCTGGAATGGAGCGAAGCTGGCGTCGAGGGCATGGCACGCTTTCTCAAGCGCTTCTGGCGCGAGGTGACGACGCACGCAGCCAGCCCCGATCACCCCGTGGTCGATCCGTCCGCGCTGGACATCCACCAGCAGGCCCTGCGCCGTCAGCTGCACGAAACCATCCAGAAAGTCAGCAACGATTTCGGTCACCGCCACGCGTTCAATACGGCAATCGCCGCCTTGATGGAATTGTTGAACGCATTGAACAAGTTCACCGATCAAAGTGATCAGGGGCGTGCGGTACGGCATGAGGCGCTGGAGGCCATGGTGCTGCTGCTCAACCCGGTGGTGCCGCATATCAGCCACGCGCTGTGGCAGGTCCTCGGCCATGCGCCGGGCGTGCTGGAAGATCAGCCGTGGCCGCAGGTAGATGCGACCGCGCTCGTGCGCGATACGCTGAAGCTCGCCGTGCAGATCAATGGCAAGCTGCGCGCTACCATTGAGCTCGCGGCGAACGCATCGAAGGACGACGCGCAGGCCCTGGCGCTGGCGCAACCACAAGTGGCACGTTTTCTGGAAGGCCTGACCGTGCGCAAGGTCATCGTGGTACCCGGCAAGATCGTCAACATCGTCGCAGGATGAACTCATGAGCCGCATGCAGGCAGGTCGATCGGTCCGGGCGGGATTGCTGCTGGCGCTGGCGCTGGCGTTGGCGGCCTGCGGGTTTCATCTGCGCGAGAACGCGCAGCTGCCGGCGTCCATGCAGCGCGTGCATGTCACGGTCAACGGCAACAGCACATTGCAGCGACAGCTGGCGCGGGCCCTGCAAACTTCCGGCGCCATGGTGGAAGACGCTGGCGGTCCGGGCATCGCCGAGCTGCGGGTGCCGGTAGCTGCGTTCGGTTCCGATACGGTGAGCGCGGGTGGCTATTCGCGCATCAGCGAATTTGCCGTGCGCTATCAGGTGCAATTCGACGTGACCGACGCGGCCGGGCAGGTGCTGGTGCCGCGCCAGCGTATCGACATGTCGCGCGAGTACAGCTACGACGCGACCAACACGGTGGGCAATGCCTCGCAAGTACAGGAGATTCAGCGCAGCCTCAACGACGACATGGTGCAGGCCATTTTGTTCCGGCTGCAGGCTGCCAGCACCCACCCACCGGCCGCAGCGGCGCAACCCTGATGCCGATGGCGGTCGGCCAGTGGCAAAAGGCACTCGCCTCCGACACGCTGGCACCGGTCTATCTGCTGGCCGGCGTGCCCTTGCTGGTGCTGGAGGCGGCCGATGCATTGCGCGCCAGAGCGAAGGCGCTCGGTTATAGCGAGCGCGAAGTGCTGGAGGTGGGGCAGCATTTCGACTGGAACGATCTGGCCCGGGCGGCGGCCGGCATGTCCTTGTTCGCTTCGCGGCGATTGCTCGATCTGCGCTTGCCCACCGGGCGCGCTGGCACCGAGGGAGCGAAGGCGATCACGGCGTTCTGTGTCGATCCGCCACCCGACGTTACCTTGCTGATCACCGCGATGGAGTGGAGCAACAAGCACGACGCGGCGTGGAGCCGCAAGCTCGATGCCGCTGGCGTCATGGTGGTCTTCAACGGCCCGCGGGCCGATGGCTGGCCAGCGTGGATTGGTGCTCGCCTGGCGTCACGCGGTTTGTCCGCCGCGCCCGATGCCATTGCGCTGCTGGCCGAGCGCGTCGAAGGCAATTTGCTGGCTGCGGCGCAGGAAATCGACAAGCTGGTCGTGCTGCATGGCGAGGGCCGTGTCGATCTTGCCGAGATGGAGGCGCTGGTGGCCGACAGCGCGCGCTACGACGTGTTCAAACTCACCGATGCCGCGTTCAGTGGGGATGGCGCGCGCGCGCTGCGTATCCTCGCCGGCTTGCGGGCCGAGGGGGACGAACTGCTGGCGCTGATGGGCTGGCTGGTGAATCAGCTGCAGCTGGCATTACGCTTGGCGAACGCCCGCGATCTCAATGCGCAAATGCGTGCAGAGCATTTGTTCTCCGCGCGCGAAAGCCTGTTTCGGCAAGCCTTGCGTCGGGCACCGCGCGAGCACTGGTTGCGCTGTCTGGCCCGCGCCGCGCGTATCGACCGCATGGTCAAGGGGCGCGAGGTGGGCAATCCATGGCGCGAGGCCGAGCGCCTGGTGGCTGCGATCGCTGAACCACGCGCCGACAAGGCGCTGGCGTGAAAGGGAGTAAAAGGGGTCAGAGTCATTTTTCGTCAGGCAACGTGCACGCCGCGTGCGGAAACGTCGAAAAATGACTCTGACCCCTTTTACTCCCCTCGCCATCTTCGGCGGCACGTTCGACCCGATTCACCTCGGACATCTGAGCGTGGCGTGGGAAGCGTCCGAGCTGCTCGATGCCGACGTGTGCCTGCTGCCGGCCAGCCTTCCGCCGCATCGCCCGCCGCCGATCGCCAGCGCCGCGCAACGGGTGGCGATGTTGCGCGCAGCCTTGCAGGGCCAGTCACGCTTGCAGCTGGACACGCGCGAATTGGCACGCAGCGGACCGTCATACACCGTGGATACCTTGCATGCGTTGCGCGCCGAGCACGGCGCGCGCCCATTGATCCTGCTGCTCGGCGCCGATGCGTTTGCCAACCTGACGACCTGGCATCGCTGGCGTGAGCTGTTCGTGCTGGCGCATCTTGGGGTACTCAGTCGCCCCGGGGTGTCAACGACGCTCCCTGCCGAGCTGGAACGCGAAGTGGCAGGGCGGCGCGTCAGTGCACCCGCGATCCTGCACGGGTTGCCGGCAGGCAAGGTGATCCAGCTGACGGTGACGCCGCTGGAGATTTCCGCGACACGTATCCGGGAACTGCTGGCGGCCGGACGCGATCCGCGTTATCTGCTGCCCGCCGGACTGTTCGCCGACCCCGGTTTGTTGTCTGCCTACCGGCGCTGAAGTGCTTCGGGCAAGCGCTGGCCATGCACTGGTGACGCGAAGTTCGCCTGGCCGGAATGGCGGCTAGGCGCTGACCTGCAGCTGGTTCTGCACTTCGTTGATGGAATCGCGGATGCGTTTGCTGAACACCGAATCGGCGTGATGCAGCAGCAGTAATCGCTCGGTGGCGCGGGTCATGGCGACATAGAGCAGGCGGGCCTCCG
>DATCWU010000274.1:0-5648 GCA_036566165.1 Rhodanobacter sp. | reverse complement strand
GGCCGCGCTGGCCTTGGCGCGTGCGGGCTTCGCCACCGCCGTGCTGGAAGCGCGCCAGCCAAAGGCGTGGAACCCGGACGACGAGGTCGATTTGCGCGTGGTCGGGCTGGCGCCATCGTCCATTGCCCTGCTGCAGCAACTGGGCGTCTGGACGTCCATTCGTGATGCGCGCTGCAGCCGCTACACCCACATGCACGTCTGGGATGCGGAGAGTGCTGCGGCCATCGATTTTGACGCTGCCGACACCGGGCACGACGCGCTGGGTTGCATCGTGGAAAACCGCCTGGTGCAGTGGACCCTGTGGAACGCCTTGTCGGTGGCTGGCGTGCGCGTGTTGTGTCCGGCGCAGGTGGCGGGAGTGCAGGCTGAGGAGGACCGCATTGGGTTGCACCTGGCCGATGGCGGCATGCTGTCTGCACGCGTCGTGGTGGCGGCCGACGGCGCCGCATCGCCGCTGCGTCAGCTGGCCGGGACCGCGACGCGCGGGCACGACTACGCGCAGCGCGCGGTCGTTGCGCATGTCGTCACCGCACGACCCCATCAGCACACGGCGTGGCAGCGATTCCTGCGTGGCGGCCCGCTGGCGTTGTTGCCGCTTGCCGATGGTCGCAGTTCCATTGTCTGGTCGTTGCCCGCAGTCGAAGCGCAGCGCGTGCTGGCACTCGATGATCGGGCGTTCATGGATGCTCTGGGTGCGGCCAGTGACTTTCGCCTCGGCCGCATCACGGCCAGCACGCCGCGCGCCGCATTCGAGCTCAAGCTGCAATTGGCGACGAGTTATCAGGCGCCACGCATGGTCCTGCTTGGTGACGCGGCGCACGTTGTGCACCCGTTGGCCGGACAGGGGGTGAATCTGGGTCTGCGCGATGTCATCGAACTACGCGACACGTTGCTGGCGGCGCGCGTGGCTGGCCGCGATATTGGCGCGGCGCATGTGCTGCGTCGCTACGCGCGGCGTCGGCGCAGCGCGGACACGCTCGACGCATTGAGCTTTGATGCGCTGGCACGGGTGTACGCGTGGGATGCGCTGCCGCTGGTCGCGGCGCGTGGCGTGGGTATGCGGCTGCTCGGCTGTCTGCCGCCGGTCAAACGGCGCATCGTCGAACACGCTGCGGGAGTTTGATTTCTTCGCCCGTGAACGTTGGCGTGTATATGGTGGATGGAGGCGCCCAGAGTCCGGCAGCCGGAGCCGATGGGCAGTGCTCGTTATATACGTTGTGCCAAAGATGACTTTGCTGCCGGCCGGCCTTGCCGGGTTTTAATATCGGCCTAGGCTTTCCGCCGCACACCTAAGGATCGCTCACTCCCTGCTCAATGCCCGTGGCGTGCAAGTGGTGGCTCATTCCATCCACAGGAGAACGCATCATGCACATGACTCGATTCCACGCCCTGCTGTTGCTGGCTGCATTTCCGTTCGCTGCGCCGGCCGCCATGGTGCAGCGTCCCGTGACCTGGACGCAGGACGGCACCACGTTCCACAGCGTGCTGGTGTACGACGCGGCGGTCACGACCAGGCGCCCCGGCTTGGTGATGGTGCCGAACTGGTATGGCGTCAACGACGCGGCGGTAAAGAAGGCGGAAGCGCTGGCCGGGAAGGACTACGTGATTCTGCTCACCGACATGTACGGCGAGCATGTGCGACCCGGCAATGCCGAACAGGCACGGGCGGCGGTCAAGCCGTTGTATGCAGATCGTGCATTGATGCGCGCGCGGATGAACCGGGCGCTGGCACAGTTGCGGGCGCAGGCCGGGAGTGCACCGGTTGACGCCGCGAAGCTGGCGGCGATCGGCTTTTGCTTTGGCGGTTCGGCCGTGCTCGATCTGGCGCGCAGCGGCGCGGACGTGGCCGCCGTGGTGTCGTTTCATGGCGGCCTGACCACGGATGATCCGGCGTTGGCGAAACACATCAAGGCCCGGGTGCTGGCCATGAACGGCGCCGATGACAAGGGCACGATGCCGGACGCTGGCAAGTTCATGGACGAGATGCGTTCCAGTCCTGCGGATTGGCAGTTCGTGGTGCTCGGCCACGCCGTGCATTGCTTTACCGAAATTGGCGAGAACTCGCCTGGTTGCCGCTACGACGAACGTGCGGCGGCGCGCAGTTATCGGTTGATGCACGACTGGCTACGCGCGGCGTTTGCCGGTACGCCGTGAACCCGAGGGTAGCGGCCAACTGCAGCAGAGCCCGCACGAGCCGCCAGCTACGCTGTTGACCGTGCCGCTCAGTGGTTGCGTTGCACGGAGTAATCGGCCAGTACCGCCAGTGCATCGCGTTGCGGTGAGGCTGGCAGCGCAGCCAGCGCATCACGTGCAGCTTGCGCGTGATGCGCGGCACACGCACGCGTGCGCTCCATGGCACCGGAATCGCGGATCGCGGCGACAATGGGCTCCAGCGGCCCCAAGCCGTCGTGCTTGATGGCTTGGCGTATCAGCTGCACGTGTTCTGCGTCGGCGGTTTCCAGCGCGTAGATCAGCGGCAACGTGGGTTTGCCCTCGAGCAGATCGTCGCCGATGTTCTTGCCCAGAATATCGGCATCGCTGACGTAGTCGAGCAGGTCGTCGGCAATCTGGAAGGCGTAGCCCAGCTCCATGCCGTAGCGCCGCAGTGCGGCCACTTGCGTCTCAGGCAGTCCGCCGAGGACGCCACCCAGCTCGGTCGCGGCGGCAAACAGCACCGCAGTCTTGCGTTCGATCACCGCCAGGTACGCAGCTTCACTGACGTCGGCGTTACCGATGTTCAGCAACTGCAACACCTCGCCCTCGGCAATCGTGTTGGTGGTGTCGGCAAGGATGCGCATGATGCGCATGTCGTCCAGTTCCACCATCAGCTGGAACGAGCGCGAGTACAGAAAATCACCGACCAGCACGCTTGCGGCATTGCCCCACAGCGCATTGGCGGTCTTGCGCCCGCGGCGCAGCTCCGACTCATCGACCACGTCGTCGTGCAACAGAGTGGAGGTGTGGATGAACTCGATGACAGCAGCCAGCTTGATGTGCTGCTCGCCGTGGTAACCGGCCGCACCGGCGGCCAGCACGTGCAGCGTGGGGCGCAGGCGCTTGCCGCCGCTGGCCACGATGTGGTCGGCAATCTGATTGATCAACACCACGTCGGAGGACAGCCGGCGGCGGATCAGCGCATCGACGCGGCGTATGTCGGCGGCAGCCAGTTCGCGCACCTGGGCAAAGCTGGGGGGGCGGAAAGCATCAGCGGGCATCACGTGCATGGGGACTTCAAGACGGCGTAGGCGGCGATTATAGAGTGTGCAGGTCCCTGCGCTGTGACGTGCTGCCGTAGCGAGCCAGTACGAAAGTGCTTGAGGACAACCGTATAATCGCGGCGATGCATGCCCCGATCATCATCCGCCAGTGAGCAAACTCAGTCACCTTGAATTGCGCAGCGCGCTGACGCTGGCCTGCGTGATCAGCCTGCGCCTGTTCGGATTGTTCCTGATCATGCCGGTGTTTTCGTTGTATGCGCGGGGCATGCCTGGCGCCACCGCGTTCATGATCGGCTTTGCGCTCGGCGTCTACGGGCTCGGTCAGATCGTGCTGCAGGTTCCGCTCGGGTTGCTGTCCGATCACATTGGGCGCAAGCCGGCGATCACGCTCGGGCTGGTGTTGTTTGCCATCGGTGGTGTCATTGCAGCGATGTCACACACGCTGACCGGCATCGCGATTGGCCGCGCGGTGCAGGGCATGGGGGCGGTCGCGGGTGCCGGCATCGCCTTGGCGGCAGACCTCACCTCCGACGAAAATCGCAGCAAGGTGATGGGCATCATCGGCGTGTCGATCGGACTGGCATTTCTGCTGGCGTTGATCCTGGGGCCGCCGCTGGAAGCCATTCGCGGCCTGTCCGGCCTGTTTGCCGCCACCTCGATCCTGGCTTTGTTGTCGCTGCTGCTGCTGTGGCTGATCGTGCCCACACCGACCCGGGCCCGGGCGCCGGCCGCTGCCGGCTTCGCACAGGTCATGGAGATGCTGCGTGACAGTCGCATGCTGGTGTTGAATGGCTCGGTGTTTTTCCTGCACGCGCTGCTGACCGCCAGTTTTGTCGGGTTACCGTTGTTGCTGGCAAATACCCTGAATCTGCCGGTCAACCGGCACTGGGAGCTGTACCTGCCGGTGATGCTGATTGCCGCGCTGGTGATGGGCGCGAGCATGCGGCACATGCGTGAGGTGGCGCAAAGCCTGCGCGTGGTGATGGTGTGTGTGGTCGCGATTGGTCTGGCCTTGCTCGGTTTTGCGCTGTCCGGCAGCCATCTGCTCGCGTTCGGTGTGGCCGCCACGGTGTTTTTCTCGGGTTTCAACCTGCTGGAAGCAGCCCTGCCCAGTCTGGTGTCGCGGCTGGCGCCCGCGCACCTGCGTGGCGCGGCGCTGGGGGCATATTCGACCAGCCAGTTTGTCGGCGCGTTTGTCGGCGGATCGCTGGGGGGGCTGGCCCTGGGGCGCTTCGGACCGGGCGGCATCTTTGTGTGTGCGGCAGCGCTCACCTTGCTGTGGTTGCCGCTGGTGGTGTTTGGTGCGCGGCGGATTGATCGCGCCACCGTGCCCGCCCGAGCCGTTGGCTGACACCATTCATGGCCGGAGGCCGGTGGTGCCCATGGCATGCGCTGGCAAGTGATCACGCTGTGCGCAGGTGGATTCGCCCCCCGGCACGGTTATCATAAGTGTCTCGCTTCACCACCCTGGTCGTTGGCGCATGGCGCGCGGCTGGCTTCAAGAGGACATCCCATGGCACGCGGAGTCAACAAGGTCATTCTGGTGGGCAACCTCGGTGCTGACCCGGAAATGCGCTATACCACCAGCGGTTCGGGTATCTGTACCTTCAAGCTGGCCACGACCGAGGCGTGGACGGACAAGCAGACGAACGAGAAGCAGGAACGGACGGAGTGGCACCGCGTGAAGGTCTTCGGCCGGCTCGCGGAGATTGCCAACGAGTACTTGAAGAAGGGTCGCCAGGTTTATATCGAAGGCTCGATTCGTACCGACAAGTTCACCGGCAAGGATGGCGTGGAGAAATATTTTACCGACATCATCGCCAGCAACATGCAACTGCTGGGTAGTGGTGGCGGTGGTGGCGAGTCGGGAGGCGGCGGCTATCAGCGTGGCCAGGGCAGTTCGGGTGGTCAGCGCCAGGGCGGCGGCCATGGCGATGCCGGGAGCAACCGTCCTGCCCCCGAAGTGCCGGCGGACAATGGCTTTACCGATGACGAGATTCCGTTTTGAGATACACAAGTTAAAAAGTGTTGGTGATAGCAAGAGGAAGCTAGAGTAATTGCTAGCTTCCTCTTTTTTTGGTTTCTTGACTGTTGAGAAAAGACGAAAGGAAGCCCCGTTCTTTCGGGGCTCGTCTGGTAGCGGGCCCCGAACGTTTCATCGGCGGCGCAACGGGTAAACTGCGGTCAGGGCATGACGAACGTGTTGTTGTCGCGCGCCGCATCCGGCAGGACGTGTGCCGGATCGATCGTCACGGACTTCACCCGTTGCGTACCATCCACGTGAATCACGTAGCTGCGGTGCTGCTGCCAGGTTTCCCACGGCACGCGGATGTCCTGCTGGCTGCCATCGACGTAGGTCACTTGCAACGTGGCTGGCAGTACCAGCGGTTGCCGGTTGACCACGGTCACGTCGATGCCCTTGCGGTAATC
>DATCWU010000270.1:0-1875 GCA_036566165.1 Rhodanobacter sp. | reverse complement strand
TATTACCGCGCGCCACGGCGTGGACCTGCGGGGCCGCCGCGCGTTGCTGCTGGGCGCCGGCGGCGCCGCCCGGGGCGTGGCGTGGAGCCTGCTGGATGCCGGCGTGCAGACCTTGGTGATCGCCAACCGCTCGGCGCGCAAGGCCGATCAACTGGTTGCCGCCATCGGCGAGCCGGCGCTGGCGCATGCACTGGATTGGCATCGACTGGCTGATGCGGGCAGCTTCGAGCTGATCGTCAACGCCACCTCGGCTGGCGTGCTGGGGGCGACGTTGCAACTGCCGGGTTCGCTGGTGCAGGCGCGGACGCGGTGCTACGACCTGTCATATGGTGCGGCGGCTGTTGGTTTTCTGGCCTGGGCGCAGGCCGCCGGGGCGCAGCACGCATGCGATGGTTTGGGCATGCTGGTGGAAACGGCGGCCGACGCGTTCTTGTTGTGGCATGGCCATCGACCGGCTACCGAGCCGGTTTATCAACGGTTGCGTGCAGCTGCAGTCTGACGTGGTCGGGAACGCTGAGCGGCACCGTCGCCGCTGCCGTGGTGGCGGCGTCACACCGCAGCCAGGTACTCATCCTTCAGTCGCACATAGTGGCTGGCGGAATATTGCAGTTGCTCGATCTGCCGGTCGCTGAGCTTGCGCACGAAGCGCGCCGGGCTGCCAACCCACAGCTCGCCGGCACCGACGACCTTGCCCGGTGCGAGCAGACTGCCCGCACCGACGAAACCGTATTCACCGATCACGGCACCGTCGAGCACGGTGGCGTGCATGCCGATCAGGCAGCCATCGCCGAGCGTGCACGCGTGCACCACGGCGCCGTGGCCGATGGTGACGCCCATGCCGATCACGCACGGGGATCCGCCGGGCGAATACGGACCGTCATGGGTGACGTGCACGATCGCCCCATCCTGGATATTGCTGCGCGCACCCACCTGGATGCGGTGCACGTCACCGCGCAGCACGGCACCTGGCCAGATGGACACGTCGTCGCCCAGTTCGACTGCACCGATCACCGTCGCCGCCGGGTCGACGTAAACGCGCTGACCGAGCTGTGGCGTCTTGCCGTGGTAACTGCGCAGGGAATTCATGCGCGCATGATAGCCGCGCGCGGTGCGGCACGCGGTCGGCCGGGAACTTCGCAGTGGTTGCACCGTGCACGGGCACGCAGCGCTTGCGCGCCGAACCAGCGCATGGCTTGATTTTGCTTGGCGTGGTCGCCACGCTGGCGGCCACGAACAGGAGGCTGCATGAGCGACAACAATCCGCTGCTCGCCGATTCGGCGTTGCCGGCGTTTTCCCGGATTGGTCCCGAGCATGTCGCGCCGGCGGTCAATGCCGTGCTGGCGGACTACCGGGCGGCCATCGCGCGTCTGACCGCGGCCGACGGACCGCGTGATTTCACCGGGGTGATGTTGACCCAGGAACGCCTGGAACAACGTCTGGCCAGTATGTGGGCGCCAATCGATCATCTGCACGCCGTGGCCGACAGCGCGGCGTTGCGCGAGGTGTATGGCCCGGCTGAAGAGCTGTTGACCGAGCACGCGATCGAGCTGGGCCAGAACCGGGATTTGTACGCTGCAGTACAGGCCTTGGCCGCTGGCGCGGACTTCGCCACGTTGCCACGCCCCGAGCGCGCGCTGGTCGAGCATGCCTTGCGCGATTTCAAACTTTCCGGCGTGGCGCTGGAGGAGCCGGCGCGTTCGCGTTTCCGCGAGATTGGTGTGGAGTTGTCGCGGTTGTCCACCGAGTTTTCCAATGCCGTGCTGGACGCCAGCGAGGCATGGCACGAGCACATCACCGACGAGCGCGATGTGGCCGGCATTCCGGAATCTGGTCGCGGCGTGTTGCGCCAGTATGCGCAGGATCAGGATCTGCCG
>DATCWU010000266.1:0-2528 GCA_036566165.1 Rhodanobacter sp. | reverse complement strand
ACAGCGAGCTGCCGCTGCCGGTTTCCGGGGCCACGTCGCGCGCCACGCCGACCATCCCGTAGCAGTGCGCCAGCCACTCCTGCCCGGCGGCGGGGTCGCGCGCCACCGGGAAGCCCTCGCTGAAACCGACCTCGGGCGCGTAGACGTCGCCATCCGGCAGCGCCGTCCACGGCAGCTTCGGGTCGATCGCGCGGGTGAACTCCGGCGGCAGCGTCTTGCTGGCCTTGCCCATCGAACGGATCTTGCGCTTGTCGCCGTTCTCGTCGTCGTTCGGGTCGCCCCACTGGGTGACGAAATTATCCTGCACCCGGATGATCGCCAGCCCGTCGAAGTAGTGCTCGCGCACCAGCGTGCGGATATTCGCCGCGTGCAGCGGAGTGAAGTCCGGCGCCAGCTCGATCACCACGCGTCCGCTCGGCAGCTGCATGAACAGCAGGTTCTGCGGGTCCGGCGTGCGCCACTCGGCCTGCGTGGACTTGGCAAGGATTTCCTTCGCTGTGGGCGTGGCCTTGGTCTGTTCGGCGGCCAGGGCGGAAAACGCCAGCAGAGTGCTGGCCAGCGTGAGCACGGCAACGAGAGGGCGACGGAGCATGGTGTTTCCCCTGGGCAACGACATGGCAAGACAGGCAACTTAGCAGGACAGGTCCGGGCATGGCACCCCACTGCAGGCATGCGTGGATTTGCGCGGCCGTGGGGCTGGCGTGTGCGTGGCGGGCTTGTGCATGAAGGGCCATGGCGAGCCCGTGCACGTGGGGTTGGGCGCCCGGTGCGGCGCAGGTGCAGGTTTCTTCCGGTAGCCAGCGCGCGGGCTGGCTGCAGTTGTCCAACCACGTACAGTCGATCATGGTGTGGTCGAGGCCTGCGGGTTGGTCGCGACCGCAGCGCCATCTCTGCAATCAGGAGAATCGGGTATGGAAATGGACCGCAGAACGAAAGGTGACGTGCCGTGACCCCCAACGATCGAAAAATCGAAAAGCTGCGCCAGCGCATTCCTTCCTTCACCTGCGTCGTCGGCTGCCATGACTGCTGCGGCCCGGTGACCGCGTCCGCGGAGGAGGTGGCAAGGCTGCCCGTCAAAACCGAAAGCGAACACGCCGCCGCGCTGGACCACCTGAACTGCGTCTACCTCGGCCAGCACGGTTGCGAGGTCTACGGCCAACGCCCGCTCATCTGCCGACTGTTCGGAACCACCCCACGCCTGGCGTGCCCCAACGGCAAGCGGCCGGTGTACATGATCGATCCGGGAACCGAGCGGAAAATTCACCATTTCCTGGCCAACACGCGACAGGTATTGCTGTGAGTGCGCGTGGTTGAGACTTCTTCGGCAGGATCGCGTGCGACCGCATTCGCCACCGCTATGCGGCTCTGGCTGAGGCACGTCAGGCGTCTTTGACTGCCTCGAACGTTCTCTGCAATCCCCGCCTGCGCGCGAAGCATGACTTCAGGCCCATGCACTAGTGTCAAGTTCACACTATGGTTCACTCAACTACAGGCGGTAGTGCAGGTGAGCAACGTGGACGACAGCGTCAGCCAGTTGAAGAAGTTCCAGAAGGAGCTTTCCAGCGGTACCGTGTCGCTGGTGCTGCTGGCGGTGTTGGGGCAGTCGCGTCAGCCTATGTACGGCTACCAGATCGCCAAGCGGCTGGAAGAGGTGGGCGAGGGCGTGCTGGCCGGCAAGCAGAGCGCGCTGTATCCGGTGCTGCGCAACCTGGAGGGCGCCGGCCTGCTAGCCAGTGAAGTCGAGCCATCCGTCAGCGGGCCGCCGCGCCGCTACTACCGCATCACCAAACCGGGGCGCGAGGTATTGCGCGAATGGGTCGCCGCATGGAACGCCACCCGCGATTCCGTCGATAACGTCTTGCAAGGAGGGGTGTAATGAACGCGCCACGCACCATCGTCGAATACCTTGAGCAACTGCGTGCCGCGCTGCGCGGTGCGGACCCGGCCCTGATCCAGGACGCGCTGTACGACGCCGAGGAACACCTGCGCGCCGAGCTGGCCGAGCAGCCCGACCGCGGCGAGGCGCAGATGCTGGAACACGTCGTCGGCAGCTACGGCGCGCCGGACGAAGTGGCCGAGATCTACCGCGATCAGGAGATCAAGATCCAGCGCGCGCTACGTCCGCCGCCGCCGCCGAAGCGGCGTTCGCTGGCCGGGCGCTTCTTCGGCGTTGCCGCCGATCCGCGCACTTACGGCGCGCTGTTCTACATGCTGCTGTCGCTGGCCACCGGCATCTTCTACTTCACCTGGGCGGTGACCGGGTTGTCACTGTCGGTGGGGCTGTCGGTGCTGATCATCGGTCTGCCGTTCATCGTGCTGTTCTTCGGCAGCGTGCGCGTGCTGTCGCTGGTGGAGGGGCGCATCGTGGAGGCGATGCTCGGCATGCGCATGCCGCGCCGGCCGGTATACCCGACCCAGGGCATGAGCCTGATGAAGCGCATTGGCAGCATGTTCACCGACGTGCACACCTGGACCACTCTCTGCTACATGTGGCTGATGCTGCCGCTGGGCATCGTGTATTTCACGCT
>DATCWU010000247.1:0-1495 GCA_036566165.1 Rhodanobacter sp. | reverse complement strand
GATCGCCAAGTCAGCTTGCAGTGGCCGCGCTGGCGCGATCACCACCGTATCGGCCATGCCGACCTGCGCCCGCGGCAAATCACCCAGCAGCACCCGCTCGACCCGCGCCTGCCGGATCGGCAGCGTGGCCGCGCGATAGATAATGAGTTCGTGGTCCAGCGGATAATCGCGCGCCAACACGTCCACCAGCACCTGGCGGTATGCCGCGCCGGTGGAAAAGCGCGCCAGCGACTGGTCGCCGACCAGGCCGACCTGCCACAGCACCAGATAAGCGGTCGGGTCGATCCGGCGCTGGTAGAACAGCAACTGGCTGGCTTCGTAATGCTGGCAGCCGAACTTGCCGGGATCGATGCCGAGATCGGCGTACAGGCAGTCCTCGGCGGAAATGCCCGGCTCCATGTGCGCGGCGTAACCTTCGCGGCGGGCGATCTCGATGGACTTGTGCGGCGCCCAGGCGAACACGCCGGGATGGCCGTAGAACACCCCGCAGACCTTCTTGCCCGCACGCACCTCGGACAGGATGGCATCGACCATTTGCCGATACGTCTGCATGCGCGATTTGCCTTCGTGGTAGTACACCTGCAGGCTGCGCACGTCCCGGTGCAGGTGCTGCAGCCACAGTTCCACGATGCCGTCGGAGAGGCCGGCAAACACCACGTCGGCCTGCTCGATATGGCTGCGCGCCAGCGGCCCGAGGTGCGCACCCAAGGTCATGCCCAAGCCCACGCAAACCAGGCTGCCAGGCAAACGGCTTTCGTCCATGTGGGCGACTCGGGCGAGCTACGGGCGTAAGCGCATTATCACCGTTGCCGGCCGTACCGCCAGTGTATCAGGAAGCGTCAGGCGCCACCTTGGTCGCCAATGCCGGCAACGCCGTCAACAGCGGCTTGATGAGATCCAGCGGCAGCGGAAACACGATCGTGGACGATTTGCCGTTGTTGCCCAGATCCGCCATGGTCTGCAGATAGCGCAATTGCAATGCTTGGGGTTGCTGGGAGAGCAACGCCGCGGCATCGCGCAACTTTTCAGCCGCCTGGTACTCGCCTTCGGCATGAATCACCTTGGCACGGCGTTCACGCTCGGCCTCTGCCTGCCGGGCAATCGCGCGCACCATGGTCTCGTTGAGGTCCACGTCCTTGATCTCGACGTTCATGATCTTGATGCCCCACGGGTCGGTGGCTTCGTCCAGCGTCACCTGCAGCGTGTGGTTGATCGAATCGCGCTGGGCGAGAATTTCATCCAATTCATGCTGGCCCAGTACCGAACGCAGGCGCGTCTGCGCCAGCTGGCTGGTCGCCTGGAAAAACTCCGCCACTTCCAACACGGATTTCTCCGGATCCACCACGCGGAAATACACCACCGCATTGACCCGCACCGATACGTTGTCCAGCGAAATGACATCCTGCGGCGGCACGTCCATCACCGTGACCCGCAAGTCCACGCGGATCATGCGTTGCACAGCCGGCAGCAACAGCACCAGGCCCGGTCCCTTGGT
>DATCWU010000243.1:0-1246 GCA_036566165.1 Rhodanobacter sp. | reverse complement strand
GTGGCCCACCGGCGCCGGCTGCCACACCCGTGTCGAAGGCAGTAGCGGGCACTGGCAGTGCCGGTGGCGGTTCGATTCGCGTGGATATCGAAAAGGTCGATGCGCTGATCAACATGATGGGCGAGCTGGTCATCACCCAGTCCATGCTCAGCGACTTGGGTGAACATTTCGACATGACGCAGCTGCCACGGTTGCGTGATCGTCTGGTGCATCTGGAACGCAACACGCGCGAGCTGCAGGAAAGCGTCATGCGTATACGCATGCTGCCGATCGGTTCCGTGTTCAACCGCTTCCCGCGCCTGGTACACGATCTGGAACGCAAGCTGGACAAACGCGTCGATCTGCAATTGCATGGTGAACATACCGAGCTGGACAAGACCGTACTGGAAAAGATCGGCGATCCGCTGGTGCATCTCGTGCGCAACGCGATCGATCACGGCCTGGAGACGCCAGCGCAACGCGTGGCTGCGGGCAAGTCCGAGGTCGGTACGCTCACGCTCGACGCTCATCACGAGGGCGGCAATATCGTGGTGGAAGTCAGCGATGACGGGGCGGGCCTCAACCATGCGGCAATCGCCGCCAAGGCGCAGCAGCGCGGGTTGATCGAGGCCGACCACGACCTGAGTGACGGTGAGATTGCCGAGTTGATTTTCCAGCCGGGGTTCTCCACGGCAGACAAGGCTACGGATCTGTCCGGGCGTGGCGTGGGCATGGATGTTGTGCGCCGCAACGTGCGTGATCTGGGCGGCAGCGTGGGCGTGCGCAGCGCCACCGGCAAGGGCAGCACGTTCATCATCACACTGCCGCTGACGCTGGCGATCATCGAAGGGCTGGTCACTGCCGTGGGCAGCGAACGCTACATCGTGCCGCTGATTTCGGTGGTTGAATCGCTGCGTTTGCGTGCCGATGTCGTGCGCAAGATCGCTGGTGGTGGCGAGGTGTTTCCGTTCCGCAATACCTATCTGCCCATCCTGCGTTTGCATCAGGCATTTTCCTGTGCCGATGCAGTGAGCGAGATCGAACGCGGGATCGTGGTGGTGGTGGAAGACGGCACGCGCCGCGTGGGCTTGCTGGTGGACGCACTGGTTGGTCAGCAGCAGGCCGTCATCAAGTCGCTGGAGGCCCATTACCGACGCGTACGCGGTATCTCTGGCGCGACCATTCTCAGCGACGGCTCGGTCGCCCTGATCGTCGATGTGGGTGGCATCGTCCAGCTCGGCCTGGGTTGCAAACAGGCGGCGTGAGC
>DATCWU010000241.1:0-5223 GCA_036566165.1 Rhodanobacter sp. | reverse complement strand
CGCGTCGCGCAAGCCGAGGTTGAAACCCTGCGCGCCAATGGGATGGATGGTCTGTGCCGCATTGCCGACCAGCACGGCCCGGCGGGCAATCAACTGCCGGGCGACGACGCGCTGCACGGCGTACGCAAACCGCCGCCCCGGCCGCGTCAGTTGCCCCAGGCGCCAGCCGAAGCGACGTTGTGCCAGTGCGAGATAACCGGCGTCATCCAGCGCGGCAACGTCGGCCGCCGCGGCGCCGGGAACGGTGAGGACCAGCCCACAGTGCTGCTCGGCCAGCGGCAGCAACGCGATCGGGCCTTCATCACTGAAGCGTTCAAACGCACGTTGCGCATGCTCGCGTGCGGGGGTGACGGTGCATACAAACAACGTCTGTTGATAATCGTGACGCTCGACGCCCACACCCAGCGCACCGCGCACGAATGATTCGGTCCCATCGGCGCCAACGACCAGCGCGGCATCGACACTGCGACTGCCATCGGCGCCGCGCACCTGCGCGCGCCAGCCAGCGGCCAGCGGTTCCAGCGTGGTCAACGTGGCCGGCGCCAACCGGGTCAGCTGCCGACACTCGTCAAGGCGCCGCAGCAGCGCTGCACCCAGCTCGCGCGCCGGCAGCGTCCAACCCAACGCGTCGACACCATGCCGGTCAGCATCCAGACGGGTGCTGCCAAAATCGCCGGCGCGACTCACGCGGATATGCCGGATCGGTGTGGCCGCCGCGGCGGCATGTCGCCACACGCCAATGGCGCGCAGACCATTGACGCTTGCCCGCGCCAAGGCCAGATTGCGCTCGTCGTAACTGGGTTGCGCGCCGACGCGCGGGGCGGCCGCTTCAACCAGCGTGGTGGCAATGCCCGCCGTATCCAGCGCAATCGCCAGACTCGCTCCCACCAGGCCACCGCCAACGACCAGCACGCTGCGGGGATCTACTATCGCCGATCCGGATGTATCCATGTGCCGATCATACCGAAGCCGGCGGCCCACGCCGCGGCATTGCGATAGACTAGTGCCCTAATCCAGACGCCTACATGGAACCGCACATGGCCAAGACCTCCACCGAACGCTTCGGCATTTTCCTGTTGCTGGCACTGGTGATGGCGGCCACACGATTGCATCATTTCAGCGTGATACCCGATGCCTCGTGGGGGATATTTTTCCTGGCCGGCTTCTGGCTGCGCGGCTCCGCCCGCTGGGCGTTCGTGCTGCTGATCGCCGAGGCGGTGCTGATCGACTTTTTCGTGATTACCGGCCAGGGCCTCGACTTCTGGACGCACTACTGCGTGTCCCCGGCGTACTGGAGCATGCCCGCTTATTTCGGCGCGCTGTGGTTTGGCGGCAGCTGGCTGGCGGCACACCAACACGGGCTGCGGGCATCGACCTTGGGGCTGGCGGTTGGCGCGCTGCTGGTCAGTGAAGCGGCGTGCTACTTCATTTCCAACGGCAGCTTCTACTGGCTGAGCAACGCCGTGCCGCTGCCGCGCAGCACCACCAGCTGGATGAGCAACCTCGGTGACTGGTATCTGCCATTCCTGGGCACCACTGCCCTGTATGTCGGCATCGGCGCGGTGCTGCACGTTGCCGTCACGCTGTACAGCCGCGGCCGGCAGGCCAACTACGCGCGCGTCTGCTGATTCACGGACATGGGCAACCGGCTCTCCCGCATTTACACCCGCACCGGTGACGACGGCAGCACCGGGTTGGGCGACGGTTCGCGCACCGGCAAGGATTCGTTACGGGTCACCGCCTACGGAACCGTGGATGAACTCAACTGCACCATCGGCATGGTGCTTGCCGTCGACGGCGTACCCGAGGCCGTGCGCGAGGCGCTGACCCAGGTGCAGCACGACTTGTTCGACCTGGGCGGCGAGTTGTGCATTCCGGGCATGGAAACCGTGCAGGACGCGGACGTCACCCGCCTGGAAGCCGTGCTCGACGAGTTGAACGAACCGCTGCCGCCGTTGAAGGAATTCATCCTGCCCGGCGGCGGCATGGCCGCAGCCTGCGGACACCTTGCGCGCACCGTGTGCCGTCGCGCAGAACGCGCGGTTGTGGCGCTGTCGCGCGAGGAAGCCATCCGCGTGCAACCCCAGCATTACCTCAACCGGCTGTCCGACTTGCTGTTCGTGATCAGCCGGGTACTGGCGCGGGAAGGTGGCCACGGCGAGGTACTGTGGCAGCATGAACGCCGCCCCAGGCCCAAGCCCGCAACCTGAGTCCGCCCATGCTGCGGCTTTATACGCACCCCGCCTGCCTGCAGCACCAATCAGCTACGGAGCATGTCGAGCGTCCAGCGCGGCTGGAAGCGGTGCTGCGGGCGCTCGACCACGATCGTTACGCCGCACTTGATCGCGTCGAGGCACCGTGCGCCACGCGCGAACAATTGCTGCGCGTGCATGCGGCAACGCATGTGGACGCCATCTTGTCCGCCACGGCAAGCCACGGCGAGTGCATGCTGGATGCCGACACCTATTTCTGCGCCGCATCGCCCGAAGCCGCGCTGCGTGCTGCTGGTGCCGTCATCGCCGCGGTCGGTGCAGTGCTCGCGGGTCATTGCGACAAGGCATTCTGCGCGGTTCGACCGCCCGGCCACCACGCCACCCGCACGCAGGCGATGGGCTTTTGCCTGTTCAACAATGTGGCATTGGGCGCCGCCCACGCGCTCGCCCACTTCGGGCTCAATCGTGTCGCCATTGCCGACTTTGACGTGCATCACGGCAACGGCACGCAGGATATTTTTGCGCGTGAGCCACGCATCATGTTTGCCTCCAGCCACCAATCACCGCTGTACCCGGACTCCGGCGGCGAGGACGAATGTGGCGTGGGCAACATCGTCAACGGCACGTTGGCGCCTGGCGCCGGCTCGCACGCATTTCGCGCGCTCTGGAATGACGTGCTGTTGCCGCGCCTGTACGCCTTCAGGCCACAACTGGTGTTGGTCAGCGCCGGCTTCGATGCCCATCGCTGCGATCCGCTGGCCGATCTGCAACTGGGCTCAGAAGACTACACGTGGATCACTACCCAACTGGTGGCGCTGGCGCGAGCCCACGCGCAAGGTCGGCTGGTATCCACGCTGGAGGGCGGCTACGACCTCGCGGCGCTCGCGGACAGCGCGAGCGCCCATGTCAGCGCACTGCTGCAGTGACGCACGCGCAATGCACGCCAGTCACCACGCAACCGCCAGCAGCCGGCCATCCCCACGGGCCAGCAACAGCACGGTTCGCCAACAGCGCCCCGCGACGTCGTTGCCCGACGCGGTGCGGCCGACGGCGCTGCTCCTTGCCCATTGCGCCCGAATCTGCGTCATGGCGAACCGGCCCGGTCCCTGCCGCATGCGTGGTCTTTCTGCTAGCTTAACGAGCCTTCAAGGTCAGCGAATTCCATAGTGACATCCAAGTTTCCTCCTCGCCGCCTGCTCGCAATCGCCGCAGCGCTGGCCCTGGTTGGCGCGCCAACCGGGGCTGACGCGGCCAGCACAGCGGCACCCAATGCGTCCGCAAGCGTCGCAGCCTGTCCACTCGGCACATTTCACTGCGCACCGCGACCGCCCAGCTACGCCATGTGCCGGCCCAACGCGCTACTGGGGTTTTACGACCCGACGCTGGACAAGGATTCCAGCCGGCGCGATACCAGCGCCGCGCAAGTGCAATCCGCACACGTGGACAGCTCGAATCAGACCGTTTACCACTTGTCCGGCAACGTGCAGCTGCGACGCGCTGACCAGCAACTGCAGGCCGACAGCATCGACTACAACGACCAGACCACGGATTACGATGCCCGCGGCAATGTGCGCTATCAGGAAGCTGGCCAATTGCTGGCCGCCTCACACATGCGCGGCAACACCGAAGCCAGCCACGGCACGGCCGACGATGTGCGCTATCAAATGCTGGACGCGCGCGGCAATGGCGTAGCCAGGCACGGGCAGTTGCTGGACGCGCAACGTTCGCGTTACGCAATGGCCACCTATTCGACGTGCGACGTCGGCCACCATGTGTGGGAATTCCGTGCCCGCTCGATCACCATCGACAAGGAAACCGGCGTGGGCGTGGCGCACCACGCCACGATGCGGCTGGGCAACGTACCGTTTTTGTACCTGCCGTACTTCAGCTTCCCCCTGGACGACCGGCGCAAGAGCGGCTTTCTGTACCCGACCATCGGCCGTACCAGCCGCTCCGGCTTGCAGATCAGCACGCCGTACTACCTCAACCTGGCACCGAATTACGACGCGACGCTTGACCCGCGCCTGTACAGCTTGCGCGGCCCCATGCTGGGCGGCGAGTTTCGCTATCTCGTACCCGGCAGCAGGGGTCAGCTCAACGTGCAATACGTGCCGAGCGACCACGGCACGTCCAGCGCCCTGGCAGACACCACGGGCACGCACCGCTATCTGGTCAACTTTTCCGACACCACCCGCCTGTGGGATGGCTGGAGCCTGCGCACGTCGATCAACCGCAGGTCGGACAGCAGCTATCTGTACGATTTTGCCGACAACAGCCTGAGTTCAACGGTCTATTCGCTGGCCTCGTCGCTGGCCGTGGCTGGCGGCGGTACCTGGTGGGACGCCGCCGTCGGCGGTGTCGCCTATCAGAATACCAACCCGTTCCTCACCGACCGGGTGCTGCCTTATCGGCAACTGCCTTACGTGAGGTTCAATGCGGACATCCCGCTATCGCGCTGGCTGGAAGCGGGTGTGGACAGCGAGGCGGTGGCGTTTCGCAAGCCCGGCTTCATCGAAGGTCAGCGTGAGGATCTGTACCCTTATCTCAGTGCGAGTTTCGGCACCTCCGCCTGGTTTGTACGCCCGAAGCTGGCCTATCGCTATACCGCTTATCAACTCAACGGCGATGCCTCCCGGTACGGCTACTCCGGACTGCTGCGGACTGGAGCCACCTCGCCGTTCACGGAGCAGTCGCCAAGCCGTTCGCTGCCCATCGTCAGCGTCGACAGCGGGTTGGTGTTTGATCGCAGCACTGCGCTGTTCGACCACGCCTACACACAAACCCTGGAGCCGCGGCTGTATTACCTGTACGTGCCGTACCGCAACCAGTCCAATCTGCCGTTGTTCAATACCAACCTGATGTCGTTCGACTACTGGCAGTTGTTTTCCCCCAACCGGTTTTCCGGCGCCGACCGGCAAATGGACGCGAACAATCTCACGGCCGCGGTCACCTCGCGCCTGCTTGATGAAAACGGCGTCGAGCGGTTGTCGGCAAGCATTGGCCAGATTCG
>DATCWU010000237.1:0-1984 GCA_036566165.1 Rhodanobacter sp. | reverse complement strand
GCTGGACGTTGAACGCCGGCCTGCGCGGCGACCGCTACCAACTGGTGCGCCGCGAAAGCCAACTGAGCCCGCGCCTGGGTCTGGTCTGGCAGGCTACCGACAGCACCACCGTACATGCCGGCTATTCGCGCTACTTCACGCCGCCGGCCACCGAGATGATCGCGAGCAGCAACATCGCGAAGTTCGACGGCACCACCAATGCAGTGGCGGACACCGGCAACAACACGCCGCTGGCCGAGCGTTCGGATTACTTCGATGTCGGCGTCTCGCAGAACTTCGGCTCGGCCTGGACGGTCGGCGTGGACACCTACTACCGCAAGGTACGGCGTCTGCAGGACGAGGGCCAGTTCGGCTCCGCGCTGGTCTACTCCACCTTCAATTACGCGCAAGGGCGGGTGAAAGGCGTGGAGTTCACGGTGAGTTACGAGCAGGGTCCGCTGTCGGCCTACGTCAACGCGTCGCTCGGCAAGGCCATCGGCAAGCGCATCATCAGCAGCCAGTACAATTTCGACCCGGGCGACCTGGCCTGGGTCAACAGCCACTGGATCTTTCTCGACCACGACCAGAAACTGACCTCGTCGGGCGGCATCAACTATGCGTTGAACGACAACACCCGGATCGGCGCCAACTACCTCTTCGGCAGCGGCCTGCGCAAGGACGGCACAGTGCCGAATGGCGCCTCGCTGCCGGCGTACTTCCAGCTGAACCTCAACTTGGCACACGACTTCGCGTTCGGCAGCTTCGGCCAGCTGCACGCCCAGTTGGCGCTGCTCAACGTGCTCGATCGCACGTATGCGTTGCGCGACGGTAGCGGCATCGGCGTCGGGGCGCCACAGTTTGCGCCGCGGCGTGGTGTATACCTCAGTCTGCAAAAAGATTTTTGATCGTCGAAGCGTTGCCGGGGCCGGCTTTGCGTCGCGAGCGCAGGCCATTGCCGCGCCGCAAGGCAGGCAGTGGCCGCTGCAGGTGTGCTGGGACGTACCCGGAGCAAAGGCTGGCGGGCAGTGCCCGCCTTATCACGGCGCGATCGCTCCCCGCTACCTGGCGCAGGGCCGTGGCGCGCCACCCTGCCGCGCCGGTGATTTGTCACGCTTTGGCGCTAGTCGCTGACCGGCATCCGCTATGCTGGCCGCGCTTTCCGCCATCGATACTGCACATGCCCTCCCGACTTCCCGAATCCAGCGCCGACGAGCGCGCGCACTCCGACCGATTGCTGCAACTGCTGCGCGAGATGATCACTACGCACGGGCCGCTGTCGTTTGCGCAGTACATGGAGCGCTGTCTGTACGCGCCGGGCCTGGGTTACTACAGCGCGGGCAGGATGAAGTTTGGCGCGGCCGGTGACTTTGTCACCGCGCCGGAGCTGGGCGGCGTGTTTGCACGTTGCGTGGTGAACGCGGTGCAGCCGACGCTGGCGCTGCTCGGTGCCGAGGCGGATTTTCTCGAACTGGGCGGTGGCAGCGGCGCGTTTGCCGAAGTCGCGTTGCGGGCCTTTGCCGCCGGTGACAGCTTGCCACGGCGTTACCTGATGCTCGAGCCCAGCGCCGATCTGCGCGAACGCCAGCGCGCACGCCTGAGCGCGAATCTTCCTGCCGAGCTTTGCGCGCGTGTGCAGTGGCTGGACCGTCCGCCGGAGCACGACTGGCAAGGTGTGCTGTTCGCCAACGAGGTGATCGACGCGCTGCCGACCACGCGTTTCACCGTGCGTGGTGGCGAGGTGTATGAAGAGCACGTGGCGTTGGCCGGTGATGGTTGCCTGCAACGGGTGGATCGTCCGGCAGATACGCTGGTAAGCGGCGCCGTGCACCATATCGAGCGCTCGCTGGGTACGGATTTCACGGACGGCTACCGCTCCGAAATCCTGCCGCAATTGCCGTACTGGATGGATGCCGTTGCCGGCTCGCTGCGCCGCGGGCTGTTGCTGTTTGTGGATTACGGTTACGTGCGTCGCGAGTTTTATCTGCCCGAGCGTGACGATGGCACG
>DATCWU010000208.1:0-1953 GCA_036566165.1 Rhodanobacter sp. | reverse complement strand
GTTGCTGCTGTACGGCGGCACCGGCCTGGGCAAGACCCACCTGATGTTCGCCGCGGGCAACGCGATGCGCGTCAATCGCCCGGGGATGCGGGTCATGTACCTGCGTTCGGAGCAGTTCATGAGCGCTTTCACCAAGGCGCTGTACGACAAGACCAGCGGCGGCATGGAGGCGTTCAAGCGCCAGTTCCAGGGTATCGACGCGCTGCTGATCGACGACATCCAGTTCTTCGCCGGCAAGGACCGCACCCAGGAGGAGTTCTTCCATACCTTCAATGCGCTGTTCGACGGCAAGCAGCAGATCATCCTCACCTGCGACCGCTACCCGCGCGAGGTCGAAGGCCTGGAGCCGCGGCTGAAATCGCGCCTGGGCTGGGGCCTGTCGGTGGCGATCGATCCGCCGGATTTCGAGACCCGCGCCCAGATCGTGCTGTCCAAGGCGCGCGAACGCGGCGTGCTGATCCCCGAGGACGTGGCCTTCCTGATCGCCAAGAAGATGCGCTCCAACGTGCGCGACCTCGAGGGCGCGCTCAACACGCTGGCCGCGCGCGCCAACTTCACCGGCCGCGCGATCACCCCGGAATTCGCCCAGGAAACCCTGCGCGACCTGTTGCGCGCGCAGCAGCAGGCGATCGGCATCCCCAATATCCAGAAGGCCGTGGCAGACTACTACGGGCTGCAGATCAAGGACTTGTTGTCGAAGCGGCGGACGCGTTCGCTGGCGCGGCCGCGCCAGATGGCAATGGCGCTGGCCAAGGAGTTGACCGAGCACAGCCTGCCGGAGATCGGCGACGCGTTCGCCGGCCGCGACCACACCACCGTGTTGCACGCCTGCCGCCAGATCAAGCACCTGCTCGAGACCGACGGCAAGCTGCACGAGGACTGGGACAAGTTGATTCGCAAGCTCAGTGAATGAGCGGGTGCAAGGCTCGCCGATGGCCTGCCCCGGACAAAACGAATGAAAGGTGTAACAACCCGGGACAAGCTGTGTATAACTTTTAGGGCCGGTCGCCGCACCCGACTTGTCCACAACTTGCCCGGATAGGCCAGAAGCGCTTACCCACAGTCAAAGACAGCATGAAATTGCATTGAAATCAATCGCTTGTAACTGTTATCACCGGTTTTAAGGCACACCAGCACTACCACTGTTTTTGAGTTATCCATCCTTTCAAAGCCTGGATCCCCGGGCCGAGAAACCACTTGGGGCAAGGGGTCCGCATGCGCTTCAGCCTGCAACGCGAAGTCTTCCTGAAACCGCTGGCGCAAGTCGTCAACGTCGTCGAGCGACGGCAGACCTTGCCGGTGCTGGCCAACCTGCTGGCGCAGGTCAAGGGCGGGCAGCTGTCCCTGACCGGCACCGACCTGGAAGTGGAGATGGTCGCCCGGCAGGCGGTCGACGACGCCCAGGACGGTGAAACCACGATCCCGGCGCGCAAGTTGTTCGAGATCGTCCGGGCGCTGCCCGATGGCAGCAAGATCACCGTCTCGCAGACCGGCGACAAGGTCACGATCCAGGCCGGGCGCAGCCGTTTCACCCTGGCCAGCCTGCCTGCCAACGACTTCCCGTCCGTGGACGAGATGGAGGCAACCGAGCGGGTCAGGGTGCCGGAAGCGGCGCTGAAGGAACTGATCGAGCGCACCGCGTTCGCAATGGCCCAGCAGGACGTCCGCTACTACCTCAATGGCCTGCTGTTCGACCTGCGCGACCAGACCCTGCGCTGCGTGGCCACCGATGGCCACCGCCTTGCGCTGTGCGAGGCGCCACTGGAGTCCGGGGCCAACGCCAAGCGCCAGATCATCGTGCCGCGCAAGGGCGTGACCGAACTGCAGCGCCTGCTGGAAGGCGGCGACCGCGAACTGGAACTGGAAGTCGGCCGCAGCCACATCCGGGTCAAGCGCGACGATGTCCCTTTCACCAGCAAGCTGATCGATGGCCGCTTCCCCGATTACGAGGCC
>DATCWU010000205.1:0-1929 GCA_036566165.1 Rhodanobacter sp. | reverse complement strand
GCGCCGTGCCGGGAAACGCCGCCGGCACTTCATCCGAGCCGGCAAGATAATTCATCTCGGTGGTCACCACCGGCGCCAACGTGTCGCGCACGATCACCACGCGCAAGCCATTGTCGAGCGTGGCGCGGGTGACTTCCGCGTCGTCGGCATGCGCCATCACGCCAGTGGCAACCAGTGCCAGGGAAATCGCGACCGCCAACCGCACCATTTGGTTCTTCATCAGTCTGTCCTTGTGCTTGCGAGTGAAGTGAACGCCGACCCCGCGTCCTGAGGGTGAATTCAATCGGGCGAAATCATCTCGTCAAAAACGGATGCGGCCGTTGCCGCAACTCACGCCAGCCGTGAACGCCCAGCCACGACAGGAACAGCGCCAACGCCAGCCAGGCCGCCACCAGGGCATCCCTCGCCCTTGCCGCGTACAACATGTCCCAGTCGTGCCACAGTTGCGGCAACAACACGGTGACGCTGACCAACACGAACATGCCAATCATCAGCAGGCTTTTGCCGAAATTGGGTAGCGGGCAGCCGCCGAACAAGCTCAGCGCCATGGCATAGACGTAACCGAGGCAGCCCAAAGTAACCACCAGCATCGCCAGCGCCACCGTCCAGCCAACATCCAGACTGGCCGTGCCGAGCCAGCCCACCAGCAACAGCAAGCCCAGTCGCACGGCGGGTCGTTCGATCACCGTACGCAGCAACACGCACGTGCTGCGCCCTGCCTGACCCAGACCCGGCAACAAGGCCAGCAAGGGTAACTCGGCATTCCTCCGGCCCCAGCGCAGGGTCAAGAGTTCAACCGGCGTCATCACGAGCGCCAAGCCGCACACGGCAAACACCCAGCTCGCCGCCACGAAACCCTCGCGGCTGAACACGTAGTACAGCACATGCGAAAGCCGGTGATCGTCGAGCGTGGTGACCAACAAAACGAGGCCCGCAAGCACCACCATCAACATGACCGAAACCCATTGATACAGACAACCAATGATGGTTTGCGGCAGGTAGACACCACCCAACGCGACGCGCAAGGACCTGACCGGCGCCTGCGGACCGACACGACGCAGGTCGGGATGCGCCAGCATCCAGTTCGGTCGGGCTCGCAGCAACCCAGCATCGGTAAGTGGATCGCGCTGTGCCCCACCCATATTGCGCCGCAGATTGATCAGGTTCGGCGCGCGCATCCCCCATTCGGCGTAGTCGCCACGCAGCAAGTGACGCCACCGCCACGCGAGCAGCAACACGAGCAGCACGGCCGTCGTACCGCCCCAGGACAAGAAGCGCGGATCCGTCAACCCGGGCAGTGAAAACGCATGGCGTGCACTGTTGAACAACACCGGCAGTAGGCACAGCGCCAGCCCGACGTAGGCCGGCAGCACCAAATACAGCATCGTGCCCACCACGACCAACACCTGCACTATGGCAAAACCCAACACGTGGCCATGCGGGAACTGGCACAGCATCGGCACGCCGATCCCCAACGCGGCATACAGCAGCAGACTCCACACCACATCACGCCTGATCCCTGGCAGGCGCAGGTGCCGCGCCGCCATTGCCAGCAGCAAGCCGTTCGGTAGCAACAACAGCCAGCACATCGCGTTGGCAGCGCCGAGCATGCACGCGCTGAACACCCACACACGTGTGGCAACCCCAAAGATCTGACCCAACGCATCACCTAGCACCAGCAGCGCCAACATGAACACGAGCAACCAACGCGAGAACCGCGGCGTGGCTACCCACGGCGTCAGCAGCACGCGATAAAGCCTCATGTCGGCAATACCCTGGTGGATGCCACCATCGTTGAAAATGGCGTCATACCCATCGCGCGCCCATGCGGCGACCTGGCTTCGCCGGCGCGCTGCAGTCGACGTACTCGTACGGCGGCGAACGTCAACATCGCCGCAGCCAGCAAACGCCCGAGGCCATGCCAGCAAG
>DATCWU010000200.1:0-1810 GCA_036566165.1 Rhodanobacter sp. | reverse complement strand
GGCATTCCACACCGCGTGGTGGTCAGTGAGCGCGGGGTGGCCGCCGGCACACTGGAATACCGTGCCCGCAATGAAAGTGAAAGCCGCGCCATCAGCCAGAATGAGTTGTTCACTCTGCTGGGTTGAATACCTCGGTCGTGATAATAAAAACGGCCGTTTCAGGCGGCCGTTTGCGCATTCGGGATTGAATGGCGGATGGTCAATCGGGTCACGGTTACAAGTAACCAGAGCAGCGTCTGAACCAATCGAAACCCGCGACAACCCTTTACAATGATTCCATAAATGGGCGAGAATCTACACGTTGGTGTTTCACGGGTAAGGAGCACCCAAGATCTCGTCGCATATTTGTCACTTTGTCATTAATGACAACACTCAGTGGAGAATCCGGCATGGCCGTTGATATCAAAAGCCTCAACAACAATCAGCTAAACGATTTGATCAGCAAGGCGCAGTTGCGTCAGGTGGAGTTGCGCAAGGAAAAGGTCGTCAAACTGCGTGAGAAAGTAAACGCGCTGCTCAAGGCTGAGGGCTATACCTTTGATGACATCTTTGGCCATGGCCGTGGCAAGGGCAAGCGCGCTGGCACCCCGGTGCCCCCGAAGTATCGCAACCCGGCCGATCCGGCACAGACCTGGTCAGGTCGCGGCAAGCGCCCGCGCTGGTTCAACGACGCATTGAAAGCCGGCAAGAAGGAAAAGGATCTGGCCATCTGATCCTCGCCTTTCCGGGATACAAAAACGCCGGCTCGACGCCGGCGTTTTTGTATCTCCCGCACACACTCTGCAGCATACGCGCCAGACTCCAGCTCACAACGAGCGACGCGCTGCAACCAGCAAGTCGCCAAACATCAATCCGGCGACAATGGATACCAGCAGCGTCAGCAACAGCAATGCGGTGTCCATCCCCAGTGGCGTATCGCGCTCCAGCAGAAACGACATGCTGCGAAAACCGACGCTGCCGGGTACCAGCAGCAGAATGCCGGGTTCGCGAATCACCGCGCCAGGCCGATGCGCATATCGCGCATACAAATTGGACAAGGCACCCACCAGCAGCGCCCCCAGAAACACGCCAAATGGCGCGGCCGGCACCGAGCCGGATATCTCGCCGCCCCAGCGCGTGGCGAGATAGCCCACGATCACCGCACCCATCACCACCAGCCAGTCGCGCCGCGCGGCGCGAAACAACATGGCAAACGCCACCGCACCCACCAGCAAGGCCGGATAGTCGGTCCACGGTGGCAGTGGGGGCAGCGCATAATCCCGGGCATGGATGCCCACTGCCGCGCACAACTGCGCGGCAGCCACCGTACCAAACACCAATTTGAACAAGGTCGACATGGCGCCGCCCATGCGTGCCATGCCGGACACCAGATGCTGGCTGGAAATTTCGCGCACCGCCGTGGTCAGCGACATCCCGGGGATCAGGATGATCAGGCTCGCCAGCACCACCGACTTGATCGCCAGCGGCACCACGAACGCGCTGACCACGGTCGCCACCGTGGTGGCCACCAGCGCACAGATCAGATCGCTGGCCACCGCCAAGCGTGGCCGACTGCCGGCCAGCACGGTGATCCAGCCAATGATCAAGCCGATGCCCCCGGCCACCACCAGATCCACCCAGGCGCTGTGCAGAAACAACGCCGCAATGCTTGCACCGGAAAGTCCGTAACTGAGGATCGTGCCAGCCTGGGCGCGTCGGGTATCGGGCGCACCCAACGCCCGCAGCCGGCGAAAGCCTTCGCGCAGATCGAGCTTGCCCTCGATCACCCGGTCGGCAATGGCATCGGCGGCACACAGGCGCGCCAGGTTCA
>DATCWU010000193.1:0-2309 GCA_036566165.1 Rhodanobacter sp. | reverse complement strand
GACATCCTGCGCTACTTCCAGATTGAGAACCTGCTGATAGCTGGTGCCGGCGTGGTCATCGGCGTGCTGCTCGCCGTGGGTTTGAACCTGTGGTTGATGAGCCACTACGAGATGACGCGCATGCCGGTGTTGTACGTGCTGACTGGCGTGCTGGCGATGCTGGCGATCGGCCAGGCAGCCGTGTTCGTACCGGCCCGGCGGGCGTCGAATGTACCGCCGGTGGTAGCCACGCGTGCGGTGTAACGAATATCTGGTCATCCCGTCTCCGGCGCCGCCGCCGGTGGTGGCGACAAGATCGACATGACGAAAATCTGTAGGAGCCCGCTGGCGGGCGATGCTCTTCTCAGGATTTGCGATTGGAGGTGACCGGCGTCCGGCTGTTGAAAGCAGAGATGCGCAAAGGGAAAAGCATCGCCCGCCAGCGGGCTCCTACGAAGGCGGGTTGCAGGAGACGTGGAGTGTTTGGCTATTACCTCGATTTGGCGCCGTGACGGTGACTTCCGCCGCGGTGCTCGAACCCTCTCCCTCGGCGCAGCCGGGGGAGAGGGCAGGGTGAGGGGGGCTTTTCGCTTCTCGGCGTGGTGCCGGAAAGCTCAGAGCCCCCCTAACCCCAACCCTCTCCCCCGACCATGAAGCTGTCAGGGGAGAGGGAGTTTTCCGTGCGGGAGGATGAACATGTTTGGCTACTACCTCGACCTGGCCCTGCGCAGCCTCAGGCGCAACAAGGCCCTTACCGCGCTGATGGTGCTGGCGATTGCGCTGGGCATCGGCGCCAGCATGACCACGTTGACCGTGCTGCATGTGCTGTCCGGTGATCCGCTGCCGGGCAAGAGTGCGCGGATTTATTACCCGCAGCTCGATCCGCAGGATATCAAGGGCATGATGCCGAGCAAGGAACCACCGGAACAAGTCACCCTGATCGATGGCCTGAATCTGCTGCACGCCAAGCGGGCGGAGCGTCAGGCGTTGATGGCCGGTGGCGCGGTGCCGCTCGATCCGGAGCAGGCCAACATGGACCCGTTCTACGTGGAGGCGCGCTACACCACGACGGATTTCTTCCCGATGTTCGCTACGCCGTTTTTGTTCGGCCGCGCCTGGACGGCGGCGGACGATGAAGCGCAGGCACGCGATGTGGTGATTGCCCGCTCGCTCAACGACAAGCTGTTCGGCGGGGCCAACAGTGTGGGCCGCATGCTGCGCATGGCCGGGGTGTCCTGGCGCATCGTCGGTGTGCTCGACCGGTGGCAGCCGAACCCGCACTTCTACGATCTCAACACCGGCTCGTACGCCTATGGCGAGCAGGTGTTCCTGCCGCTGCAGACGATGGTCGGGCTGCGCCTGGATCGCAATGGATCGTCCGATTGCTGGGGCAATGGCGGCGGTGGCGTCGGCAACATCCTGCCTTCGGCTGATTGCGTCTGGCTGCAGTTCTGGGTGCAATTGGACACGCCAGCCAAAGCTGCGGCCTACAAGGATTTCCTGGTCCACTACTCGCAGGAGCAGAAAGCGTTGGGGCGCTTCCAGCGGGCACCGAACGTGCGCCTGCGCAACCTCATGCAGTGGCTTGACTACAACAAGGTGGTGCCTGGTGACGTGCGTCTGCAAATGGGCTTGGCGTTTGGGTTCCTGCTGGTGTGCCTGCTCAATACGGTGGGGCTGATGCTGGCCAAGTTCCTGCGGCGCTCCGCCGAATTGGGCGTGCGTCGCGCGCTGGGTGCGTCACAACGGACGTTGTTCATGCAGCTGCTGGTCGAGTCCGGTGTGATCGGCTTGGTGGGCGGCGTCGGTGGCTTGCTGTTGGCGTTGCTCGGGCTGTGGCTGGTACGCCAGCGACCTTCCGACTATGCCGCGCTGGCGCATCTGGACGTGAGCATGCTGCTCACCACTTTTGCCGTGGCGCTGTGCGCCACCTTGCTCGCGGGTCTGCTACCCGCATGGCGCGCATGCCAGATCGCGCCGGCACTGCAACTGAAGAGCAACTGAGGCGAGCCATGGACATCCTTCCGATCCTTTCCACGCTGCGTCGGCACAAGCTCACCGCCTGTTTGCTGATCCTGGAGATTGCGCTGACCTGCGCCATCGTCTCCAACGCGGTTTTCCTGATCGGCCAGCGCCTGCAGCGCATGGACATGCCCAGCGGCGTTGCCGAGCACGAGTTGCTGCAAATCCAGGTGGCCGACGTCGTGCCGTCGACGAGTCCGTATGCGCGCATGGCCGAGGATCTGGCGGCGCTCAGGCAGGTACCCGGGGTGATCGCGGTGGCATCGTCCAATCAGGTGCCGTTCGGTGGGTCCTCTTCCAACAGCAAC
>DATCWU010000185.1:0-16362 GCA_036566165.1 Rhodanobacter sp. | reverse complement strand
CTGCCGTACTCGGGGTGATGGCAGCAGCTGGTACCGACGCGACCGGCTCGTCGGCCTCGCCGGTGACCGCGCTCATGGCGAGGCGTTGTCGGCAGGTACGCCGGCATCGTGGTGGTGGTCAGCGGCGCCGCGCTCCATCGCGCCCAGACCCGCCACCCCAAATTCGGTGAACAGGCGCATGGCAAATGCCATCGTGTCCGCCAGTCCGCCGCTGAGCAAGGCGCCAAGCCCGGGTACGCGCAACGGCCGCACCTTGAGACCACCCAGGATCGCGCCCGCACCGGCAGCCATGCCCACGGTCGTCAGCGGATGCGCAACGCCGCGTGCAAGCAATACGTTGGCCGCGCCATTCCACTCACTGCGCGCTGCGGCAACCCGCTGATGTGCAACACGCACTGCAGCCAGTCGACGGAAGATACTCATGGGGGGGTCGCTCTTTCGGTGGTTACGGCCGCATCTCCATCCGTCGGCGCCAACGCAGCGGCATCGTCCGCACGCTGCGTGTCCCGCATCAGCGTGGACCAATGCCTGCGACTGCGTGGCAAACTCAGCCAGTGCATGCAGCGGCGAAACACCATGACAGCGCCGAGCAGAAACAGCAACTGCACCACACACAGCGCCAGCAACGCCCACAACCATGAACCCCACCACGTTGCCAGCGCCAATCCGACCAGAGCCAGCAGACTCAGACCCAGACCCACGCCAGCCACGGTGGCCGCCAACCCGGCAAGCAACATCCACGACACCGCACTGCGCGCCAGCCCACACTCGGCCACCAGCAGTTGCCATTGCGCGCCCAGCAGGCGCTTGAACGCGCGCCCAAGCCGACCGATCTCGGTCAGCACGCCGGGCGCTGGAGGCGGCGCGCCGGGCGACTCATCATGTGCTTGCATGGATGCTCCCCGTACGGCGTCGCTCAACGGCGCAGGATACGGCCAAGCAGCCAGCCGGCGCCCAGTGCAATCGCCACCGCCTGTACCGGCTTCTCGCGCACGTACGCACGTGCCGTCTCCAGCCACTCGTCGGCGCGATCCAGCGTCTCGTCGTACACCTCGCGACTGCGCTCGCCGACTTCCGCCGCCTTGTCGCTGGCCCGCTGGGCGGCATCGGCCGCCTTGTCGGTGGCCCGATGCAGACCACTCTCGACGTGATCCGCCGCGCGGTCGACCGCGTCTTTGGTACTGGCAACCGCGCTGGATGTGGCCTGCTTGATGCGCTCGGCGCGCTCGTCGATGCGCGTTGTGCCGCCGTTCGGCTCAATGCCGGGATCTTGCTCGCTCATGAAGTGCTCCGAAAAGTTGAAGGCCGTAGCCAGTTGGGATGGTCGATGACGCTCAGTGTGCACGGCGGAAGTATGCGAGAACCGCCAGGATCAGAAAAACGACAAACAGGATCTTGGCGATACCCGCAGCGGCGCCGGCGATGCCGCCGAAGCCGAGCACCCCGGCAATGATGGCAATCACCAGAAAAACCAGTGCGTAATGCAGCATGGGCGTGTCCTCGTGCAACGTGGTGGGTAAACGAACAAGGCCTGATGTGACCACACGATCACACAGGGCTATTCACCCACAACGCCCGCCATGCGCACGTGAAGGCCGCCCACCCCGGCGTGCACACGACGCGCACGAGCCCTCAGCCATCCAGCGCGGGATTGAGGCTGTAGGTGCCGGTCAGCGTGGCTTGCGCCAGCACATGACCCGCCATCGCCGCACGCAGCGCCGACACATCGAACCCATTGCGCAGGGGCAACGCCGTCACGTCCAGTGCCGACAACGTGAAATGGTAATGGTGCAGCAACGTGTCATTCCACGGCGGACACGGGCCGTCGTAACCCAGATACGTACCGCCCATGTCGGCATCGCCGGCAAACCAGCCGGTGAAATCGTTCACGCCCTGCACGCTGCCGGGCGGCCCGAACGGCGCGCGTTTGCCACGCGCAGTGACCTCCTCGCTGCAAGCCCCGGCTGCCAGCTCGCCACACTCCGGCGGAATGTTGGCCATGAGCCAGTGCACAAACTCCACCCGCGGCAAATCCGCCGGCACCATGCGACCAGGTTGATTCACGTCGTCGCCGCGGCTGGGCACGTCGGTGTCGATGCAGGTGAGCACGAACGAGCGCGTACCGGTAGGCGCATCCCGCCACGCCAGATGCGGGCTGTGGTTGTCCGCCAGCGCAAATGGCGCCGCGCGCTTGCCAAATGCAAACCGCGACGGAATGGACTGGCCATCAACAAAGTTGTCACTGCGTAGTTGCATGGGTTTTTCCTCCGGATCGAAACACTCTCAGTCAATGCACCGCACCACTCCCACACCCACCATTCCCGCATCCCCACCTGCGTGATCCCGACGCAGGCCGGAATCACTCCAGATCAGCGCAGACGAAAGCCCGCACCCGCTCGGTACGCCAGGCCCTACGGCTGCTTGTAAGTCACCCGATACACCGCACCAGCCAGATCATCGCTGATCAACACGCTGCCGTCGGGCAGGGGCTGGACATCCACCGGGCGCCCCCACGCGCGCTCGTCCTCCTCAAAGCCGGTCACCAACGGCGTGTAGGACAGCACTTGGTTGCCGCGCAGGCGTACCGTCATTACCCGGTAGCCAGACTTCCGTGTGCGGTTCCACGAGCCATGCTCGGCGATCAACGCCGCGCCGGCGTACGCCGCGGGGAATTGCTTGCCGGAGTAGAAGCGCATGCCCAGCGAGCCGACATGCGCGCCGAGTTTCAGTATTGGCGGCGTGTAGCTCCTGCAGGATTTGCCCGCGCCAAATTCCGGATCCAGCGTGTCGCCCTGATGGCAATAGGGATAGCCGAAGTGCTCGCCCGCGCGGGTGATCTCGTTCAACTCGTCACTGGGCATGTCATCGCCCAGCAAGTCGCGCCCATTGTCGGTGAACCACAGCTTGTGCGTGCCGGGCTGCCAGGCAAAGCCTACCGAGTTGCGGATGCCCAACGCCACATCCTGCCAGGCGCTGCCATCGGCATCCATGCGCAGCAGCTTGCCGTGCGCCGGCGTGGGATCGCAGATATTGCACGGCGCACCGATCGCCACATACAACTTGCCATCCGGGCCAAATGCGATGAACTTGCCGCCGTGGTGGGTTTCGCCGGGTAGCTTGTCAGTGATCAGCTCGGGCTTGGGCGGAGCGTCGAGATGCTGCTCGATATCGCGCAACACCACGATGCGACTGACCGCCGACACGTACAGATCACCGTCATGCCAGGCTACCCCCATCGGCAACTGCAAGCCGCTGGCGATCACCCGCACCTTGTCGGTCACGCCATCGCCATTGCTGTCGGTCAGCGCATACACCTTCCCGGCGCCGGCGGAGCCGACAAACACCGTACCGTGTGCGCCCAGCGCCATCGCACGCGCGCTCGGCACCTGATCGCTGTACAGCGCAATGTGGAACCCGGGCGGCAACGTCAGGCGCTCCAGGTTTGCTGCGGCACATGCCGGCAACGCCAACAGGGCAAGCAGCAATAACAACAACGGGCGCATGGCGCGTGCTCCTTCGATGATGTGCCGAGCGTATACCGCCGCGGGTCAACGCAGAAATCGGGCGGGCTCTGCTAACGTGGCGCTCTATCCTCGGGGGAACAATGAGCGAGCTTGCAGACCTCACCACATTGGTGCGCGCAGCCACGCCGCTGCTGGTGATCGAGACGATTGACGAACAACGCGTGATCGAGTGCTTCCGCCATGTGATTGCGCAATCACTGCGGCCACTGTGGTGCTGGACCCTCACCGATGGGCTACGGCGTCTCGACTTCGCCCAATCCGGCGGCGCCGTCGCGCCCGACGCCACCGCCACGTTGGACGCGATCCGCGCACAAACCGAACGCGGCATCTATCTGTTGTTCGACTTCCACCCGTTGCTGCACTACGCCATGAGCCTGCGCCAGTTGCGCGAGATCGTGCAGCGCCAGCGCTCAGCCGCCCACACCATCGTGCTGATCGGCGCCAAGGTCGAACTGCCCGCCGGACTCGAGGCGCTGGCGTTGCGCGTGCCATTGTCGCTGCCGGACAGCAAGGAAATCACCGGCATCGTGCGCGGTGAAGCCGTGGCGTGGCAGCGCGAGCAAGGCCGCAAGATCAGCGTGGACAACGACGCGGTGCGCACCATCGTGCGCAACCTGCTCGGCCTGACGATGCCCGATGCGCGGCGCATCGTGCGCAAGCTGATCTACAACGACGGTGCACTTGGGCCCCAGGACCTGCCCGAATTGATGCGCTCCAAGTTCGACCTGCTCAACCGCTCCGGCCTGCTGCATTACGAATACGCCACCGCCAGCTTCGCCGACGTGGCCGGCGTTACGCGTTTGCGCGAATGGGTGCAGCGGCGGCGGACGGTATTTCTCGACCCTGCCGCCACCCCCACGCTTGACCCGCCCAAAGGCGTGTTGCTGCTGGGCGTGCAAGGCTGCGGCAAAAGCCTGGCCGCGAAAGCCATCGCCGGCGGTTTCGGCGTGCCGCTGGTGCGCCTGGACTTCGGCACGCTGTACAACAAATACCAGGGCGAAACCGAGAAAAACCTGCGCGAGGCCCTGTCCAGCACGGAACTGCTGGCGCCGTGCGTGCTGTGGATCGACGAGATCGAGAAGGGCCTGGCCAGCGGCGGCGGCGAGGATGGCGGCGTGTCCCGCCGCGTCCTCGGCTACCTGCTGACGTGGATGGCCGAACGCAAGGCCAATGTGTTTCTCGTTGCCACCGCCAACGCCGTGCAGGAACTGCCACCCGAATTGCTGCGCAAGGGCCGCTTTGACGAAATCTTCTTCGTCAACCTGCCCAGCGCCGCCGTGCGCGCCGAAATTTTCAAGCTGCACCTGACCCGTCGCAAACTTGACCCCACCGGCTTCGACCTGCCCGCCCTCGCCACCGCCAGTGCCGGCTTTTCCGGTGCCGAAATCGAGCAAACCATCGTCAGCGCGCTGTATGACGCGGCTGGTAATGGGGCAGCCCTGGATCAAGCCACCCTGCTCAATGCACTGGCGCAGACCCGGCCCTTGTCGGTGCTGATGAAAGAGCAGGTGGATGCGCTGTGCAAGTGGGCCGAGGGCAGATGTGTGGCGGCGGATTGAGCCGCGATGCGGGGCGTTGACCGCGGCGAAGATATGACCGCGGTCTGTGCGCCCGAGCTTGCGCCGTCGCACCTGCCCACCACTGCTTTACGGCGTTGACGGTGCCGCAGTCTGTCCCGTGCGGTAGCGCGCAAACCACGCGAGGATGGCGGCAGTCTTGGCCGCTGACTGGGAGGGACGCGCAGCCAGGCCTTCATGATTGGCCCCGGGCACCTTGACCAGCGCCGTGGGTATCCCGCGCAATTGCAGGGCCGCGTAATACTGCTCGGCTTCACTGTCAGGCGTGCGATGGTCTTCCGCGCCGACCACGACCAGGGTGGGCGTCTTGACGTTGCCCACCAGCGACAACGGCGAGCGCGCCCAATACCCGGCCGGGTCTTCCCACGGGAACTTGCCAAACCAGTAGCGGGCAAAGATCGGCGTCATGTCCGAGGTCAGCACGAAGCTGGACCAGTCGATCACCGGCTTCTGCGTGGCTGCGGCGCGGAAGCGGTCGGTCTTGCCGACGATCCACGCGGTCAACACCCCGCCGCCCGAGCCGCCGGTCACGAACAGGTTTTGCGGGTCGACGAAACCCTTGGCGAGCGCAGCGTCGACGGCGCTCATCAGGTCATCGTAATCGTGGCTCGGGTAGGCCTTGTCGATCTTGTTGGCGAACGTCTCGCCATAGCCGGTCGACCCGCGCGGATTGATGTACAGCACGACATAGCCAGCCGCGGCATACAGCTGATCGTCGGTCGAGAAACTTGGCCCGTAAGCGGCAAACGGGCCACCGTGGATTTCCAGAATCAGCGGGTATTTGTGTGCCGGATCGAAGTTTGGCGGCGTGACGAGCCAGGCGTCGATCGGCAGTTGGTCGAACGCGGTGACGGCCAGCGGCTGCACGTTGCCCAGCGTCTTGGCGCCAAGCAGCGCCGCGTTGAGGTGCGTCAACTGCCGCGCGTCGCCGCCGCGCGTGATCCAGATGTCCGACGGCCGCTGCGTGGTGCCACGGGTGAAGGCCACGGTGCCGTCGCGCGCCACGCTGAACTGGCCACCGGTGTAGGGCCGGTCCAGGCCGCTGCCGGTCAGGTTTTCGGCCACCGTGTGCAGCGTGCCATCCAGCCGAACCCGGGCCACGCGGGTGCTGCCCTGATTGTCGTAGCTCACATAGATGGAACGACTGTCGGCGGCCCAGACCGGGCTGCCAACGCTGCGGTCGAGATTCGCGGTCAGCACCCGGCTGTTGCTGCCGTCCGCGTGCATGATCGACAACGCTCGATTCTGATAACCCAGGTAGCGGTCGTCGAAACCCACATAGGCGATCCACTTGCCATCGGGCGAGACGCTGGGCGCCGCGTCCGGCCCATTGCGCCGGGTCAGCGTTTGCACGTCGAGAGTGTCGATCGAGACGGCGTGCACTTCGGTGTTGACGAGATCGCGCTGCCAGTCCGGCGCCAGGTTGGCGCTGAAGATGACCGCGCGCCCATCGGCTGACCACGACAACGGACCACGAATTCCGTGTGCGCCGAAGGTCAGCTGCGTTGGTGCGCCGCCATCGGCCGGCACCCAGAACACCTGCTCGTAGCCGGGTTTGGTGTAGCCGCCCTCGTCGGTGCGGTACACCACCGCGTCGATGACTTGCAGCGGTTCCGCCCATTTGGCGCCGGCCGGCTTGTCCGGCACCGTGCCGAGTTTCACCGCCGCGTCGGGGACAAACATGGTGTAGGCAATGCGCTTGCCGTCGGGCGACCAGGTGATGCCGTGTGGCGCATCCGGCAAGCCGGTGATCCGTGCGGTCGCCCCGGTTTGCATCCAGCGCACGAAAAGCTGCGTCCCGGTCTGCCCCGTCGCCCGGGAAAGGTAGGCCAGGCGGCGGCCATCGGGCGACCAGCGGGGCTGAGTGTAGCTGCCGGAGCCAGCGACCAGCGGTATCTGCTCGCCGCTGGCGACATCGATCGACCAGAGCGACGCGCGCGTACGGTCAAGCATGATGTCGTTGGCGCCGCGCACGTAGACCAGCGTTTTGCCGTCGGGTGCAAGCTGTGGATCGCTGGCCACTTCCAGGTTGAACAAGTCCGCGCCGGTCAACACCCGCGTCGGGCCGCTCGCCGGTGCGGCGAACGCCGGCAGTGCCGCGAACGCGGCGAGTAGCAGCACACTGATTCGAATCAGCACCGTGGTTCCCCTGGAAGTACGCGTGAGTCTGCCAGCGCCAATGCCCGCCCGGCGCAACCGAAGTTCCAAATATAAATCATCCATCGCGTGCGCGTGGCGGATGCAACGTCGATGGTGTACTGAAACGATCAGCCGCAATCAACCGCCAAGCTGCACCCCGCGCAATAGCCGGGCCAGCGCCTGCAACGCGGCGGCGGGCGTCGTATCCAGCTGCGCATGGATGATCGCGCCATCAACGGCCACGGCAATGGCCTGCGCGTCGCGCCGACGATGGCGGGATGGCGGCAGCAATCTGCTGATGGCAGCCGTCATCGCCCGCTTGTGCCTCCGCGCAATATCGACCACCGCGGGGACCGCATCGCCCAGCTCCACCAGCGTGTTGATGAACGCGCAGCCGCGAAAACTGCCGCCGGCAAACCATTCCCGCAACGTGGGCAGCAGCGCATCCAGACCGGATGCGCCAGTCGCAACGTGGCGCTGCAACGCTGCATTGAACCAGTTGAGCCAGCGGGTGTTTTCGTATTCCAGAAACGCCTGGACCAGCGCGTTCTTGCTGGGAAAATGGCGGTAGAACGTGACCTTGGTGACGGCGGCGGCAGCGATCACCCGATCGACGCCGGTGGCGCGGACACCATCGCGATAAAACAGCTTGCAGGCGGTCAGCAGGATGCGCTCACGCGCGTCGCTGCGGGTCTGACGGGCTGGTGGCGCAGGGCTCATGCGCGCATTGTAGACAGGTCGGTCTGCCGGCGTTACGCTGGGAAGTAGACAGGTCTGTCTACTTCTTCATCCAGTTTTCCATGGCCATCGAGGTCAGCATGAATACCAGTACCGCATTTGCCCCATTTACCCTTGAAACCGCGACGCGGAAGGTGCGCGGAGCCGAGGATGCCTGGAACACCCGCGACCCCGAGCACGTGGCCCAGGTCTATGCGGAGAACACGCACTGGCGCAATCGCGCGGAGTTCGTCTCCGGTCGCGAGGCCGCACGCGCATTCTTGCGCCGCAAATGGGACAAGGAACTCGACTACCGCCTGATCAAGGAGCTCTGGTTGTTCGGTGGTGCCCGGCTGGCCGTGCGTTTTGCCTATGAATGGCATGACGACTCGGGTCACTGGTTCCGCAGCTACGGCAACGAAAACTGGGAGTTCGACGACGCCGGCCTGCTGTTGCACCGCCACGCTTCCATCAACGATGTGCCGATTGCCACCGCCGACCGCAAGTTCTTCTGGCCGCTCGGTCGCCGGCCGGACGATCATCCGGGCCTGAGCCACTTCGGGTTCTGATCGCCACCGGGTGCACCAGGATGCTCGTGCCAACCCGCGCGAGCACTGGCTTTGCTGCGCCGTACCGGCGCAGGCGGCACGCATGCATCATTCACGCGGCGGGTCGACCTGATAGCCCTCGGCCTTGAGCCGGGCCAGATAGCCGTCCGGTTTCAACAGCTCGTCCATGGGCAGCACGGCAAAAGTCTGCACGTTGGTACTCAGCGCCGTGCGGGCAGCGCTGAGCCAGGTGGACTCCAGCTGGTTCACCACCCCGCTCAGCCCGAGCGTGCGCGCAAAGCCGGCGTTGGTCAGCGCCGCCACACACGCCTCACGCCGATCGCTGTCCGGCAGCGTGCGCAACGCCTGCAAATCACCGGTGGCCCAGGCATTGGCGCGCAACGTCATCACCGGCATGTCCTGCTCGATGCTCGCCAGTGTGCGGCTGAAACAGGTGATGTCGTTTGGTGCGGATTGCTTGAACGCCTTGATCGCGGCACGCGGGTGGTCGATGACCACCTGATACTCGACCGGGGTTTCCGTGACCCCGTGCTGTTTGGCCAGGGCGTCAATGCGCTCCCGCACGCCGCCGCCACGACTCAGCTGATGCGCCTTGAGCGCCTTCCGGTACAACTCCTGGGCGGCAAACAGCGGACGCCAGCGTTCCACCTTGCGCGCATCGGGTAGGTACTTTTGCTGCAGGACCTGCCAGCGGGCATACAGCGGCGGCGGCAGTACCTGCTGCAAGGTTTCACCATCCGCGTTCTTGCGCGCGCTGTAGGCCGACGGCAGCAGGAACAGCTTGCCGAGCCAGCCGACATTGGCCTTCATCTTCACCGTCGGCTGCAGCAACACCTGCTGCGACTCGCCAATGACCTGCTCCAGCTCGTGCGACTGCCACTGCATGTTGCGCGGCAACGGCGACAGCGTGCCCAGCACCCACATGACATGCTCGCCACGCGACACCAGCCACAAGCCCGGCCCCGGCTGCACACCGCTGACCACCACCGGCGCCAGGTCGGCAACCTGGACTGGCGCGGCCACCATGCCCGCACTCGACTGCGCCAGCGCTGGTGCGGTACCGCCCAACACCAGCGCCAGCGACCAGACCACACGTAACAAAACCATGGACATCGTCCTGCGACAAGATGTCCGCATTCTCGCAGTTTGATGCTGACTCGCACCCCTGCGACCAGCGCCGCGCAGACGCCAGCGCCGTTGGGCTGGCGCCAGCACGCGAACAACGATCGGGGCACGACAGCGGTGAGCGTCGCCCCGTGGGGATTCCCGCGACAGCTGCAACCGATCTCACTGCATCGGGGAGACCGCCAGCCGCTCAGTGCGCGTGCAGCGCCGCCAACGCCGCATTGAACGTCGCGCTGGGACGCATGACGCGACTGACGCGCTCCATGTCCGGATGGTAATAACCGCCAATATCCACCGGGGCGCCCTGCACACCATTGAGCTCGCCAACGATGCGCGCCTCGTTTTGCGTCAACGCAGCGGCCAGCGGCGTGAATGCCGCCTTCAGCGCCGGATGAATGTCCTGCGACGCCAACGCCTGCGCCCAGTACATGGCCAGATAGAAATGGCTGCCGCGATTGTCCAGCTCGCCGGCCTGGCGCGACGGCGATTTGTTCGCATCGAGGAACTTGCCGTTGGCCAGATCCAGTGTCTTGGCCAGCACATCGATGCCGGCATCGCCACTGCGGCTGCCCAGTTGCTCCAGCGACGCACCCAACGCCAGAAACTCGCCAAGGGAATCCCAGCGCAAATGGTTTTCCTGCAGGAACTGCTGCACATGTTTTGGCGCCGAACCGCCGGCGCCAGTCTCGAACAAGCCGCCACCCGCCATCAGCGGCACGATCGACAGCACCTTGGAACTGGTGCCCAGCTCCATGATCGGGAACAGGTCGGTGAGGTAGTCACGCAACACATTGCCGCTGACGGAAATGGTGTCCAGACCCTGGCGGATGCGCTCCAGCGAAAACTTCGTGGCGGCGACCGGATCCATGATGCGGATGTCCAGGCCACGCAGGTCGTGTTCCTGCAGATAATGCTGCACCTTCAGGATGACCTGCGCGTCATGCGCGCGCTGCGGATCCAGCCAGAACACCGCCGGCGTGTGACTGGCGCGGCTCACCGCCAGCTTCACCCAGTCGCGGATCGGCGCGTCGCGGGTTTCGCACATGCGCCAGATATCGCCCGCTTCCACCGTGTGCTGCAGCAACACCTTGCCCGCCTCGTCGATGACCTTGATCACGCCGCCCGCGGCGATCTGGAAGGTCTTGTCGTGCGAGCCGTATTCCTCGGCCTTCTGCGCCATCAGGCCAACGTTCGGCACGCTGCCCATCGTGGCCGGGTCAAACGCGCCGTGCGCCTTGCAGTCCTCGATCACCGCCTGATATACGCCGGCGTAGCTGCGGTCGGGGATCAGTGCCTTGACGTCCTGCAGCTCGCCTTGCGGATTCCACATCTTGCCGGAATCACGAATCATCGCCGGCATCGAGGCGTCAATGATGACGTCGCTGGGCACATGCAGGTTGGTGATGCCCCGGCTGGAATTGACCATTGCCAGCGCGGGACGGCGTGCATATTCGGCTTCGATGTCGGCCTTGATCGCGTCTTGCTGAGCTGCCGGCAAGCTGGCAATGCGCGTGTACAAATCCCCCATGCCGTTGTTCGGGTTGAAACCCACGGACTGCAATTCGGCAGCGTGTTTGGCCAGCACGTCGGCATAGAAGCGGCTGACCACCTGGCCAAACATGATCGGGTCGGAGACCTTCATCATCGTGGCTTTCAGGTGCACGGAAAACAGCACGTCCTGGCGCTTGGCGTCGGCAATCTGTGCATCGACAAAATCGGCCAGGGCGCGGGCGCTCATGACCGCGGCGTCAATCAGCTCGCCTTCCTGCACCGGGGTTTTTTCTTTCAGCACTCGCGTGCTGCCGTCGCTGCCGGTCCACTCGATGCGCACATTGCCGGCCTGCGCGATCAGCGCGGACTGTTCGCTGGCATAGAAATCGCCGTGCTCCATGCTTGCCACATGCGTGCGCGAATCGGCGCTCCACGCGCCCATCCGGTGCGGGTGCTTGCGCACATAGTTCTTCACCGCCAGCGGCGCCCGACGATCGGAATTGCCCTCGCGCAGCACCGGATTCACCGCGCTGCCCTTGAGCTTGTCGTAGCGCGCCTTGAGCGCTTTCTGCGGTGCGTCAGCCGGTTCGTCCGGGTAATCCGGCAACGCATAACCCTGCGCCTGCAGCTCCTTGATCGCCGCCTTCAACTGCGGCACCGAAGCGCTGATGTTCGGCAATTTGATGATATTCGCGTCCGGCGTCAGCGTCAGCGCACCGAGCTCGGCCAGGTCGTCGGGCATGCGCTGGGTCTGCGTCAGCAACTCGGGGAACTGCGCAATGATGCGTCCGGCCAGCGAAATGTCGCGCGTCTCCACGCCGATGCCGACGGTGCGCGTGAACGCGGCAACGATTGGCAGCAGCGATTGCGTGGCAAGAAACGGAGCTTCGTCGGTCAGGGTGTAGATGATGGTGGGCGTGGACGACATGGCGAAGGGGACCTTCTGGCAGCGAGGGGAATTGCGGTGCAGCCTGTACGCGCGGATACCGCGCGTGACAGCGGACTGGAGCTGACACGCGCACGCCAACCGGCACGCACATGGCAATAGGACATTGTCGCGGTTTGCCACGGTCGGGGCAAAGGTCGGTCCGATCCCGCAATGGCGCCGCCCGCAGCACGTGCCGACCACCGGCATCCATTCGGGCGTTTCCAGCACTGTCATTGCGCACAGTCACGGTTGGTGGCGGCTGCAGGCGCCCGCAGACATCCGCGACGCCCACCGGTATTCAGCCACAACGCCAGTGCCGCGACCCGACCTGGCCGCGCCAGCCGGGTCCGCTGGCTGCCGCGGCAGCGATGACGTGCATACGCCTGGCTGCCGCGGCGAAGGCGGGACCACGGCCTTGACGGCGCCAAACGGCAGCCCCGGTAAGCCAAGCCATTACAATGGGCAAATGCAAGATACTTCCCGTGCCCGACCCGCCCCTCGCCAGCGCGCACCGTGGTGGTTCGATCTGGTCGGCCCACTGCTGCAACCGTGGGTGAAAATCCGCCGCGATCCGGCGGAGCCAGCCACGCTGCTGCGGGGCGACGCCCCGGTGTGTTACGTGATCGAGCGTGACGGCTTTTCCGATGCACTGATCCTGCAGCGCGCCTGCCGCGAGGCGGGGCTGCCCAATCCATTGCAGGCGCTGGTTGGTGCACGGCGGCGACGCTCGGTATTCACGCTGGTACAGCGCGAGGGCTGGGTGTTCGGGCGCATCCGCAAGCGCTCGGCGCAGGTCGCGCTGCGCCAGTTGCTGCAGTCACTGCACGAGCAGCCGCAGTCGGATATCCAGATCGTGCCCGTGGCGATCTACGTGGGGCGCGCGCCAAGCCGCGACAGCGGCTGGTTTCGCGTATTGTTTTCGGAAAACTGGGTGGTGGTGGGCCGCTTTCGCCGCCTGCTCGCGCTGCTGTTGAACGGACGCGACACCGTGGTGCATTTTTCCGCACCGATTTCATTGCGCAGCGTGCTGGACGAATCCCCCGACCTGACTGCCGAGCGCTTCGTGCGCAAGATCGCGCGCGTGCTGCGCACCCATTTCCACCGCATCCGCGCTGCCGTGATCGGGCCGGATCTGTCGCATCGACGCACGGTGGTGGATGCGGTATTGAATGCCGACCCGGTCCGCGCGGCGATCGCCGCCAGCGCGGCGAAGGAAAAGATCACGCCGGCCAGAGCCTGGCGCAACGCGCACAAGATCGTGCTGGAGATCGCCGCCGACTACTCGCACCCGGTGGTGCGCTCGGTGTCGTTCCTGCTGCGCAATTTCTGGAACAAGCTGTACGACGGCATCGCCATGCATCACTTCGACAAGGCGCGTGCCGTGGCGCCGGGGTTTGAAGTGGTGTACGTGCCCTGCCACCGCAGCCACGCCGATTACTTGCTGCTCAGTTACCAGCTGCACATTTCCGGCGTGGTGGTGCCACATATCGCCGCCGGCGTGAATCTCAACCTGCCCGTGCTCGGGTCGATCCTGCGCCGCGGCGGAGCGTTTTTCCTGCGCCGCAGCTTCAAGGGCAACCCGTTGTATTCGGTGGTGTTCAACGAATACCTCGCGCAACTGATCGACCGCGGTGTGCCAATTGAATACTTCATCGAGGGTGGCCGTTCGCGTACCGGTCGTCTGCTCGCGCCCCACGAAGGCATGCTGGCGATGACCATTCGCGCGTTCTTGCGCGCGCCACGAAGGCCGGTGTTGTTCCAGCCCGTATACATCGGCTACGAAAAGCTGATGGAGGGCAAATCCTACGCCGGTGAGCTCAGCGGCAAGGCGAAGCAGAAGGAATCGCTGGTTGGCCTGTTGCGGGGCCTGAAGGTACTGCGCCAGCGCTACGGTCACGTCACGCTGAATTTCGGTGAGCCCATTGAACTCACGCCGCTGCTGGATGCCACCGGCGCGGACTGGCGCAATGCGGATGGAGCGGCACAAAGCAAGCCGGAATGGCTCGGCGCGGTAACCGATCGGCTGGCCGCGCAAATCCAGATCAACATCAATCGCGCTGCCGACGTCAATCCGATCAACCTGCTGGCGCTGGTGCTGCTGGCCACACCCAAACACGCGATGGCCGAAAGCGACCTGCTCGCCCAGCTCGACCTGAGCAAGGCCCTGTTCGAGGAGCTGGCGTATTCCGACCGGGTCACGCTCACCGCGATGAATGGTGCCAGCATCATCGAGTACGGCGAGCACATGGGCTGGATCCAGCGTGTCACGCATCCGCTGGGCGACGTCATGTGCGTGGTCAGGGAGCGGGCCGTGCTGCTCAGCTATTTCCGCAACAACGCGCTGCACCTGGCGGCTACCGGCGCGTGGGTGGCGTGTTGTTTCCTGAACAACCGGCGCATATCGCGCGCCTCCGTGCTGCGCCTGGGACGCATCATTTACCCATACATCCAGGGTGAGCTGTATTTGCCGTGGGACGAAGACGGCTTCAGCACGCAATTGCAGGCAACCATTGATTTCTTCGTGCGTCGGGGCCTGCTGGAATCCGGCGGCGACGGGCGTGTGCTGGAACGCAGCCCGGGTCAGGAGGACAGCGCGTTTCAGCTCAGGATCATCGCGCGCAGTCTCATCCAGACCTTCGAGCGTTACTACATCACGGTCGCCGCGCTGGTCAAAAGTGGCCCGCACACGATGAGCGCCGGGCAACTGGAAATGGCGTGCACGCTCACCGCTCAACGCCTCAGCCTGCTCAACGAATTGTCGGGTCCGGAGTTCTTCGACAAAGCGTTGTTCCGCGGCTTCATCCACAAGCTGCGCGAGCGCCGCGTGGTGTGGACCGACGACGCCGGCAGGCTCGACTACGACCGCGCGCTGGAGGACATCGTGCGCGACGCACGGGTCATCCTGTCGCGCGAAGTACGCCACTCCATCCTCAAGATCACACCTGGTGGCAATGTGCCCGACGCTGGCGGGCCGCCAAGCACGCCCGACGTGGAGCCGACCGCACCGGCCGGCCTTGCGCCAACCGACAGCGCGACCGACGCCCTCTACCCGGAGCAAGCGCACCCCCACGATTGAATCGATGCCGACCACAGCGCGCCGCCACCAGCGCGCACGGCCTGGGTAGTTGACGCGCTGCGCGCGGCGCCGGGGAACGCGCGACACCCAGTGACTTTCGGCACGGTCGCCACCCGCGCCGCGCGCGCGCAAGATGGCGGGACCATTCTCGGAGCGTTGCCATGTCCACACGTCTTGCACTCGTGATTGCCGCCGGCCTCGTGGCGTTGCCATGTAGTGCATCGGCCGCCGACGCGCCGGCACCTGCCGTCAGCGTGGTGCAATGCGGACATCTGCTCGACACCGTTGCCGGCAAGTTGCTGGGCCCGACGACGCTGGTCGTCGATGCCGGCCGGATCCGCGAGATCCATGCAGGCGCCGTGGACATCAAGCCCTATCAGGACGCCGCCACCGCCAGCGGCGGAAACTTTCGCTACGTCAAGTTGCCCGACGCCACCTGCCTGCCGGGTCTGATCGACGCACACACGCACCTGACATTCGAGACCAGCCCGACTGGCTACACCGACCGCTTCCGCTGGAACACCGCCGACTATGCGATCCGTTCCACCGCGTACGCGCAACGCACCTTGCTGGCCGGTTTCACCAGCGTGCGCAACCTGGGTGACGGCAACTACGAATCGATCGCCCTGCGCAATGCCATCAACGCCGGCATCGTGCCCGGCCCGCGCATCTTCACCGCCGGCAAGGCGATTGGCAGCACCGGCGGCCACGCCGATCCCACTGACGGTTACCGCATGGACCTGGCCGGCGATCCGGGAGTCAAGGATGGCGTCATCAACAGCCCGGAAGACGCCTGGAAAGCCGTGCGCCTGCATTACAAGGCCGGTGTTGACGTGATCAAGATCATGCCTTCCGGCGGCGTGCTGGATGAGAGCGCCAGCGCCGACAACCCACAAATGACCATCGAGGAAATCAAGGCCGTGGTCAGCGCAGCCCACGATTACGGCTTGACTGTCGCCGCGCATGCGCACGGGGCGGAGGCGATCCGCCGCGCTGTCCTCGGCGGGGTGGATTCCATCGAGCACGGCACGTTCATGGACGCGGCCGACATGCAGCTGATGAAGCAGCACGGTACGTGGTACGTGCCCACCATCATTGCCGGCAAGTACGTGCAGGAGATGGCCGCCAAGCCCGGCTATTACCCGCCGCAGATCGCGCGCAAGGCCATGGAAGTGGGACCGATCATCCAGGCCACCGCCGGCAAGGCGTACAAGGC
>DATCWU010000166.1:0-14249 GCA_036566165.1 Rhodanobacter sp. | reverse complement strand
CGCCATGGCCTGTATCCATGGGCCGTATACCGGATCGGTTTCCTGCTTGGCATCGCGCTGCGCGGCGGCGGCATCGCCACGCAGGATGCCAATCTCGGCCAGCAGCGTATACGCCACCGGATAACCGGGCTGCAAAACCAGTGTCTTGCGGATCGCCTGCTCGGCGGCATCGAGCTGACGTTGACCCAACAGCGCGTTGCCCAGGCTGACATAAAAGCCCGCGTGCAGCGGGTCGGTGGCCACCGCCTTGCGAAACAGATCGACTGCCGCCTGCAGTTGCCCGGTGTTCGCCAGTCCGACGGCCAGGTAACTTATGTTTCGGGCATCATTTGGTTCCAGTTCGTGGGCCCGTTTGAATTCGGCCAGCGCGCTGACCGCATCATTGTCCACGATCAACTTCAGGTAACCGCGATCGGTGTGGGTAAACGCCGCGTCTGGTGCCAGGGCTTGTTCCCTGTCCACTGCCGCGCGAGCCTGCGCGTACGCCTGCTGGCGCGCATCGCCAGTCAGGATGCCTGCCTGATTGACCAGCGCATTGGACAGCGAGCCCCAGGCAAAGGCGTATTCCGGATCAAGTTTCAGCGCTCGCTGGAACAGCGCTATGCCTTGGCTGAAGCCGGCTGCAGTGCCCTGCCGTGCCAGCGCGCGCCCCTGCAACATGAGCTGGTAGGCCTCGACATTGCCGCCGGGTGGCTTGTCGGTCGCCACCAGCGTCTTCTTGCCCAGCAGCTTGACCTTGAGCGCCGACGCCACGGCCTGACCGATCTTCGATTGAATCGCGAACACGTCATTCAACTGTTCGTCGTAGCTGTGCGACCACACGCTGCTGCCGTCCTTGGCGCGGATCATGCCGACCGTCACGCGGATGCGATTGCCCTGCTGGAATACCGAACCCTGGATCAGGTTGGCCACGCCCAGCGCAGCGCCAATCTGCGCCGGGCTGTCTTTGCTGTCGCGGAATTTGAAGCTGGAGTACTTGCCGATCACCTTCAAGCCGTCGATCTGGGTGAGTTCGGAAATCAGTTCCTCGGACAAACCATCGGAAAAATATTGCTGCTTGGGATTGCCGCTTTCGTTGCCGAGCGGCAGCACCGCGACCGACTGGTTCGGAACATTCGCCAGCGCGGCCGCGATCGCCTTGGCATCGGTATTGTCTGCGGTGCTGGTCGCGTCCCGATGCAGCACAAACTGGTTGGTGACCAACAGCACCACGGCCACGACCAGCACGGCGATGATCCAGCGGTCGGCCCGCTTGCCGACATGCTGGGCAATTGACTCGCCGGGCGCGATTTCACTTTCCAGCTTCAGTCCAGTCGGCGTGAACTCGTAGAACCACGCGAAGACGACCCAGAACGGGAAGCCGATGACGCAGGCGATGATGAACCAGCGCGTCACCCAGTTCGGCGCGTCAAACACCGGCAACAGCTGCGCCAGACCCTGCGACAGCGCCCACACTGCAGCGACGTAAAAGGCGCCCGCCCGCAATACGTTGCGTCGTTTGAGTTCGCTGAAAAATGCCCCTGCCTTCAAACGCTTGCTCCATCGTGCTTGAATCGGTGAGCTGTGTCACAGATTTCTCTGCAACGACAGTATAGGCAATTCAGTAGCGCCAGCCTGCACGCGTCAGCGGACTGGGCCGAGACTGGTTTGCGAAATCGTGGCTGGGTGTCCCGCGAAGTAGGGCATTGGCGGGGTGGCGCGAAACTATCGGCAGCAGTTGAACCGCAGCGTCGGGTCCGGGTCGGGCGACTCACGCCGACGGCGACCACCGGTCCAAACTGGTCCGTGGAGGTCTGGCCCAGGTTTGGTTCAAGCCGTGCCAACGGGGTCGCCCGCGTGCCAGTGACGCGCGATTCATGCCGCCGCCTGCATCCTTGTACGCAACGTGCCGCTGGCAGGTAGCTACCGGCCGCCCGCTTCGCTCGATCAGGCAATGATTTGAGATGACCATGCTCCGTGTCTGGCATGCCTTGATCTACCTCGGCGACGGGGCCGTGCTGCTGCCGTGTACGGTGCTGCTTTTTGCGTGGTTGATCGCGATTCCCGCCACCCGGCGTACTGCTTGGTGGTGGCTGGTCGCCGTGCTGCTGGTGGGCGGCGTCGCGGCGCTGAGCAAGGTGCTGTACATGGTGTCGGGATGGCACCCTGCGAGCTGGAATTTCATCGGCCTGAGCGGACATGCGGCGCTGTCGTTCCTGTTCTGGCCAGCAGCGGCCATACTCGTGACCGGCCGCGATCGCACCAGGCTTCGCGTTGTAGCGCTCGCGCTGGGCGGATGTCTCGCCCTCGCCATTTCAATCTCCAGTTGGATGTTGCGCGACCATTCCCTGGCGGAAGTTGCGTTGGGAGCGCTGTGGGGCGCGCTGGTCGCCGCGGTCTTTCTGACGGTGGTCTGGCGGCATCTGGCGAAAGTACCGTCGGTGCGCACCTGGATGACGGTGGGCATGTTGCTGATAGCGGTTGTGGCGTACCGGCACGAGTTTCCCTCCACGCGCGTTCTGAACTGGGTCGCATTGCACGTGAGCGAGCACACGACCGTCCACACGCGTGCCGATCTCGGCCCACACGCGCAATTGTCGCGCAAACGCGTGGATGACAGCTCCCGGACTCGTTAAGCGTGTCGAACGCCGCGTGAAAAGTCGCAAGTCGGGGGAAACAGCGCCGCCGTGGCGTATACGTTTTCGCCGCCAGGTGCTCGCAGGATGCCGGGGACACGAAGCAGTCCATCTACAGGGTGCCGCAAGCTCAACTGGCTACCTGGCTGCTCTGCCGCCCCGTGCCGCGATGCATGTCGGAATTCTTTACACCTTGGCGCAGAGTCGCCGCAAACGTTTCGCGGTGGCCTGAATAGCGGCGGGCGCAAGGCGCAAAGCAACAATGTCTGCTAGGAGGTCCGGTGGCGAGCTGGAGTCATGGCGCCGGCCGCCGTCGGTAATTTTTACAACTCTTATCTTTTTTTGTCGTACTGGAAGCAACACTGGAAGTAAATGTGATTGTGAAACAAGGCTTTATCTGCAGCGGCATAAGTCTTGCTTGGCCCAGCACGCTACATCTTTCAGCGACTTCACAGGGGAACCATGTCATGAAGACATACCAGTGTCTCGGATTCGTCGGCCTGGCCGCCGCGAGTCTGTTTGCGTCCCAAGCCTTTGCCACCATCTGTCCGACCGCACCGGCTAGCGTTACGCAAACGCAAGGTGGGCCGGTGTGCGTTGCTCCCGTTGGCCAGGATGGCGCAGGGACGGGTTTGCAAGACGTCCTTGGACCGTCTACTAATCCGAACAGTATTTTCAGTGCTGGTCCGGGCATTGATCCGTACACCCAGCAGGCGCAAAAGCCGTTCTGGTCGGTAGGCGGTTCCAGCGGCAGCGTTTCAACCATCCTGCTGCAGATTGCCGGGTACGCGGGTAATGACGTGTTCGGCATTTTTGACCCGAACGACCACAACAACAAGCTGGCCCTCATTTCCAATGGGTCAAACGGCGGGCAGGCCATGCTGAGCGTCTTCAGCAATGGCGACTACAAGGTAAACCTGGGCTCTGGTGGAAGCGCCACTTTCAGCACTGTCAATTACTTCGGGTTCTATCTGACAACTCCAAGCGGCACCTTCTATTCGTTGCCGTCGCTGAACGAAGCCGGCGATATCACGTATCCGAACGGCACGCCACACATGCTCGCCTTTGAAGGGAACGGCAGCAAGATCAAGCCGTTGAATGGGCTCGCGGGCGGTATATGGGGGCCGAACGAGTGGATATTGGCTTGGGAAGATCAGCGGTTCCCGGACTCGGATCTGGACTACAACGATTTTGTCGTGCTGGTGGAATCGGTGCATCCGGTTCCGGAACCTGCCGTGCTCGGCATGTTCGGCCTCGGTGCTCTCATGATCGGTGTAGCCGCGGGGATGCGCCGCCGCCGCGAAGATGTCTGATTCAGGCCTTTGCTGCGATTTGATACGGACTGAAAAAACTGTTCGATCACACTTGGCCCGTCGTTTTGGCGGGCTATTTTCTATCTCGCATTTTTTGCCCCGCACCGGCCCGCAATTCGTAGTCATAGGGAATGCTCCGGGGAAAGATTGGGGTCATCGAGAAAACCCGAGACGCAGGCAACGCCGCTGTTACACTGGACGCGGTAACTCAATGGAGATACTCCGTCATGCAGCGGCTCAAGATTGACTTGATCGCGGCCGCGCGACCGAACTTCATGAAGGTCGCGCCGTTATTCCACGCGTTGCGTGAGCAGCCGTGGTGCCGTCTGCGGCTGGTGCACACCGGCCAGCATTATGACCAGAACATGTCGGACGCTTTTTTTCGCGATTTGAAGTTGCCGCCGCCGGATCTGCATCTGGACGTGGGCAGCGGCAGCCATGCCGAACAGACCGCCAAGGTGATGCTGGCGTACGAAGGCGTCTGCATCGCGAATCGGCCGGACCTGATCGTGGTGGTCGGGGATGTCAACTCAACGGTTGCCTGTGCCCTGGTCGGCACGAAGCTGCATGTTCCGGTGGCACATCTGGAGGCCGGGCTGCGCAGCCGCGACCGCCGGATGCCCGAGGAGATCAACCGGTTGGTGACCGACGTGATCGCCGACATCCTGTGGACGCCATCGCCGGACGGTGATGAAAATCTCGCCGCCGAAGGCGTGGCGCCGGAGAAGATCACCCGCGTCGGCAACATCATGATCGACTCCTACGAACTCATGCGCGAACGCATCGAGGCCAGCGGCGAGCGGCACAAGCTCGGGCTGGACGGACGCGAGTACGGCGTGGTGACACTGCACCGTCCGTCCAACGTGGACACCGCCGCACCGCTGCAGGCGCTGGTCGGCCAACTGACGAGCATCGCGGCCAGGCTGCCGCTGGTGTTTCCGGTGCACCCCCGTACCCGCAAGAATCTGGAAAACTTTGGCCTGTGGGCGAAACTGGCTGCAGCGCCGGGACTGCAGGTCAGCGAGCCACTCGGCTACGTCGATTTCATGAACGTGGTGTGCGGCGCGCGCCTGGCCATCACCGATTCGGGTGGCATCCAGGAAGAGACCACGTATCTCGACATACCGTGCCTGACGGTACGCACCACCACCGAACGCCCGATTACGATCACTGAAGGGACCAATCGGCTGGTGACTGCCAGTGAACTGGCGCCGACGGTGGACGAGATCCTGGCCGGGCACTGGACACACGGACGCAAGCCCGAGCTCTGGGATGGGCATACCGCGGCGCGAGTGGCTGCCGACATCCGTCGTCGCCTGCTGAGCGCCGCAACCGACGCTGCCGGAGAAGCGATCGTTGTCGAGCGCTCCGCTCAGCACAGGCTGGACAATGCCTGAGTCCGGCAGCGCGCGCGGGTCCGGGTAAGCGCAGACAAACCGGGGCATGCCCGGGGATCGTCCGACTATGCACATCATCGTCATCGCCAGCTATCTGACCGCCGCCGTCGCGTTCCTCGTGGGCACGGTGTTGCTGACGGTCAGTTGGCGTGGCCAGCGTACCGGCGTCCTGCTGATACTGGCCACAGCGGCATCGATCGTGTGGGCCGCGTTTCTTGCGTACGTCGAGTGGCAGCGAACTCTGGCGGTCAATTGGGTCCTGCTGGCCGAGGTGTTGCGCTATGGCGCCTGGCTCGTGTTCGTGAGCGCCCTGTTCGGGGCCTGGCCGATGTCCGGGCTGCTGCGCGGTTTGCGCAGCGTCGCGCACGCGCTGTGGATCGTGCTTGCACTCTATTGCCTGTGGCCAGCGACGGGGTTGCCACCAACGACCGCGTTGCCCATCAGCGTCAACCTGCCGCTGATCGGCGTGCTGGTTCTAGCCCTAGTCGGCGTGGTATTTCTCGAACAGATCTACCGCAATGTTGAACCGGGGCAGCGCTGGGCGCTCAAATTTCTGGTGATCGTGCTCGGCGTGATGTTCGCCTACGACATTTTCCTGTATTCATACGCGGTGCTGTACCGGCAGTTCAATCTGAGCGCTTGGGCGGCACGCGGTTTCATCGATGCGTTGCTGGTCCCGCTGTTGATGGTGGCCGCGGCACGCAACCCGGAGTGGTCACTGCAGGTCGGGGTGTCGCGGCGCGCGGTGTTCTATTCCACCACCCTGCTGGTGGTCGCGTGCTACATCATGGCTACCGCAATCGGGGGGTATTACGTCCGCCTGTACGGTGGCGACTGGGGCCGGGTCGCGGAAATTACCCTGGTTTGCCTTGCGCTGCTGCTCATGTTGCTGATCGCATTCTCCGGTCAGGCCCGCTCGTATCTGCGCATGTTCCTGCACAAGAATTTTTTCAGTTTCCGCCACGACTACCGCGAAGAATGGCTGCGGCTGACGGCCACTTTGACGGCCAGCGACACCGAGTTGCCGCTGCGCGCCGTGCGTGCTGTGGCGCAAATCATGGACAGCCCGGCCGGCACGCTGTTCATGCGCGGTGAAGGGGAGGAATTCGTGCCCGAGGCGCACTGGAACATGGTCACGCCGGCCGGCCTTCGGTTTTCGCATCGCGAGCCGGCGCTTGAGTTCATGCGGGACCGCCGGTGGATTTACGATTTGGGTGAGTCGCCGCCGCTGGGCGACGAACGATTGCGCGCGCCGGCCGCATTGGCCAGTCTGCCGCGTGCGTGGCTGGTGGTGCCCTTGGTGCACGCAGACCGGCTCATTGCTTTTGTGGTGCTGGCGCAGGCCCGCGCACCACGCGCATTTGATTGGGAGGACACGGACTTGCTGCGGGCTGCTGGCAGCCAGGTGGCTGGCACCTTGGCGCAAGCGGCCGACGCGAAGCGTCTGGCCGAAGCGCGCCAATTCGAGGGCTTCAACCGGCTCACCGCGTTTCTGATGCACGACTTGAAGAACCTCGCGGCCCAGCAATCATTGCTGCTGCAGAACGCCGAGCGCCACAAGCACAATCCGGCGTTCGTGGACGACATGCTCACGACCGTGGGAAATTCGGTGCAGCGTATCTCACGGCTGCTCGAGCAGTTGCGCGGCGACGCAGTAGCAGCCACGCATGGCCGCGTGCAGCTTGCCGCGGTGATTGACAAGGCGCTCGGCGAGTGCCGCGCACAGTTGCCGCGACCGGAGTACGAGCCGTCCGCAGACGATCTGTGGGTGCACGCAGATGGCGATCAGCTGGCTACGGTACTGGGGCACGTGATCCGCAACGCGCAGGACGCAGCGACGGCTCATGGGCATGTTACGCTCAGGGCGAAACGCGCATCCGGGTACGCCGCAATTGACATTGAGGATGACGGAGCCGGCATGGATGAAGACTTCATCCGCAACCGATTGTTCAAGCCATTTTTCACCACCAAGGCGAGCCGGGGCATGGGCATCGGTGCCTATCAGGCCCGTGAGTACGTGCATTCGCTTGGCGGAGCGATGAGCGTGAACAGCACGCCGGGCCAGGGTACGGTGTTCACCGTCCAATTGCCGCTGGCGGAACCTGCGGGCGACGCAACGGCCGCTGATACGTTGAGGGCCGCATCATGAGCGATGCGCGACGTTGCCTGTTGATTGTCGAGGACGACGTCGGCCTGCAGACCCAGTTGCGCTGGAGCTTCGACGATTACGATGTCGTTATCGGCGGTGATCGGCCAACGGCGCTCGCCCTGCTGCGCCGCTACGAGCCGGCGGTGGTGCTGCAGGATCTGGGTCTGCCCCCAGATGCCGCCGGCACCACCGAGGGCTTCGCTGCGATCACGGAGATTCTGCAGGAGGCGCCGCACACCAAGGTTATCGTGGTTACCGGTAACGGCGATCGTGACAACGCGGTCAAGTCCATTGGCTGCGGCGCCTACGATTTCTGCTCCAAGCCCCTGGATCTGGAAGTCCTGCGCCTGATTGTGAGCCGCGCCTTCCGGGTACACGAACTGGAGGCCGAAAACCGCAAGCTCCGAAGCCAGTCGGCTGCGGCGCTCGAGGGCATCATCGGCAGCAGTGAAGTCATGCTTGACGTCTGCCGACTGGTGGAGAAAGTCAGCCCGTCCAGCGCCACCGTCTTGCTGCTTGGCGAAACCGGCACCGGCAAAGAGCTGTTCGCGCGCGCGGTGCATCGCCTGAGCGCACGGCGTGACGGGCCATTCGTGGCGATCAACTGCGCCGCCATTCCCGAACCCCTGCTGGAAGCCGAGTTGTTTGGCTATGAGAAGGGCGCCTACACGGGTGCGCACAAGCAAACCAAGGGCAAGATCGAACTGGCCGTCAATGGCAGCCTGTTGCTTGACGAGATTGGCGACATGCCGATTGCGCTGCAAGCCAAGTTGCTGCGTTTCTTCCAGGAGCGTGTGGTGGAGCGTATCGGCGGACGCGAATTGATTCCGGTGGACGTGCGCATCATCTGCGCCACGCATCAGGACCTGCCGGCGCTGATACGTGAAGGGAAATTCCGCGAGGATCTGTTTTACCGCATCGCCGAGGTGAGCATCCGACTTCCGCCGCTGCGCGAGCGAGCCGGCGACGCGGTGCCTCTCGCGCGGCATTTTCTGGAGCAGGCTGCCAATCGTCACGGGAGTGCAGTCCGCAGTTTTACCGCCAAGGCGCTCAAGGCGATTGAGGCATATCCCTGGCGCGGCAACGTGCGCGAGCTGGAGAATGCCGTTAACAGCGCAGTCATCATGGCGGATGGCAAGCAAATCGGGCTTGACGCGTTGCACCTGCCTGCGATCGGCGGCGGGGATGTCCCGAGCCTGCACCAGGTGCGGGCCGAGGCAGAAAAGCGTGCCATCGAAAAGGCCATGACCAATGCGGGTGGCAATCTCTCGCGGGTGGCGGCCCTGCTCGGGGTCAGCCGGCCGACGCTCTATGATCTTTTGCAGAAGTATGGCTTGAAGAAACCGACAGACAGCGGTTGACTTTGCGTGTGTTGCCGGGCAAACCGAGGGTGAAGATATGCGCTTGATCAAGCTGAATACCTGGGCCGTTCGCCACGGCTTGATGCTGCTTTGCGCCAGCCTGTTGGTGAGCGGCTGCGGTCTGGCCAGCGGACGCAGTGGCTTGGATGCAGGGCTCAAATACCAGGCAAGCGGGCAGTATCGTGCCGCCTACATCGAAGCCAAGAAAGTCCTCCAGCGCGACAACAAGAACGGTGACGCCTGGTTGCTCCTCGGCCAGGCTTCGCTGCTGCTCGGCGACCCCCAAAGTGCCCTGAACGACCTGCAAAATGCGCAGGCGAACGGCGTTGCGGAAGCCCGCTGGGCGATCCCCATGGGACGCGCATTGTTGGTGACGCACCAATACGACAAGTTGCTCGAAACCCTGTCTCCCGCCAAGCCTTTCGAGCCCAAGGTCAAGGTGCGTGCCGATGTGCTACGCGGCGACGCCTATTTCGGCCTGAAACAGCTTGACCAGGCGAAGCAGTCGTATCAGGCCGCATTAGCCTTGGAGCCCAAGGATCCAGGCGCGCTTGTCGGGCTGGCCAAACTGACCAGCGCTGATGCGGATGCCGCGGGCAACTACGTGCAACAGGCACTTGTCGCAGCGCCGGAAAATCCGCAGGCCCTGGTCATGCGGGGCGATCTGGCGTTTGACCGCGGGAATTTCGTCGATGCCGAAGCGGATTACCAGAAAGTACTGGGTCTCAAGCACCCCGACTGGCTGCCGCAAGAGCGTTTTTACACGCTGTCCCGGCTGGCCAATGTGCAGGCGCAGCAGAATCGTCTCGACCAGGCCTTGGCTACCATTCAAACGCTGGAGAAGATGTCGCCGCGGCAGCCGTACCCCCACTATCTGCGCGCCGTGGTGCTGTACAAGCAAGGACAGCTGGACGATGCGGTTTCCGAGCTTCAGCAGGTCCTCCAGGCGTCGCCCGATAACGCCCAGGCGCAGATGCTCATGGGTACTATCAACTACGCACAGGGTAACTACGGCCAGGCGGAAATGGCGCTGAGCAACGTCATGGGCGTGGACCCAAAGAATGTCGAAGCCCGCAAATTGCTGGCGTTGACGTTCTACCGCGAAGGACGCTCGCGCCAAGCGCTGGACACGCTGCGACCGGCATTGTCGGGCGCGCCGTCCGACACCGAGTTGCTGGCGGTATTGCAGCGGGCAGCCGCTGCGGGCATCAGACAACCAGGGCCGGAGGCCACCCCCGCAACCCCTGCCAGCAGTCCGCTCGACACCCGGTTCGCGCCGGCTCGCAAAGCCCTCGCCAGTGGCAACGCCGCCGAAGCCGTTCGCCTGCTGCAGGCGATGCCTGCTGGCGATGCCTCCGTCGAGGCGCGACGCAACAGCCTGCTGGTCATGGCCTACGTGAGTGAGAAGCGCCCCGACGAGGCGACCAGGATCGCCGCCGAACAGGTGCAGAAACAGCCAAACGACAGCACCGCGCACCTGCTGTACGGGACCGCACTGATTGCTGCCGGCCAGCGCGACAAAGCGCGCGCCCAATATGCCGAGGCTTACAAGCTGGACCCGAAGAATGTCGCCGCACTGATGAGTCTGGGCAGCCTGGATTCACTCGAAGGTCATTACGCGGATGCCGCCGGCCGTTATGAGACGGTGTTGAAAGCCGACCCAAAGAACGCTGTGGCCATGACCGCGCGCGGCCAGCTCGCCACGCTGCAAGGCGACAAGGCGGGAGCCATCAAATGGTTCAAGCAGGCAATTGGTGTGGCGCCGAAATCCGCTGCCGCGTATGTCGCGCTCGTGCTGCTGTACAGCGATAGCGGTCAATTCGACGAGGCGGTAAACACCGCCCGGCAGCTGGTGACTGCTGATCCCGGCAATCCGGCCGCGCTCAATGCCCTGGGTGCGGCGGAACTCAACGCCGGCAAGCACGGCGAGGCGTTGAAAACACTGCAGCAAGCCACGAACCTCGCACCGCAGGTGCCCTTGTACCGCACCAATCTGGCGCGCGCACAGATCCTCAACAAGGACACCAAGGCTGCCGCAGACAATCTGGACAAAGTGATCAAGGCCGATCCGGGCCAACTGACAGCAGTGACGCTACGGGCACTCATGCTGTTGCAAAGTCACGATCTGCGCGGCGCCGTCGCCTTGGCGCAAACGCTGCAAAAGCAATCCGCCACCAAGGCCGCCGGTTTTGCCCTGGAAGGCGACCTGTACATGGCTGACAAGTCCTGGGGCAAGGCGGCCCAGGCCTATGCGCAGGGATTGAAGATCACTTACGGGCGGCCGTTGGTGATCAAGAGTTTCCAGGCCCTGAGCCAGGGCGGGGCCAAGGAACCGGAACGCGTACTGCGCGACTGGTTGGCCAAACATCCGGACGATGCCGCCACACGCTTGCTGTTGGCCGAGTACTACATGGACCACACGCAAAATGCGCTGGCTGCCAGCCAGTACGAACTGGTATTGAAGGCTTACCCGGCCAATATTGGCGCGCTCAACAACCTCGCCTGGATTTACACGGAACAGCACGACCCCAAGGCGCTGGCGCTGGCCGAGCGGGCCTACAAACTGGCGCCGCAATCGCCCGGCATTGCGGACACCTATGCGTGGGCGCTGATCGCCGACAACCAGCCCAAGGCCGCGTTGCCGATCCTGGTGAAGGCGGCCAAGGCGGCGCCAAAAGGGCCGATGATCCAATATCACTTGGCCGTGGCCCAGGCGCGCACTGGCGACAAAGCTGGCGCTCGAACCACGCTTGAGGCGCTGCAGAAATCCGGCGTCGATTTTCCGGACAAGCAAGCCGCGGAAAAGCTGTATCGCGAGCAGGGCGGCACCACAAAATAAGCTCCTGCCTGCGATATTCAACGGCTCGACGTCTTGGTGCGGGACGGGGTGGCGTTACAACGTACTCGCGCTGTGGTGCCGATCAGTGCTCTCAGCGAATGTGGCGTCAGCTTACAAAACGAATGGTGACTTCGGCGAACCGGGTGCTTCCCAAGGGCGGTAGCCGGGCTGCTGTGCCAGTTGTGCATCCCAATCGTGGTTGCCCTCAATCAAGACGGGGCCGTCAGGTGTGCTGACAGCATCCCAGCCCACAGACGGGAAGTCCGAAAAAACGCAATGCGCTTGCAGACATAGTTCAAGCGCCGCCATCCAATGCGGCAGACGGACACCCGTGAATGGTCGCTTGGAACCGGGATATTCAAGGTAATCGACAGCGGCGTAGCGCAGATCCTTGCGCACAGCATTATCCAGTGTACCGGTCGTGGGTCTATCGAGCCGGCGAAACCGCCCGCCGCGAGATTGTCGGCGGCAGCCGCCGCCGTCGCGGCAGGCAGGCGGAATATCGAGACGAGATGTTCGGGCGACCTTGTAACAACCCCGCAAATCCTGCACAGGTCAGGCCGCTAACGCATATGCCTGAACGGGTGTTTTCATGCACATCGCGTGCGGTCCGGAAGCGGCGATTGTCGGGTGATTGGTCAGTCGTTTCTGGAGAATATACGGTTCGGATCGAGACAGCGGCCCAAGGTGTCCGAGCAGTTCATTCGCTGTCAGGATCTAGTGGTGGGGTCCGTAAATCGTGCTTGGCGTAGATCAATGTCATTTATCCTCCAGACGCGTCACTTTGATATTCAAATGTGCATAAAGGTAATTTCGAAGCTGTGTCGGTAATAAGTGTTCGCGGAAAAATTGAACCGAACGTCAACCGCCATTGCTGAAAGAATTGCTGTCATGGAGGCATGCCTGTGATCTCTACAACTGTGGGGCCATGCGCGCGGGGGCGGCGACCACGCTCGTACAAGACGGATAAGTGGTCTCGCTGTCGAATGAATGCTCACCTTGCCTGTTTTGTTCCCGGACTGACGGGGACGTTCCTGACCAAATGTCGATATCGACGATGCATTACCTCCACTCGCTGCAGTGGCGCGACGTGGATCGCTGCGCCGAAGCTTTTTGATCGGCTACCACCAAGGCCGAGCTCTTTGCGAAAGTAATGTCCTATCTGTTTTCGGGCAGCAATTTTTGTGACGTATTATCTGCGGCCGAGTCATGGTGCGTGGGAGAGGATGGGCAAGACGAGGCCCGACCCGAAAAAGTCGATCCGCCGGGATTCGCGCGAGTATCAATGAGCACGGCAATCGCGTCGTCGAAGTTGGTGACACCTAAAGTTAGTGGTCGGCCCCCGTAGTAAGTTCGACGTAGCTGAAACGTCTCGTATAGCGATCTAATCAATAAAAAAGTCACTCTGTGTGACGGTGGGAAACATTTCAAACTGGAGCATTGCTAGCATATTTGGATCTCCATTTGTGCTGGATACGCAATGCGTCGAGGTTATGGGGCGAGCGCCTGAATCAGTCAAGGCGTGATGGGTGTCACGGTTCGTCACGAACTCTTCACGGTATCGTCCGCCAACGGTTTGGGCGGCTACGTGCGCGCCGTTCCGACAAGACGGACGTTCCACAAGACGGAAAAAACAGCTTGAACGAGGCCGTGTTCTTCACGGTCGTGGGGCGGCTGTGTCTTTTGAACCGAGCCTCATATGGGATGGGGCTCGCGATCATTCATGCGATGCAAGGCAGAGAAAATCACTATGAGTACCGTCCAGCAATTTTGCCCGGCAATTCACGGGGATCGGCATCTGCGGAACATAGGCAAGTTGCTGGGTGCGTTTACCGGCGTTGTGTTGCTGCTGGCTGTGGCGCATGCGCACGCGGCAACGGTGGTGACTGACAATGTGGTCAGTCAGACCACGCAAGCGCAGGGCAACGTACCGGTCACTTTCGGCCAGGTCTTCAAGGCTGGCGATGTACCCGGCGATGCGGCGCTGACCGCCAGCCTCAACGGCCAGCCGATAACCTTGCAGGTGGACACCAAGGCGACCAATCCGGATGGTAGCCTGCGCCACGCGGTGCTGACGGTGATGGTGCCGTCGCTGCCGGGCAGTGCGAAGTTACCTTTGACGCTGGCCGCCGGACCCAGTCAGACGGGGCAGAGCGCCCCGATCGTCCTGTCGCAACTGCTGGCGACAAACTACGACGCCGAGGTGGCGCTCACCGTCGACGGCAAGCCCTATTCGGCCAACGCTCGCAAGCTGCTGCAAGCTGCCGGCAGCGCCAATACGTGCGCGCCGTGGGGGACACAGTGCAAAGTGTGGCTCTCCGGCCCGCTATCCAGCGAATGGGTGGTGAATGGCCTCGTGACCGCGGCAGACGGCACCCCCAACCCGAACCTGAGGATCTACTTCGCGGTACGTGCCTACGCGGGCACCACGCCAGGCACCGTGGGCCAGGTGCGTACGGACATCATTGTCGAGAACACATCAGCGTTTGCCCCGCAGGCGCAGCCGCAATACACCGCGACACTGACCTCGGGGACCGCAAGTTACACCAGCCCGGCACTCACGCAGTACGCGTAC
>DATCWU010000164.1:0-1512 GCA_036566165.1 Rhodanobacter sp. | reverse complement strand
TGTGCCGACGGGTGCTCGCCGATTATCCGTTCGCCTGCGGGGTGACGTTTGCCTTGGGTGACATGGTCGCCGGGGAAACGCTGTTGGACGAGGTGGTGCAGGATGTATGGCGCCGCTTGCAGCAAGGTGATGGCAGCGACGAACTGCAAGTGTTGCAACAGGAAGCCGGCATCGACCTGTCGCTGGCCACCCTGCGCGCAGGCTTGCGGCTGTGCCTGACGCCGGGTGCCACGCTTGACGTGCTGACGCCAGAGGACATCGAACAGATGTTGCCGCGGGAGTGGGCGCCACGCCTGCGCGCGCTCGTTGGCAACGGATCGCTCTTCACCAAGACGTGCTCGCTGCGGAACTACTGGAGCGTGCTGGCCGACGTCATCGACGGTCACGCGCAAGTGCCGCCGAATCATCCGGTCGTCAAGGGGTTGCGCCACGCGCCAGCGCTGACCGGGGTGTCTGCCAGCGGCAAGCAGAACGCCGACATCATCACCGCCGCGGAATTCTCCGCCCGCTGCGCCGAGTACATGGACGTATTGCGCGAACAACCGACACGTCGCTTCTGGCGCGCCGCCGCCAACCTCGCGCGCCAGGAGATGCACTCGCGCCTGCAGGCCCGTCATCAACTCACGTTTGACGAATTGCTGGGCAAGGTCAGCGCTGCGCTGGCGCGCGAGTCGGCAACGGGTGGCGCGCGGCCGCTGGCCGATGCCCTGTGCGGTGCCTGGCCGGTCGCGTTGGTGGATGAGTTTCAGGATACCGATGGCCAGCAGTACGGCATCCTCGACGCGATCTACCGCGATGGGGCCGGTGGCAAACGTGGCCGGCTGGTGATGATTGGCGATCCCAAGCAGGCGATCTATCGCTTTCGCGGCGGCGACATCCATGCCTATCGGCGCGCGGCCGAACAAGCCGATGCGGATGGTCGCCTGACGCTGGATACCAATTATCGTTCGTCACCGGCGCTGGTTGAGGCGTTCAATCAGTTCTACGCCAGCGCCGGCAAAGTGCTCAGCGCCGATGCCAGCCACCGTATCGAGTATCAGCGCGTGCATGCCAGCGACCGCTGTGCCGACCAGCCGTATACGATCGCCGGTAAGCCGTGCGCGCAACCGCTGCAGATGCACTACCTGCCGGTCGCGCCGCAGTCGGCCGGCGAACGTTGCGCGCTGGCACTGCGGGTGTGCGCCAACCAGATTGCCGAGCTGCTGCAATCGGGCAAGCATCGTATCGGCAGCAACCTGGTGCGGCCCTCGGACATCGCCGTGCTGCGGCCCCCCAGCCGCAACATCAGCGACCTGCGTAATTTGTTGGCGCAGCGCGGCGTGCCCTGCGTGAGCTCGTCGCGCACCAGCGTGTTCCAGACCGACATTGCCCGCGAGCTGCAAGTGGTGTTGTACGCCGTGGCGCACGCCGACGATTTGCCGGCCTTGCGTGGCGCTGCGGCCACGCGCCTGTGGGGTGACAGCTTCAGCCAGTTGCAGCGGCGCGCCGATGACGTGGCCAGTTGGCAGGCGG
>DATCWU010000151.1:0-2267 GCA_036566165.1 Rhodanobacter sp. | reverse complement strand
AGCGTCGGGAGCGGAAAAACTCGCGCAGCAACAGCCCGGACTCAGCCGCCAGCACGCCACCGGATACTTCCACCCGATGGTTGTGCTGCGCGCTGATGAGCGTATCGAATTTGCTGCCGGCAGCACCGGTCTTGGGATCGGTGGCGGCATACACCACGCGGGCAACACGCGCATGGATCAAGGCCATGGCGCACATCACACAAGGCTCCAGCGTGACGTACAGGGTCGCGCCCGGCAAGCGATGGTTGCCAAGCCTGGCGCACGCAGCCCGCAGCGCCTGGATCTCGGCATGCGCCGTCGGATCATGCAGCGTGATGTTGCGATTCCACCCTTCGCCGACCACCACCCCATCGTGCACCAACACCGCACCGACGGGTACTTCGTGCTCGGCATCACGGGCGTGCAGCGCCAACTCCAACGCGCGGCGCATGTACTCCACATCCGTGGCCGGCGACGGCCGTTCCACTACTGGCTCTTGATCACTCACGCGCGCGTGGTATCCGCAAGACCAACCTGCAAATGACGCTGCCGACCGCGTTGCCTGCGATGCAAACCGATCGTACGCACGTGGCAGCCATCACTCCCACTCGATCGTGGCCGGCGGTTTGCCGCTGATGTCGTATACCACGCGGGATACGCCGCGCAGCTCGTTGATGATGCGCGCGGAGACAGTACCGAGAAACTCGTAGGGCAGACGCGACCAGCGGGCCGTCATGAAGTCGATGGTTTCCACCGCGCGCAACGCAATCACCCACTCGTAGGCGCGCGCGTCACCCACCACACCCACGGATTTGACCGGCAGGAACACGGCGAACGCCTGGCTGGTCTGGTCATACAGATCGGCCTGGCGCAACTCATCGATGAAGATTGCGTCCGCTTGCGCCAGCAACTCGGCATACTCGCGCTTCACCTCGCCGAGAATGCGCACGCCCAGGCCCGGCCCGGGGAACGGGTGGCGATACACCATCGCGCGCGGCAACCCCAGGGCGACACCGATGCGACGCACTTCGTCCTTGAACAGCTCGCGCAGCGGTTCGAGCAAGCTGAGCTGCATGTGTGCCGGCAGGCCGCCGACGTTGTGATGGCTCTTGATGACGTGGGCCTTGCCGGTCTTGCTGCCAGCCGACTCGATGACGTCAGGATAGATCGTGCCCTGCGCCAGCCACTTCACGCTGGCGCCACCAGTGGCTGCCAGCTTGGCGGACTCCTCGTCAAAAATCTGCACGAACAAGCCGCCGATGATCTTGCGTTTGGCTTCCGGATCGGTGACGCCGGCCAGCGCGGCAAAGTAACGATCGGCAGCGTTGACGCGGATCACCCGCACGCCCATGCCCTGCTCGCTGGCGGCAGACGCCATCGTCGCCATCACCTGATCGCCCTCGCCCTGGCGCAGCAACCCGGTGTCGACAAACACGCAGGTCAGACGCGCGCCAATCGCGCGATGCAGCAGCGCCGCGACCACTGACGAATCGACCCCGCCGGACAGGCCCAGCAACACGCGGTCGTCACCGACCTGGGCGCGCACGCGAACGATCTGGTCGTCGATGATGTTGGCCGCAGTCCACAGCGTCTGGCAGCCGCATATGTCCACGACGAAACGCCTGAGCAGCGCCTCGCCCTGCTTGGTGTGCGTCACTTCCGGATGGAACTGCACGCCGTACCAGCGTTTGTCCTCGTTCGCCATCGCCGCGACCGGAATGCGGTCGGTGCGCGCGGTCACGACGAAACCCGGCGGCGCCTTGGCGACGTGGTCGCCGTGGCTCATCCAGACATCCAGCCGCGGTGGCGAACCCGGATGATCCTTCAGGCCATCGAGCAGGCTGTCATGGGCGGTCAGTTCGACTTCTGCATGGCCGAATTCGCGCGCATCCGCGGCTTCGGTTTCGCCGCCGAGCTGCGCGGCCATGGTCTGCATGCCGTAGCAGATGCCGAGGATCGGCAGGCCGGCGTCGAAGACCTGTTGTGCAGCGCGCGGCGCACCGGCCTCGGTGGTCGATTCCGGACCGCCCGAGAGGATGATGCCCTTGGCGCCATATCGGGCGATCTCGGCCGGATCGTGGTCCCACGCCCACACCTCGCAATACACCCCGATCTCGCGAATGCGCCGCGCGATCAACTGCGTGTACTGCGCGCCGAAATCCAGGATGAGGATCCGGTCGGAATGGATGGAAGGCGTGCTGTCGCTGTGGGGATCTGTCATGGCGCCGGCGTGGGAGTGGGATCGGGAATGGGGCAACGCACGGTCATCGATTCCCGACTCTCGATTC
>DATCWU010000150.1:0-1173 GCA_036566165.1 Rhodanobacter sp. | reverse complement strand
GATTATCCCGCCGCCACGTTTGTACCGGGACACGGTGAGTCAGGCCAGGTTGCCGATGTGCGCGCCTTTCGTGACTATCTGGTGACGTTGCGTGATGCAATTACCACCGATCAAAACAAGGGCGAAGCTGGAAACACGCTGCAGCAAAACGTGCGCAAGCAGTTGCAGGCCATCTACGGCACGTGGAGCTACTTCGACCATTTCATTGCACGCAATATCGAACAGACTGTCGCGGAGCTGACCGGCACCAAGCAGCGGCCGGTACCACTGCTGCAGGCGTCGACGGGGACAAGTTTGCCCACTCCCGAACTTCCGCACGCAGCTGCAGGCGCGACACCACGCTGACGCCGCTTGCGCGCGGCGTGCCGGGCCTCACCACGCGATGCCGTAATCTTCCCCGTGATTGCTGGAGCCACCCCACATGCTGTGGTGTTTGGTGTCGAACTGGATAGCGTTGATCGGTCCCGACGTACGCTGCATGTATTCGAGTTGGTAACCCATCTTTTGCAGCGCCGCGCGGGTGGCGTCTGGCAGGGAAGTCGCGACCAATAGGCGGCCGGGCTCCGTCTCGTGCCGACCAAACGACGAGCGCATCTGGTAGCTGTTGAAGTTGGGAGCCTCGGCTGCCTGCTGCACGGTCATGCCGAATTCCGTGACGTTGAGGAAGAATTGCAACAGGTTCTGATCCTGCGAATCGCCACCCTGCACGGCAAAGGCGAGATATGGCGCGCCATCCTTGAGCGCGAGCGTCGGGGTCAGGGTGACGCGCGGCCGCTTGCCGGGTTCAATCACGTTGAACGGACCATCCTTCGCGTCGGTCACGAAACTCTGCGCGCGCTGGCTCAGGCCAATCCCGGTATGCCCGGCAATCACCGCCGGCACCCAGCCGCCACTGGGGGTGACGGACACGACCCAACCTTCCGCATCGGCTGCCTCGATGGACGTGGTACCTGCATAGAAATCCCCGTAAAACGCGGTGTCGGCAGGCGTCGCCGCGTCAGCAAAGAATTCCGCAGCGCCTGACGTGCGAGTTACTTCCGCCTTGCCACTACCGGCCGCTGTCGACACCTTGTCCTGCTGTCCGCTGCGCGGTTGCGACTTCGCCGGCACAAAGTCCGCTGGATTCCATTGCGCGAGCAAAGCCTTGAACGGATTCGTGCCGCCCTGGTATGG
>DATCWU010000111.1:0-18982 GCA_036566165.1 Rhodanobacter sp. | reverse complement strand
GTTGGATACTCGTTCATGTGGAGCGGTGATGTCGCGCACCTTGACCACTACCGCCACGATGGCGTTTGATGATGCGCTGCCTGGCTGGGTGAGTCACCTGAATATCGTGCCTGTTGAGTCCGCCAACGCCGAGGAGTCGCCCGGACAACGCCGGACGCGATGGATGGTTGCGGCCCAGGCGGGTGATCGTCGCGTGTATGAAAAGCTGTTGGCGGACTCGATCGCGTTGATTCGTACCGCGGCGAGGCGACGGGGCGTGGCGCGGGATCACCTGGATGATGTGGTGCAGGAAACGCTGATCACCGTGCATCGGGTGCGCCACACATTTGATCCGGCGCGCTCGTACGATGCGTGGCTCAACGCCATCGCCAGCCGTCGCGCGATTGATGCGTTGCGCAGCAGCGGTCGGCGCGATCGCCGCGAGTTGCACGACGAGTTTGCCCTGGAGCGCCAGCCCGCCGGCGATGATGCCAGCGTCGGGGCCGAACGCGCACAACGCGCGCAACGCCTGCGCGCGGCGGTAGACCGACTCCCGCCCGGTCAGCGCGAGGCGGTGGAGCAGCTTGGCCTGCGCGAACGTTCGTTGGACGAGGCGGCCGAATTGACCGGACGGGGTACTGGGGCGCTGAAGGTCAACTTGCACCGCGCATTGCAAGCCTTGCGCAAGCACTTCCATGGAGAGCCTTGAGATCATGTCCGAGCCGCTTTTGCATACCGCGCTGATCAACCGTCTCGGCAGCGCACTGATTCCGGTGCAACGGTTGGCGCCACCGTGGCGGCGCACGCTGGGTTGGCTGCTGCTGGTGGTGGCCATCGCGCTGGGCTTGCTGCTGCATTACGGCCCGGGCGGCATGCTGCAGCGCTGGCTGGCTGCGCCGGATTTGGGCTGGGCGGGTCTTGGCGCGGCGGTGACTGCCGTGTGTGCGGCGTGGGCCGCGTTTGCGCTGGCGGTGCCGGGTCGCCGCGTGACGTGGGCGTGGCTGCCGCTGCCCGCGGCGTTGTTGTGGCTGGGGGCGAGCGGGCTGGGTTGTCTGCGCGTATGGTTCACGCCGGACCCGCAGGTTGCCGCGTTGCAGCAGTCCACCGATTGCCTGCTCTTCATCATTGGTTTGTCGATCCCGCTTTCCGCGCTGTTGATCGTGCTGTTGCGCCGCGCCTGCCCGTTGCGGCCGGTGCTGACGGCAGTGTTGGTTGGACTGGCCAGTGCCGCGGCATCGGCCGCACTGCTGGAAATCGGTCACGCCACCAATTCCGCCGCGACCGATCTGTTGACCCACGCGCTGGCGGTGGCCGTGGTGGTCGCGATCAATGCCGCGATGGGCGGCCGGTTGCTTTCCCGCGCTTGACCGCCGCCGTGTGACTGTCCCCAAGAGCTGGCTGACCGCCAAGGCAGGACTGCGTGGCGGCGGGCGGGCCGGCCATTGCCGATGCCCGCAGGGGCAGGTAGCGGAGATTGCCTCCATCGCCCTGGCACTGCGCGTTCAACGCGTCACGGTGGGTCGTAACTGCTGGTTTGCCGTCAGAGACGTAACCGGACGTTGCCTTGTGGCGAATACGCCAATGACTCAGGCGGCGAACCGTACTTCACGCGCACGCCACCACCCGGCCGCCGGAGATGATCATGCAGGATTCGCTCGCACCAACAACACCATCGCACCATCGCCTTGGCGCATGGCTGCTGATTGCCGCTGTGGTCGTGGGGACTGTTGGCGCGTTTGCGTACGTGGGTGGCTGGCTGACGCCGAAGCGGCTCACTCCGGAACGTCTGGTCGACCAGTTAGAGGACAACGCGGGCACGTTTGCCGGCTATCGCCGCAATCATGCCAAGGGCGTCTGCGTGAGCGGCTACTTCGACAGCGACGGCGCGGCGCAGACTTATTCGGTGGCACAGGTGTTTGCGCGCGGCCGCACACCGGTGGTGGGGCGCTTCGCGATCCCCGGCGGCAACCCGTATGCGCCAGACAGCAGCGTGCCGATCCGCAGCATGGCGTTGCGCTTTGCACTCGCCAACGGTCAACAGTGGCGCACCGGCATGAACAGCATGCCGGTGTTTGCAGTCGGCACACCCGAGGCGTTCTACGCCCAGTTGCAGGCGAGCCGACCGGTTCCCGCCACGGGCAAACCCGATCCGGTGAAAGTGGCTGCGTTCAACGCCGCCCATCCGGAAACCGCACCGTTCCGCGCCTGGGCAAAAACCGCCAAACCGTCGGCAAGCTATGTCACCGAGAGTTACTGGAGTCTCAACGCGTTTGTGCTCACCGCCGCCAATGGCGCGCGACAGCCGGTGCGTTGGCGCATGGTGCCGGAGGCGAAGGCCACGCCCGGCGCAGCGGACGAGATGGACAAGGCGGGTGATGGGAACTATCTGGCAACCGATTTGACCCGGCGTCTGGCGCAAGGTCCGCAACGCTGGCATCTGCAGATCACGCTGGCGAATCCGGGCGACCCGACCAACGATGCATCCAAAGCGTGGCCGGATGATCGCCCCAGCATCAATGCCGGCACGCTGGTGCTCAACCGCACCGAACCGCAGGACAGCGGCGAGTGCCGCGATATCAACTACGACCCGCTGGTGCTGCCCGACGGTATCGCCGGTTCCGACGATCCGTTGCTGGCGACGCGTTCGGCCGTCTATGCCAATTCCTACCTGCGTCGCACCAGCGAGGAAGCCCACTTGCCCAGCACGCCTGCCGCGCGTCCGCAGCCGGAGCAGCAGCCATGACGCCCGTCCCAAACATGTTTGTACCCGCCGCGCGCGTGCTGCACTGGCTCATGGCGGCGATGGTCCTGATCATGTTGTTCGTCGGTATCGGCATGGTGGCGTCGGTATCCACACGCCATGAGTGGCTGGTGAATTTGCACAAACCGCTCGGCATCGCGATCCTGTTGCTGGCCGCAGTGCGGTTGGTGGTCCGCTGGCGAAACCCACCACCTGCGCTGCCGGCGGATCTGCCCGCGTTGCAGAAGCTGGCCGCCTACGCGTCGCACTGGCTGTTGTACTTCCTCATGCTGGCGCTGCCGCTGATCGGCTGGGCGATGCTGTCTGCTGGCGGCTACCCGGTGATGCTCAGCGCGTCGCTGCGGTTGCCACCGATTTTTCCGACCGGTCCGGTAGGCTTTGCGGTGTTGCGGCACTTGCATACCTGGTTTGCGCTGCTGCTGTTGGTGACGTTTCTGGGGCACATGGCTGCCGCGCTGTATCACGGGCTGATTCGCCGTGATGGCGTGCTGTCGAGCATGACCTGGCGTCGCCGCCCAAACCAGGTGGCGGCCGACTGAAGAAGCGGCTCCCGCTGGGCTGAACCGCTGTGCGCCGACGGTGCAGCAGGAAAAGGGCGTCGCATTGCTGCGGCGCCCTTGTTGTTTCAGGACACTTGGCCCGGCGTTCCGGGAAGGCCGAATGCCGGACCGCAGCGTCACACCATCTCGAAGATCCCGGCGGCGCCCATGCCGGTGCCGATGCACATCGTGACCATGCCGTACTTCTGCTTGCGCGCGCGCATGCCATGCACCATGGTGGCGATACGTACGGCGCCAGTGGCGCCGAGCGGGTGCCCCAGGGCGATGGCGCCGCCGTGCGGGTTGACCTTTGACGGATCCAGATGCAGGTCACCGATGACTGCCAGCGCCTGCGCGGCGAACGCTTCGTTCAGCTCGATCCAGTCCAGTTGATCTTGCGCGATGCCGGTTTGCTTCAGCGCTTTCGGGATCGCTTCGCGTGGACCGATGCCCATCACTTCCGGCGGTACCCCGGCCACCGAAAAGCCGACGAAGCGCGCCAGCGGAGTGAGGTTGTAGTCCTTGATGGCTTGTTCGCTGGCCAGGAGCATGGCGCCGGCGCCATCGGACATTTGCGAGGAGTTGCCGGCGGTGACGGTGCCGCCCAATTGACCGTTGCGAAACACGGTGCGCAATTTGGCGAGTACTTCCAGCGTGGTGCCCGCGCGCGGGCCTTCGTCATTTTCAATCAGCCGGCTATCCGTCTTTATGCTGCGTTTGGCAAGGTCCGGGTAATGGTCGTCCAGCGGGAATGGGGTGATCTCCGCCTTGAACTCGCCGGCTGCTTGCGCGGCCAGCGCGCGACGATGGCTTTCGACGGCAAACGCGTCCTGCTGCTCGCGGCTGACTTTCCAGCGCTTGGCGACGTTTTCCGCCGTGATGCCCATGCCGTAGGCAATGCCGATGTTCTCGTCATTGAAGATGGCCGGGTTCATGGCAACCTTGTGCCCCATCATCGGCACCATGCTCATGCTTTCAGTGCCACCGGCAAGCACCAGGTCCGCTTCACCCAGGCGGATACGATCGGCAGCCATCGCCGCGGCTTGCAGCCCCGATGAGCAAAAGCGGTTGATGGTGACGCCGGGCACGCTGTCAGGCAGGCCGGCCAGCAACAAGCCAATACGGGCCACGTTCATGCCTTGCTCGGCCTCGGGCATGGCGCAGCCGATGATGACATCGGCGATACGCTTGGGGTCGATGCCAGGCGCTTGCGCCATGACCGCACGGATCACGTGCGCAAGCATGTCGTCCGGGCGGGTGTGGCGGAAGATGCCGCGTGGCGCCTTGCCCACCGGCGTGCGCGTGGTGGCGACGATGTAGGCGTCTTGTATTTGTTTGCTCATGATGCTTGCTCCATTGCGTTGCGCGATTCGCGGCGACGCACTTTGGTTTTTGATCGTCATCCCGGCCTGGGTCGGAACGACGGCTCGACGGACATGCGCTCAATTGCGCAACGGTTTGCCCGTGGTCATGGTGTGGGCGATGCGCGCCTGGGTTTTTTCGGTTCTGGCCAGCTCCACGAAATGCTTGCGCTCCAGCGCCAGCAGCCACTCTTCGTCGACCAGCGAGCCGCGCTCGATCACGCCGCCGCACAAGGTGTCGGCGATGCGCGTGGCAATCTCCATGTCGTGCTCGGAGATGAAGTAGCCGGCCTGCATGTTGACCAGCGACGCCTTGAATGTCGCCGTGCCCACATCGCCTGCCACCGGGATGGCCCGCGCGGGAAGTGGCGGACGGTAGCCACTTGCAGCCAGCGACCCGGCCACTTGTTTGGCGACGTAAAGCAGCTCGTAGGGGTTGAACACCACCACATCGCTGTCGCGCAGCAAGCCAAGGCGCTGTGCATCGAGTGCGCTGGCGGAAACCTTGGCCATCGCGACGGTCTCGAACACTTTCTTTAGCGCCGCGAACGGGTCTTCCGGATTGGCATGGGCGGCGCGAATGGCCAGCTCGTGCAGACCGCCCCCGGCAGGCAGCAAGCCGACGCCGGCTTCGACCAGGCCGATATAACTTTCCAGCGCTGCAACGGTGCGTGCCGAGTGCATCTGGAATTCGCAACCGCCGCCCAGCGCCAGGCCGCGCACGGCGGACACCACCGGCACCAGCGAGTACTTGATGGCCATGCTGGTGCGCTGGAAGTTCGCCACCATGCGCTCGAATTTGTCGAATTGCCCGGCTTGCAACAGCGCCAGCGCACCTTTCAAGTCGGCACCGGCCGAGAACGGCTCGGACGTCTGCCACAGCACCACCGCCTTCAGTTTCTGCTCGGCGATCCGGATGGCTTCCTGTACGCCGTCCAGCACGAAATCGTTGACCGTGTGCATCTTGGTCTTGAACGACAGAATACCGATGTTGTCGTTGCCCAGCGTCCACAACCGCACGCCATCGTTTTCCCATACGGTGACGCCCTGGTCGAACTTTTCCCCAAGGATGGGATTGGGGAACAACTGGCGTGCATATACCGGGTGCTGCGAGCGCGGCTTGTCGGCGTTCGCGCTGGCGGAGTACGCACCGTCCTTGCCGTGCACGCCGGTGCGGCCGTCGGTAACCCAGGCCGGGAGCGGGGCCTTGCTCATGGCCTTGCCGGCCGCAATGTCTTCGTTGATCCAGCTGGCCACCTGCTGCCAGCCGGCGGCCTGCCAGGTTTCAAACGGGCCAAGTTTCCAGCCGTAGCCCCAGCGAATCGCGAGATCGATGTCGCGCGCGGTATCGGCAATGTCGGCCAGATGGTAGGCGGTGTAATGGAACAGGTCGCGGAATGTGGCCCACAGGAACTGTGCCTGTGGATCGCTGGAAGCGCGCAATTTGGTGAATTTCTCCGCGGGGTTCTTGATGGCCAGGATTGCGGCGACTTCGTCCGAAGGCTTTTGTACGGACGGGCGGTAGTCCTGCTTGGCGACATCCAGAACGACGATGTCCTTGCCGACCTTGCGGTAGAACCCGGCGCCGGTTTTCTGGCCCAGCGCTTTCTTCTCGATCAACGCCAGCAACCACGCGGGTGACTTGAAATAGGCGTGCCAGGGATCGTCGGGCAGAGTATCGGCCATCGTCTTGATGACGTGCGCCATGGTGTCCAGGCCCACCACGTCGGCGGTGCGGTAGGTGGCACTTTTGGGACGACCCACGGCCGGGCCGGTCAACGCGTCCACCGTGTCGAAGCCGAGCTTGAACTGGTCGGTGTGATACATCGTGGCGAGCATCGAGAACACGCCGATGCGGTTGCCGATGAAGTTTGGCGTGTCCTTGGCGATCACCACGCCTTTGCCGACGGTGGTGGTGAGGAAGGCTTCCAGGCCTGCGACCACGTTCTTGTCGGTGAGTTTGGTCGGAATTACCTCGACCAGGTGCATGTAGCGCGGCGGGTTGAAGAAATGCACGCCGCTGAAACGATGCCGCAGGTCTTCCGGCAATGCTTCGGCCAAACCGTTGATTGACAGGCCCGACGTATTGGACGCGATGATCGCGGTGCTGGACAGATGTGATGCAATCTTACGGTACAGATCGAGTTTCCAGTCCATGCGCTCGGCAATCGCCTCGATCACCAGGTCGACATCTTTCAGCTGATCAAGGTCATCGTCGTAGTTTGCCGGAATGATGGCGTTGGCCAGACCCGGTTCGGCCAGTGGCGCCGGCGACAGCTTCTTCAGATTGGCAATCGCCTTCAACGCTATGCCGCTCTTCGGGCCTTCCTTCGCGGGCAAGTCGAACAGCACGGTTTCGACGCCGGCGTTGGTGAGGTGGGCGGCAATCTGTGCGCCCATGACGCCAGCGCCAAGCACGGCGGCCTTGCGGATGTGTAGCGCTGATGGGGATAACGATGCAGCAGTCATGAGCCTTCTCCGATGATACGAACTGATAGTGAAAACGCTGATGGGGTTGCCAGGCTCATACGTGGCTGAGTCCGGCGACGGCAAAACGAATCAGGTGCTGGGCGGTCTGCTCGCGGTGCGCCCGCTCGCTGACGTCCTTGGGGCGCTGGATCATGCCGAAGCCGGACATGGCATGGGTCAGCGCGCCCGTCACCAGGTCGATGCGCCAGTACAATTCGCGCTTGCCCAGTTGTGGCAAGAGGCGCGCAAATTCAGCGGTGAACTGACGCATGACGTGGCCGTAGTTCTCCGACAGGAACTGGCGCAGGCGGTCATCGTGTTCGGCAAACGCACGCGCCAGCACGCGCATGAATAGCGCGCCGTTGTCGTCATGGGACAGCTCCAGTGCCGGGCGGATATAAGCTGCCAGCACGTCTTCAAGCGTGGTGTCCGCGCGCCCCTCGACCTTCGCCAGGGCCTCCAGTCGGCGTGCGTTCAGTGCGTCCAGCCGGCGCCGAAACACCTGTTCGACCAATTTTTCCTTGGAGCCGAAGTGATAGTTGACCGCCGCCAGGTTCACCCCGGCGGCCGTCGTGAGTTGCCGCAAGGAGGCCCCGTCGAAGCCGCGCCGTGCGAACAGCGCTTCGGCTGCGCCGAGGATCCGGTCCTTGGTGGAGACAGAGTCTTTCATGCGCGGTCCGCTGGCGATGGCCATTCAAACGATCGTTTGAGCATACGCGAGCCGTTCTGTCAGCGTCAAATTGCGGACGGCAGCACACCACGCACGGCTACTGAATGAGTTAGAATCCGAAGGTCGTGTGTCGTACAACCCTGTAATTCGTGTCGGGTTTTGCTGGGTTGGACCGTGACGCGAAGTCACCTCGTTTCTCTCTTTCCGCTTTTTTCGGAGCAACCGTGTATGGCGCTGGAGCGCACTCTGTCCATTATCAAACCTGACGCTGTGGCCAAGAACGTCATCGGTGAAATCTACGCGCGTTTTGAAAAGGCCGGGCTGAAAATCGTCGCGGCGCGCATGCAACAGTTGTCACGGGCGGAAGCCGAGGGCTTCTATGCCGTGCATCGCGAGCGTCCGTTCTTCAAGCATCTGGTCGAGTTCATGATTTCCGGCCCGGTGATGATCCAGGCGCTGGAAGGCGAAAATGCCGTGCTCAGGCACCGTGAGCTGATGGGAGCGACCAACCCGAAGGAAGCTGCACCGGGAACAATCCGTGCCGACTTCGCCGACTCGATTGACGCCAATGCAGTACACGGTTCGGACGCTATCGAAACCGCACGGACCGAGATCGCCTATTTCTTTGCCGCTACCGACGTGCTGGCAAGGTAAGTTGTACGGTCGTGGTTGAATCTGGAAATCAACGACGATCATCCATGAGGCATTGTTCAAGAACTTCATGAATCAGGTAGCTGCCATTCCCATCGGCGCGGAAACCGCGAAGGTCAACCTGCTCGATCTGGATCGCCAGGGTCTGCGTGATTTCTTCACGCAGATCGGTGAGAAGCCATATCGTGCCGAGCAGGTGATGAAATGGATCTACCACGGCCTGGAGCCTGACTTCGGCAACATGACTGACGTGGGCAAGGCGTTGCGCGCCAAGCTCGACGAGGTGTGCTACGTCGGCGCACCGCGGACCTTGCTGGACAAGGTCGCTACCGATGGCACCCGCAAGTGGCTGCTCGGCATGGACAGCGGCAATGCGATCGAGACCGTGTACATTCCGGAGCCGACCCGGGGCACGTTGTGCGTCTCTTCGCAGATCGGTTGCGCGTTGAACTGCAGCTTCTGCTCGACGGGGGCGCAAGGTTTCAACCGCAACCTGTCGCCGGCTGAAATCATCGGCCAGGTGTGGGTGGCGGCCAAGTACCTGGGCGCGGCAACCGGACAAAGCCGGCGCATCACCAACGTGGTGATGATGGGCATGGGTGAGCCGCTGGCCAATTTCGACAATGTGCTCGTCGCCATGCGCCTGATGCGCGACGATCTCGGGTTTGGCCTGGCGGCCAAGCGCGTCACGTTGTCCACGGCGGGCATGGTGCCGCTGATCGACAAGTTGTCGGCGCAGATCGACGTGTCTCTGGCCGTGTCGCTGCATGCGGCGAATGACACGTTGCGCACCGAACTGATGCCGATCAACAAGCGCTATCCGCTGGTCGAACTGCTCGCCGCTTGCCAGCGCTGGATTGCACGCAAACCGCGCACCTCGATCACGTTCGAATACACGCTGATGAAAGGTGTCAACGACCAGCCCGTCAACGCACGCGAGCTGATCCGGTTGATGCGTGCGTTTCCAACGTGCAAGGTCAACCTCATCCCGTTCAATCCATTCCCGGGTACGCAGTTCAAGCGTTCTGACCCGAACATGATTCGCGACTTTCAGACGCAACTGCTCAACGCGGGCGTGCTGACCATGTTGCGGCGCACGCGTGGTGACGACATTGACGCAGCCTGCGGCCAGCTGGCCGGGCACGTCACGGATCGCACCCGACGCAGCGCCGATTTGCGCAAAAAGCAGCAAGCGCAAGGAGCCATGCATGCGCTGTGAACGGCTGCTGATACTGATTCTGGCGTTGTCCATGGCGGGCTGCGTGACGACGCACACCAACTCCAGTTCGTTGGGCAAGAGCATGCCGCAAACCAGCAAGGCCGACCGGGCGGTGGATGCTGCGCGTATCCATACCGAACTGGGCCAACGTTACATGGCCAATGGAGATCTGCAGACGGCGCTGGAAAAGTTGAATCTGGCGCTGAAGTTTGACCCGAATTACGCACCGGCACATACCGTGATTGCCGTGTTGTACGAACGTATCAACCAGCCGGCCAATGCCGAACTGCACTACCGCAAGGCGGTAGCGCTGGAACCGGCCAAGGGCGCACCAAACAACAATCTCGGTCAGTTTCTGTGCGCTACCGGCAAGTATGCCGAGGCCGCGGGTTACTTCCAGAAAGCTGTCGCCGACCCGTTTTACAAGACGCCGGACGTGGCCTTGACGAACGCTGGCGTCTGCCACCTTGAAGCCAAGGACGCGGTGGCGGCGGAAGCGGATTTCCGTGCTGCGCTGACGCGCAATCCACGCAACGCCGAAGCACTGTTCCAACTCGCCAACTCATTGTATTTGAGCAACAATGCGTTTGGGGCCAGAGCTTTTCTGCAGCGACTCGAAGCACTCGGCGCCCTGAACGCCAGAGCGCTCAAGCTTGGCCACGATATTGAATCCCGACTCGGCAACCAGGACGGTGCGTCGACTTACGCCAAGCAGTTGCACGCCCAGTTCCCGGATTCGGAACAATCGCATGCCCTCGAACATACCGCCAGCCCATGACTCCCGTACAGCCCCATTTGAACGATGCAGACGCAACGTCGCTGGACCCGGTCTTCGACGACGCCACCGCGCAAGGTGATCTGCCCGCGCCTCGTGCCGCGCACATTGATTTGTGTTCTACCGAGAGCTCCGCAAGGAGCTTCGGGCATCGCCTGCGTACGGCACGTGAAGCGCGCGGCGAGGAGCTGGACACCTGTGCGCATGTGCTGCGTCTGCCGCTGCGTGTGTTGCGCCAGCTTGAAGCCGACACGTATGACGGTACGGATTCCAAGGTTTATCTTGCCAGCTATATCAAAGTGTATGCGCGACATCTTGGCATCGATGCAGCCGAGGTACAGGGTGAGCTGGACCGCATTCGGCAGATTGAACCGCCACTGGTTGCTACCGGCGGTATTTCCCGGTCGCGCTTTCTGCTCGATCGCTACACCACGGCGGCAACCTATGTGGTCCTGACGGCGGTCTTCGTGGTGCCCATGGTCTGGTTGGGCATGCGCGGATCGCTGGACCGTGACCTCAGCCGCATGGCGCCGCTGGATGCTGCGCCAGTTGCGCAGCAGGATGTACGTCCAGCGCCCAGCGCCAGTGTCGTTGCTGCGCCAACTGTATCGAGTACACCACGCGTTGCCGTGGCGCCGGTGCAGGAGCAGCAGTCATTGATGGCGTCAATGGCGCCGTTTCCCAGCCTTGATGGCAACATTGCTGCGGCGCCGGTCGTGCCGTCAGCACCCGATGTCAATGGTGAGGGTGGCCACAGGGTGAGCTTGAATCTCAGCGCCGCCAGCTGGGTCGAAGTGATTGGCAAGGACGGCTCACGCATGGAGTATGGCTTGTTGCCGGCCGGGAGCAGCAAGACCTATCACAGCGATCAGCCGCTGGATGTGCGCATTGGCAATGCCAGTGGTGCGCAGCTGAGCATCGATGGCAAGGCGGTCACCCTGAGCGACTTCCAGCATGCCAATGTCGCACGGTTGCATGTATTGATCGAAGACGGTAAAGCCAGCGCAACCAGTCGCTGAGACTTCAGATCAACGTACCGGCCAGCCGGTTTCGGTTATGCTTGCGTACTGCCTTTTCCGTATCCGTAGGGAAAGGGCGTGGATGGTTTTATCCCCGTTGTCGCTGGGTGCGTGGATGCGCACGACAGCCGACTGGTCCTCACGAAAGGTGACGGCATGGAATTTGAAGCATACGACGACTACGAACAGAACGAGCGCGTCATCAAATGGCTACGCGAAAACGGCTTGTCCATTGCCGTGGGGGTCATCGTTGGCTTGGTGGGTATCTTTGGCTGGCAACAGTGGCGCACGCATCAGGCGCGCACGGAAGTCGCGGCCGCACAGCTGTATCAGGAGATACAGATTGCGCAGGCTTCGAATCAGCCCGAGGTCGTGACCCGGCTCGCTGATGAGCTGATGAAGGAGCACAGCAAATCACCTTATGCGGTGTTTGCCGCCAGCGACCGTGCACGTCAGCAAGTGCATGCGGGCGAACTGGACAAGGCGGCAGTATCACTGGATTGGGCCGCGGCACATGTGGCCAATACGGCGTTGAAGCCGCTGATCCAATTGCGCGTTGCACAGTTGCAGCTGGCGCGCGACAAGGGCGCAGCGGCCCTGGCGACGCTGGACGGAATTCCGGCCACAAGCTTTTCGGGCATGACGCAGGAACTCCGCGGCGATGTGCTGGTCAAGCTTGGGCGTTTGGATGATGCACGCAAGGCCTATCAAGCGGCGATGTCGGCATTGAGTACCGAAGCACCCCAGCGCGGCGTATTGCAAATGAAACTTGATGATTTGGCCGTGGCCGGGAAGCAGGGTGCATGAAAGCAGGAATGATGAAACACGCGACATTGGCTGCGCTGGTCGCCCTGCTCGGACTGACGCTTGCCGGGTGCCATTCCTTCAAGAAGGAAAACGTGCAACCGCCCACGCCACTGGCAAAGAGTCTGCAACCGACAGTGCAGGTCACGCGGTTGTGGCGCGCCAGTGTCGGTGACGGTGCGGGCGTCAGCGGCGTGCGTCTGCGGCCGGCCGTGGTCGACGGTGTGCTGTACGCCGACAGCACGGATGGCGAGATTGCCGCATTCGACGCAGCCAGCGGCAAGACGCTATGGTCGAAAAGTTCGCGCACCCATGGCTGGTTTGGCTGGGGAGACAAGAAGCGCGCGGACGTGTTGTACGCCGGTGGCCCGGCCGTGGCTGGTGACTTGTTGGTGGTGGGTACGCTGGATGGTCATGTCTACGCGGTGAATGCGAAAAATGGCGATCCGCGCTGGAGCGTAGAGTTGAACGCTTCCGTGCTGACATCGCCGGTCATCGCCGGCGATCTGGTTGTCGTGCGCACGCAGGATGGTCGCGTGTATGGGCTCGATACGGCCAGCGGCGACCGTCGCTGGGTTTACGACCAAGGTAATGTGCCCTTGCTCAGCTTGCGTGGCAACGGCGCGCCGCTGGTTGCCAATGGCGTGGTGTTCATGGGCAGTGACGATGGCAAACTCGTGGCCTTGCGGCAGGACAACGGCGCCAGATTGTGGGAGCAGAAGCTCGCCAGCGGTGAAGGCCGCACGGAAATCGATCGCCTGAACGATGCCGACGGCTCGGTGTTGCTGGAAGGCAGTACGCTTTACACCGCCGCCTATCACGGTAATCTCGTGGCAGTGGACGGCCCCAGCGGACGGCCGCTGTGGGCGCATCCGTTCTCCAGCTTCGACGCCCTGGCGGCCAATGACCATGCGATCTTCGCGGTCAATGACGAGTCGCAGGTGTGGGCCTTCGACAAGAGCGGTGGCGCGGACATGTGGAAGAACGATGCGCTCAAGTATCGCTGGTTGACCGGCCCGGCCGTGCAGGGCAATTACGTAGTGGTGGGTGACGTCGAGGGTTATGTGCACTGGCTGCAGGTTGGCGATGGTGCGTTGGCTGCACGCGAGCGCCTGTCCAAGCACCCCATCCGGGCGCAACCGCTGGTTGTTGGTGATGTGGTCTACGTTGAAGACGTGCAGGGCCGCATCGGCGCGTATCGCCTCACGCCGCAGTGAGCGTGGCCACGCTCCATCGGCGATAGCTCCGGAGCACACCTTTTGCTGTCGGAGCTTGCTGCTGGCAGCGCAAACGGCGTTGTATCAACGTGCACAGGCAGCGCCGGCACATGGCCGTGACATGGGCACAGCGATCAATCAACAGGACGTGGTCCGGCGCGGGCGCGTAGTGCGCGCGCTGTCCGGCAGAACGCCCGCTGCGGCGGGTGCTGCGTCGTTGCTGGTTGCCATACACTTCTGAGGCCGACTCAAGGCACTCCGCTGCGCTGCCGACATTCACTACAAGGTTACTCATCATGTTGCCTGTCATTGCACTCGTTGGCCGTCCGAATGTCGGCAAGTCAACCCTGTTCAATGTACTCACGCGCAGCCGTGATGCGTTGGTGGCGGACATGCCTGGCGTCACCCGTGACCGGCACTATGGCGTGTGTCGCAGCGCGGAGCGGCCATTCGTGGTGGTCGACACCGGCGGCCTGTCCGGCGTAGCCGGGTCGATGGATGAGCTGACCGCCGTGCAGGTGCGTCTGGCGATAGCGGAAGCGCAGGTGCTGGTGTTTGTGGTGGATGCCCGCGAGGGTTTGCTGCCTCAGGATTACGCGATTCTGGGTGAGTTGCGGCGCAGTGGGAAGCCCATCGTTGCCGCGATCAACAAGACTGACGGGCTGGATGAAGACACGGTGCTGAACGAGTTTTCCGCGTTCGGCATTCGCACCATGTTGCCACTGGCCGCCGCACACAATCGCGGGACGGATGATTTGCTCGCGATGCTGCTGCCGCTGCTACCCGGTGATATTGGGGATGCAGCAGAAGCGGAGGGTGAAGACGGCACGATTCGCGTGGCGATCGTCGGGCGCCCGAACGCCGGCAAATCCACCTTGATCAACCGGCTGCTGGGCGAGGATCGGCTGATCGTGTCTGATGTTGCCGGCACCACGCGGGATCCAATCCGTGTGGCACTGGAGCGCGATGGCAAACGTTACACGCTGATTGATACCGCTGGCATCCGGCGCAAGGCGCGCGTTGAAGAAGCCGTGGAGAAGTTCAGCGTCATCAAGACCCTGCAGTCCATCGCCGCCGCGCAAGTCGTGGTGGTGATGATCGACGCCCGCGAGAATCTGGCCGATCAGGATCTGACCCTGATTGGTTACGCGCTGGACGCCGGCCGGGCGTTGGTGATCGCGATCAACAAGTGGGATGGCCTGGACCAGTACCAGCGCGACGAGTGCATGCGTGCGCTGGATCGACGCCTGGGGTTTGTGGAGTGGGCCAAGCAGGTGCACATTTCCGCACTGCACGGTTCGGGGCTGCGCGAACTGATGCGCGCAGTGGTGCGCGCGCACGGCTCGGCGACGCGCGTGCTGGTCAGTTCGGATCTGACCAAGACACTGGAGCAGGCGTACGAGGCGTATCAGCCGCCACTGGTGCAGGGACACGCGCCGCGATTGCGTTTTGCCCATCCCGGCGGAACGAACCCGCCGACGATCGTCATTCACGGCACACGTACCAAACACATTGCACCCGCCTATCAGCGCTACCTGGAAAATTTCTTCCGCAAGCGCTACCGGCTCGAAGGTACACCTGTGCGCATTGCGTTTCGCGAAGGTGAGAACCCGTACGCCGGGCGCAAGAAGGTGCTGACCAAGGAGCAGGAGCAGAAAGCCCGGCGCCGGGTCAGTGAGCTGATCAAGCGCACCCGTTGAGCGCGGGGAGTAGGGTCAGTCGAGATCTGGTGGAAGCAGGCTGTACACGGCAGCGTCCTGCGCTTGCTCGCGTGTCCACAACCGGTGCCTGGCAATCGTCTCGAACTTCGCGCCGATACTTGCGGCCGTGGCGCGGCTTGGCGCGTTGTCGGGCAGTACGATGACCTCGATGCGGATCAGCCCGAGTTGTTCGAAACCATAACGCGCAACCAGGCGCGCTGCCGCGCTGCCCATGCCTTGTCGTTGGCGTGACTGACGTACCCAGTAACCCAGATTGGCGCAGCGGTGGGTCTGGTTGCGTTGACTGAGTCCCGCGCCACCCAGTACTTCACCGGAGTTCGCCGCAACCAGCGCGAACGCGAAATGGGTGCCGGACCGCCAGCCCGCCTGGCAGTGCGCGACCCAGGCTGCAGCGTCTTGTTCCGTGTAGTCTGCGCAACACCAAGGCAACCAGCGCCCGACGCTGGCCACGGATTCACGTACGGCTGCGGCCAGTGGCGGCACATCGGCATCCCGCCACGGACGTAGCGACAAGCCGCCGTCGGTCAGTTCGACGGTGTTGTGCAGTGGCTCGTTTGCGTGCATGTCGGCCTGCCGTTTGTGCGCGTCTGGTGCAGCCCGGATAATGCAGGACTTTACAGACAGGTATCAACATGAGTGCACGCATTCTCGATGGCAAGCGCATAGCGCAGGAACTGCTGGATCGCGTGCGCGTTGGCGTTGCTGCCCGGCTTGCACGTGGATTGGCCGCACCCGGTCTGGCGGTGGTGCTGGTGGGTGATGACGCGGCGTCTTCGGTATACGTGCGCAACAAGCGCAAGGCGTGTCAACAAGTCGGCTTTCGTTCGTTTGATCATGATTTGCCGCCGACGGTCACCCAAGCCGAATTGTTCGCGTTGATTGACCAGCTCAACGCCGATCCGGCAGTGCATGGCATCCTGGTGCAATCGCCGCTGCCGGCGCATATCGATGAGGATGCGCTGGTCGATCGCATTGATCCGGACAAGGACGTGGACGGCTTTCACGCGGTCAATGTGGGGCGCCTCGCACTGCGCCGTTTTGGCCTGCGCCCATGCACGCCCAAGGGCGTGATGACGTTGTTGGGGCACACCGATCGGCCGGTGCGCGGGCAGCACGCGGTCGTGGTGGGCGTCTCCAACCATGTCGGGCGGCCACTGGTGCTGGAGCTGATGATTGCCGGTTGCACCACCACCTCGTGTCATCGCTTCACGCGCGATCTGCCCGGCTTTGTGCGCCAGGCTGACATCGTGATTGTGGCGGTCGGCAAACCGGGATTGGTCAAGGGTGACTGGATCAAGCCAGGCGCGGTGGTGATCGACATCGGCATCAATCGGCTTGCGGACGGCCACTTGGTGGGTGACGTGGAGTTTGCCGCGGCGGCGCAACGTGCCAGCTGGATCACGCCGGTCCCGGGCGGCGTGGGGCCGATGACCGTGGCGACGCTGATGGAAAACACGCTGGAAGCGGCACAAGCACGCGACGCGCGGTGAGGTGAAGCGTGCGGGTATGCGCGGATGCACCAGGCCAACTGGCGATGGTCACGGTCGGCCGCGTATAATCCTCTCTTTGCTGCGGGACTTTTTGTATGCGCATCCTCGCCGAGGCCCTTACCTACGACGATGTGTTCCTCGTTCCGGCGCATTCACTTGTGCTGCCGCGCGATGTTGACACCTCCACTCGACTCACGCGAAAACTGCGCCTGAATATCCCGATCGTGTCCGCCGCGATGGACACCGTAACCGAGGCACGCCTGGCCATCACCATGGCGCAGAGCGGCGGCATCGGCATCATCCACAAGAACATGACGGTCGAGCAGCAGTCAGCCGAAGTACGGCTGGTGAAGAAGTTCGAGGCTGGCGTCATCCGCAATCCAATCACCGTCAGCCCGGACACCTCCATTCGCGAGGTACTGCGCCTTACCCATGCGCACAATATTTCCGGCGTGCCGGTGGTCGACGGTGAGCAGCTGGTCGGCATTGTCACCAGTCGCGACATGCGCTTCGAGCGCAAACACGATGATCCGGTGCGCAACATCATGACGCGCAAGGACAAGTTGATCACGGTGCGCGAGGGTGCGAATCAGGATGAAGTGCTGCAATTGCTGCACAAGTTCCGTATCGAGAAGGTGCTGGTGGTCAACGATGCGTTCCAGTTGCGCGGGCTGATCACCGTCAAGGATATTCAGAAGGCGCGCGACAATCCGCACGCAGCCAAGGACGAGCACGACACGCTGATGGTTGGCGCGGCGGTCGGCGTCAGTGGCGATACCGAGCAGCGTATTCCCGCGCTGGTGGATGCCGGGGTCGATGTGCTGGTGGTGGACACCGCGCATGGCCACTCGCAGGGTGTGATCGAGCGGGTCGCGTGGGTCAAGAAGCGTTATCCGCAGGTGCAGTTGATTGCCGGCAACATCGTCACTGGCGAAGCGGCGCGGGCGCTGCTGGATGCCGGTGCGGATGCGGTCAAGGTTGGCGTTGGCCCCGGATCCATCTGCACCACGCGGGTGGTGGCTGGTGTCGGCGTGCCACAGATCACGGCCATCGACATGGTGGCCACGGCGCTGAAGGACGAGATTCCGTTGATCGCCGATGGCGGCATTCGCTACTCCGGCGATATCCCCAAGGCGCTGGCAGCCGGGGCGTCGTGTGTGATGCTTGGCTCCATGTTTGCCGGTACCGAGGAATCGCCAGGCGAGATCGAGCTGTTCCAGGGCCGCTCGTACAAGAGCTATCGCGGCATGGGTTCGATCGGTGCCATGCAACTGGGCTCCAAGGATCGTTATTTCCAGGACGAGATCGAGGCCGACAAGCTGGTACCCGAAGGCATCGAAGGCCGTGTGCCGTATCGTGGGCCGTTGCGCAACATCATCCATCAGCTGATTGGCGGCTTGCGCGCGTCGATGGGTTATCTGGGCGCAGCGACCATCGAGGATGTGCGTGCCAAGGCGCAATTTGTACGTGTCACCTCAGCCGGCATAACCGAGGCGCATCCGCATGACGTGCAGATCACCAAGGAAGCACCGAATTACCGACTCAGGTCGTGACCGCGGCGGTGAACCGGGAACGGGGAACATGCGGTCGGTGGCGGTAGCGCCACCGACACGTGGTCCAGGGCGATGCGTATGCCTCGGCCTGGTCCCGAAGTGCCTCGTCCCAGCCTCCATTCCCCGCTCTGAAACGCCATGACCAGCATTCATTCCGACAAGATCCTCATCCTCGATTTCGGCGCGCAGTATACGCAGCTGATCGCACGGCGCATTCGCGAGATTGGTGTGTACTGCGAGATCTGGGCGTGGGATCACGACCCGGCAGACATCGCCGCGTTTGGCGCCCGGGGCATCATCCTGTCCGGCGGACCGGAATCGACCACGGCAGCGGACGCACCTGCGGCGCCATCCACCGTGTTTGCCGCGGGCGTGCCGATCCTGGGCATCTGCTACGGCATGCAGACCATGGCGGCGCAACTCGGCGGGGCCACCGTAGCCTCCGGTGCACGCGAGTTCGGCCGGGCCCAGGTCGAGGTAGTCGCTGGCAGCGAACTGTTCAGCGGCTTGACGGACGTGCCTGGTGCACGGCGACTCGATGTATGGATGAGCCACGGCGATCATGTGGCGCAAGTACCACCCGGTTTCATCGTTACCGGCACGACCGCGCGCATCCCCGTGGCGGCGATGGAGCACGCGGCCAAACATTGGTATGGCGTGCAGTTCCATCCGGAAGTGACGCACACCAAACAGGGCGAGGCGCTGCTCAGGCGTTTCGTCGTGGACATATGCGGCTGCCAGACGCTGTGGACTG
>DATCWU010000105.1:0-2495 GCA_036566165.1 Rhodanobacter sp. | reverse complement strand
CCGCATCCCGTACGTTGCCAGCCCCAAAGGCCGGCGCATCGAGGTGCGTTTCCCCGACCCGATGAATTCCGGTTACCTCACTTTCACCGCGCTGATGATGGCCGGCCTCGACGGCATCCTCAACAAGATCGACCCCGGCGCCCCGGCCGACAAGGACTTGTACGACCTGCCGCCCGAAGAAGAGAAAAACATCCCACAAGTGTGCTCCAGCCTCGACGCCGCGCTGGAAGCACTGGACAAGGATCGCGAGTTCCTGAAAGCCGGTGGCGTGTTCACCGACGACTTCATCGACGCCTACATCGAAGTGAAGATGAAGGAAGTCACCCGCTATCGCGCCAGTACCCACCCGGTCGAATTCGACATGTACTACTCGCTGTAGTCTGGCAGCCCGAACCACGGGCGCCGGGCGCCCGTGGTCGTTGCAACCGCGTCATCGAGACTTCGTGCTGGCGCAATACATGTGCGATAGCGTGGGTGAGCCGGCTCCGGAAAGACTCGCGCCGCTGCGGTGTCTGAACTGTCCCGCGATCGCGTATGCCACATGCCGGGTGAGCTGCAGCAAATTCGCGAGGTGTGCGCTGGATTTGCGTGGTATGTGCATCGCCCGCAGCGATCACTCGTTAGCTTGCATGTCGCGGCATGGCGCCATCGTGTGCGCCGCGAGCAGGCATGGCCGACGGTTGTCACAGACTTTGCGCCCCACGGTGCAGCGTACTTTTCACTTGCGACAAACCCGCTCTGCGTTACCCTCTACGCGGTTCCGACGACTCAAACCCGTGTGTGCGGCCAATGCACGCCGGCGGGCTTGACCGGTATCAAGATGAGTCTGCACGCTGCCCTGCAGACTTCCCCGTACTCTCATTACAGATGGTGATATGACACAACCTTCCTCGTTCAGTTACGAGCAATTGCTGGCGTGCGGTCGCGGCGAATTGTTTGGCGACGCCAATGCGCGCCTGCCGCAGCCGCCGATGCTGATGTTTGACCGGATCACCCTGGTGGATCCCACCGGTGGCTCGCATGGCAAGGGCGTGTTGCGTGCGGAGATGGACATCCGCCCGGATTTGTGGTTTTTCCAGTGTCATTTCGAGGGTGATCCGGTGATGCCCGGCTGCCTGGGCATGGACGGGTTGTGGCAACTGGCCGGCTTCTATCTGCCGTGGCTGGGTGAGCCGGGCCGTGGGCGGGCGTTGGGCGTGGATCAAGTCAAGTTCACCGGCCAGGTACTGCCCAGTGCTAAGTTGCTGACTTACGAGATTGATGTCCGTCGGGTCATGCGCGGCAAGCTGGCGCTGGTGATTGCCGACGGCAGCATGGCCGTCGATGGTCGGCCGATTTACGCGGCCACTGGTTTGCGTGTGGGCTTGTTTCAGTCAACCGAGGGCTTTTGAGATGCGACGCGTGGTCGTGACGGGGATGGGCGTGGTGTCCTGTCTGGGCAACACGCTGGCGGCCGTATCGGCGGCATTGCGTGACAGTCGCAGCGGCATTCGGGTGGTGCCTGCGTTTGTCGAGATGGGTTTGCGCAGCCATGTGGCCGGAGCGCCGCAAATCGATCTGACGGCAGAGATTGATCGCAAGTTGAAGCGTTTCATGGGCGACGCTGCGGCGTATGCGTATGTGTCGATGCGCGACGCGATGGCGGATGCAGGCCTCGATGCCGAGGCGATCCATGATCCGCGCATTGGTGTCATCGCCGGTTCCGGCGGTGGCTCGCCACAATGGCAGATTGAAACCGGTGAATTGCTGCGCGCCAAGGGCGTGCGCAAGGTCGGGCCGTACATGGTGCCGCGCACGATGTGTTCCACGGTCTCGGCCACGCTGGCTACCGGTTTCGGTATCCGTGGCCTGAGCTATTCGATTTCGGCCGCGTGCGCGACGTCGGCACACTGCATTGGCGCCGCCGCCGACCTGATTCGCCACGGCGTGCAGGACGTGATGTTTGCCGGTGGCGGCGAGGAAGTGCATTGGGGCATGACCGCGCAGTTCGATGCGATGGGCGCGTTGTCCACGAGTTTCAACGCGACCCCGGCGGTGGCATCGCGTCCGTACGATACCGCGCGCGATGGCTTCGTCATTGCCGGCGGTGGCGGCATGCTGGTGCTGGAGGACTACGAGCACGCCAAGGCACGCGGCGCGCAGATCCACGCCGAGCTGGTCGGCTACGGCGTCACTTCCGATGGTGCGGACATGGTCGCGCCCAGTGGTGAGGGTGCCGTGCGCTGCATGCAGATGGCGCTGGCCGATGTCAGTGTGCCGATTGATTACCTCAACACCCATGGCACGTCCACGCCAATTGGCGACATCGTGGAACTGAATGCGGTGCGGGAGGTGTTTGGGCACGAGGTGCCGCCGCTGTCTTCGACCAAGGCGCTGACCGGTCACTCGCTGGGCGCGGCCAGTGTGCACGAGGCGATCTACTCGCTGCTGATGCTGCGTGACGGTTTTGTCGCCGCCTCGGCCAACATCGACACGCTCGATCCGCGCGCCGAGGG
>DATCWU010000047.1:0-13432 GCA_036566165.1 Rhodanobacter sp. | reverse complement strand
CTGCCGTTGTGTTTCGGCGAGGCCACCAAACTTGCTGGCAACCTGCTCGGTGCGCGCAAGGCTTATGTGGCCGAATGCCGCCTGGGCGTGACCACGGACAGCGGCGACAGTGAAGGCAAAGTACTGCAGCGGCAGCCTGTGCCCATGCTGGATGCGCCCACGCTGGAGACAGCACTGGGCAAGTTGCGCGGCCGCATTACACAGGTGCCGCCACTGTATTCGGCGTTGAAGCAGGGTGGCGAGCGCCTGTATGTGAAGGCGCGACGCGGTGACAAGGTGGAGATTCCCGCACGCCAGGTCGATGTCTTTCGTCTCGACTTGCTCGCCCATACGGGTGACACCCTGCAATTGCATGTTGAGTGCGGATCGGGCACTTATGTGCGCTCGCTGGTGGCGGATCTGGGTGCAGACCTGGGTTGCGGCGCGCACGTCAGCGCACTGCGTCGGCTGTGGCTGGAGCCATTTCTCGATCCGCACATGGTGACCCTGGAGCAGTTGGAGCAGGCGGCGGCCGATAGCGACGAGGCGCTGCTGCGCTGGCTTTTGCCGGTGGCGGCAGGGCTGGCGGATCGGCCGCTGGTGCATCTGGATCTGGAGCAAAGCGCGGCAATTTCACGCGGCCAGCAGATCGTGCTGGCCCCCCCGCACCCGGTGGGGTGCTGTGCGGCGTTTGCTGGCGATGGCGCATTGTTGGCGGTGCTCGAACTGGATGCCGAAGGCCGTAGCCGGATCGTGCGCGGCTTCCATCTGCCAGCGGATGCGCGGTTTGCCCTGCCGGTGGCGCCGCCCTTGTTGAAACCCCACTCCGGTCAGTAGAATAGGCAAGTTGTTTCAACGCTTTCACTCGTTCAGCACCCCTCCAGACGAAGCTTGCGCTTGCCTCATTGTGAGGACGCAAGCGGAAGCTTCGCGTCGTCTTTCAAGGAACTACATACCCATGTCTCTTACCGCAGAACAAACCGGCAAGATCATTGCTGATTTCGGCCGTGCGCCGAATGACACCGGCTCGTCGGAAGTCCAGGTGGCGCTGCTATCGGCCCGCATCGAGCATCTCGGCAGCCACTTCAAGGAGCACAAGCAGGATCATCACTCCCGCCGTGGCCTGTTGAAATTGGTCAATCAGCGCAAGCGCCTGCTCAACTATCTGAAGGATCGCGATCTCGCGCGCTATCAGACGCTGATCGAACGCCTCGGCTTGCGCCGCTAATTCGCGCGTTCGTCGACGCACGCGAGTCGATGAACGGAAAAGTCAAAAGCGGCTGTCCGTGGCCGCACTCCTGAATACATAGGAAGAATCACAGTGGCGAAAGTAACCAGGTCATTCCAGTACGGTAGTCACGAAGTCACGCTGGAGACGGGCGAAATTGCCCGCCAGGCATCCGGGGCGGTGATCGTCAGCATGGGCGGTACCGTCGTGCTGGTGTCGGTGGTCGCGGCCGCGAAAGCGCGCGAGGGGCAGGATTTCTTCCCGCTTACCGTTGACTATCAGGAGAAGTTTTATTCCGCCGGTCGTATCCCGGGCGGCTTCTTCAAGCGTGAAGGTCGCCCGACCGAGAAGGAAACGCTTACTTCGCGGCTGATCGATCGCCCGTTGCGCCCGTTGTTCCCTGCCGGCTTTCGCAACGAAGTGCAGGTGGTTGCCACGGTGGTGTCGTTGAACCCCGAAGTCGATGGTGACATTCCGGCATTGCTGGGTGCCTCGGCGGCCATGGCGCTGGCCGGCGTGCCGTTCAGTGGCCCAATTGCCGCTGCGCGCGTGGGCTACATCAATGGCGCTTACGTGTTGTGCCCAACGGCTGAAGAACTGAAGCACTCCGATCTGGACCTGGTCGTTGCCGGCACCAGCAAGGCCGTGCTCATGGTCGAGTCCGAAGCCAAGCTGCTCAGCGAAGACGTGATGCTGGGTGCGGTCATGTTTGGCCATCGGCAGATGCAGGTGGCAATCGACACGATCAACGCATTTGCCGACGAGGCTGGGCGCAAGGCGTTCAAGTGGGAACAGGCGCCAGTCAACACGGCCCTGCTCGATGCAGTACGCAACGCAGGTGGCGCACGTTTCGCCGAAACCTTCCACATTCTCGACAAGCTGGTGCGCCGCGATGCGGTCAGTGCGTTGAAAGCCGACGTCAAGGCCGCGCTTGCCGAACAGGCGCAGGCCAATGGCTGGAGCGATGGCGACATTGCCACGGCGTTCGAGGAAATCGAATACCACACCATGCGCGACGGCGTACTCAAGACCAAGGTGCGTATGGACGGACGCCAGCTGGATGACGTGCGTGCCATCAGTGCCCGCATTGGCGTGCTGCCGCGCACGCATGGTTCGGCGTTGTTCACCCGCGGCGAAACGCAGGCGCTGGTAGTGGTCACGCTGGGCACCACGCGCGATTCGCAGCTCATCGATGCGCCGGAAGGCGAGTCAAAGGACCCGTTCCTGTTTCATTACAATTTCCCGCCGTATTCGGTCGGCGAGACCGGTCGCGTGGGCAGTCCCAAGCGCCGCGAGATCGGCCACGGCCGCCTGGCCAAACGCGGTGTGCAGGCAGTCAAGCCGAGCATCGAAGAATTTCCGTATGTGATCCGCGTGGTTTCGGAAATCACCGAGTCGAACGGTTCGTCGTCCATGGCTTCGGTGTGCGGTTCGTCGCTGGCCATGATGGATGCGGGTGTGCCGTTGAAGTCGCCGGTGGCCGGTATTGCCATGGGTCTGGTCAAGGAGGGCGACGACTTTGTCGTGCTCACCGACATTCTTGGCGATGAGGACCATCTGGGTGACATGGACTTCAAGGTAGCCGGTACGGCCGACGGCGTGTCCGCCTTGCAGATGGACATCAAGATTGACGGCATCACCGAAGAGATCATGCGCACGGCGTTGGCCCAGGCCAAGCGTGGCCGTCTGCACATCCTCGGTGAAATGGCGAAGTGCCTGACGGTTGCGCGCTCGGAGATGAGCGAGTACGCGCCGCGCCTGCTGACCATCAAGATTCACCCGGACAAGATTCGCGAAGTGATCGGCAAGGGTGGCGCGACCATCCGCTCAATCACCGAAGAGACGGGTTGCACGATCGACATCAATGACGATGGCACGGTGATCGTGGCTTCGGTCAACCGCGAGGCGGCAGAAGCGGCGAAAAAGCGCATCGAGCAGATCGTTTCCGATGTCGAGCCGGGTCGCATCTACGTGGGCAAGGTGGCCAAGCTGATGGACTTTGGTGCATTCGTCACGATCATGCCGGGCAAGGATGGTCTGGTGCACGTGTCGCAGATTTCCGACGAGCGCGTCGAGAAGGTGTCCGACAAACTCCATGAAGGCGACATGGTCAAGGTCAAGGTGCTTGAAGTGGACAAGCAGGGACGTATCCGCCTGTCGATGAAGGCGGTCACTGCCGAGGAAGCAGCCAGCGTCTGAGTACGCTTGCTTCCCGTGTCGTGACAACAAGGCTCGGCTCATTGCCGGGCCTTGTGCGTACTGGCGTGGACAAACGTTGACGGGCGCTTTTGCTACGATGGCTTGTCACCACGGACGAGGAACTGCACATGGTCGATCCGACAGCTGATTTTTTCCGTGATTATCAGGCGCTGGCGCGGCAGTCGTGGGGCGCCTGGACCCGACAGGTGCAACAGTCCACCGCACCGCAGAATGCTTTCCAGCAGAGTGCGGGCGCTGCGGCGCCCACCAACGCTACGTTGGAGCGCACGCTCGATGGCCTGAAAGGCTATCTGGACTGGATGCAGGGCACGACGGCAACCGCGGCAGCACCGGGCGCAGACTGGCAGCAGCAGATGCAGCAGTGGTTTGGCAGCGCCAATCAACCGTTCGCCCAGGCATTTGCCGGCATCGACAGTGCTGGTGCGCAGGGCTTTACGCACCAGTGGCAGGATTGGATGCGGGCGATGCAGCGCGCTGGCTTTGGCGCCGGCTCTGCGACTGCTGCGCCGACGCCGATGTTTGGCATGGACCGCGAACAGCAGATGCAGCAGCAGGCGCTGGCGCAAGCCATGCTGGCTTCGGCGCAGGCCACGGCGCGTTATCAAACCTTGCTTCAGCGCGCGAGTGCGCAAGGCATGCAGCGCTTGCAGGACAAGCTGGCGCAACACGCCGAACCGGGCCACCAGATTGAATCACTCAAGGGGTTGTACGACTTGTGGGTGGACGCCAGCGAGGAGGCCTATGCCGAGATCGCCCTGACCGACGAGTTCCGCACGGCCTATGGCGAGATGGTCAACACGCAGATGCATGTGCGCCAGTTGCAGCAGAAATATACCGAGGCGCTGTGCCTGCAATTGGGTATACCCACGCGCAGCGAAGTGGCGAGCCTGGGTAAACGGTTGCAGGCGGTCCGTCGCGAGGTGCGCGCGAAGAGTGAAGCCGAGGTCGCGGCGGTTGGCGAGATCGATGCACTGCGCCGCGAGATAGCCGCACTCGAACGCCGGATTGGCGCAACGGTGGCGGCGAAGCCGGCAGGGCAAACGGGAACTGCAAGCGCGAGGGGATCGGCACGCAGTTCGGCGGCACCGGCACGCAAACCGGTTGCCAGTGGCCGCAAAGTTGCAGCGGCCGCGTCGAGACCTCAACCGCAGGTGAAGGCCGTCGCCGGCACTCGTCGGGCGGCAGCCAAGGCGGCGAGCCGCAAGCCGGTATCCAGACCCAAAGCGCGCGCCGCAGACACGACACGTACCTCTTCACGCAAGCGCAAGTAAGGAGCGAGCATGTACACACCGTTGCACATCGATCCGACCAGTGCGCTGGGCGAAATCACGACGTTTCAACGCAAGCTGGCGGCCGGCATGGGCCATCTGCGCGGCATGCGCGAGCCCGAGTATGCGAATACTCCGCGCGAACTGGTGTACAGCGAAGACAAACTGAAAGTGTGGCATTTCACCGGCCACACCAAGCCTACCGTGAAAACGCCGCTCCTCATCGTGTACGCCCTGGTCAACACGGTGTGGATGACTGACCTGCAGGCCGATCGGTCGATGGTGCGCAATCTGCTGGAGCAGGGCCAGGACGTGTACCTGATTGATTGGGGCTATCCCGACGGTGCCGACCGTTGGCTGACCCTGGACGATTACATCAATGGCTATATCGACCGCTGTGTGGATGTCGTGCGTGCACGCCACCACCTGGATGCCATCAACGTCCTCGGCATCTGCCAGGGTGGTGCGTTCTCCTTGTGCTATACGGCGCTGCATGCGGACAAGGTGAAGAATCTGATCACCATGGTCACACCGGTGGATTTCCACACGCCCGACAACATGCTGTCGAGCTGGTGTCGCGAAATGGATGTGGACTTGTTTGTCGACACCATGGGCAATATCCCGGCTGGCTTGATGAACTATGTCTACCTGACGCTGAAGCCGGTGCGCTTGAACCAGCAAAAATACATCGGCATGGTCGACATCCTCGACAAACCGGTGGAACTGGAAAACTTCCTGCGCATGGAACGCTGGATCTTCGATTCGCCGGATCAGGCGGGTGAGGCGTTTCGCGAATTCATCAGGGATTTCTACCAGGACAACAAACTGGTGAAGGGCACGCTTACGATCGGCGGCCAACCGGTGGACCTGGGCATGATCACGCAGCCGGTGTTGAACATCTTTGCCGAGCAGGATCACCTGGTACCGCCCGATGCCTCGCGCGCATTGGGCAAGCATGTGGGCACCACCGATTACACGCAACTGGCGTTCAAGGGTGGGCACATTGGCATCTACGTATCCAGCCGTGCGCAGCGCGAGGTGCCGCCGGCCATCCATCAGTGGTTGCGTGCGCGCAGCTGATACCTTTCCGACGAGGTGATTGAAATGGAAAGAACGCTGTGCCGTTCACGTCGTGATCGTTCGCTGGCGGGAGTCTGCGGCGGTATCGCGGAGTACTTTGGCTGGAGTTCGACGCGCATCCGGTTTGCCTGGATCGTGTTGGCGCTGTGCGGTGGCTCCGGCATCTTGTTGTATCTCCTCTTGTGGCTGGTCATGCCCACGGCGCCCTGAGCCACGTGTGCGTCGATAGTGTGCGGCGGCCGCTTGCGACCCGTTGTTGCATCCGTTGATCCTGGCAGGCGAGTAAAAAATTGACGATGGATTTCGACCGTTACGACCACATTCGCGCCGTGCAATGGCGGGGCGATTATTTGCGCCTGCTCGATCAGCGTCGCTTGCCTGCAGATGAAGTCTGGATCGAATGCCGTAGCGCAGAGCAAGTCACGCAGGCCATACGGAATCTGACGGTGCGTGGCGCGCCAGCCATTGGCATTGCTGCCGCGTGGGGGGTGGCATTGGCTGCACAGGGCGGGGCGCCACTGGACATCGCCCTGGCCATGTTGCGGGCGGCGCGACCGACGGCGGTCAATCTGATGTGGGCACTGGATCGCATGAAACGGCGCATCGCCGGGGGCGCTGACGCAGTGGCATTGGCGGGCGAAGCGCAAGCCATCCAGGATGAGGATCTGGCCGCCAATCGACGCATGGGTGAGCTGGGCGCGGCGTTGCTTGCACCCGGCTCGGGGGTGTTGACCCATTGCAATACTGGTTCGCTGGCTACCGCCGGCTTCGGCACCGCGCTGGGCGTGATCCGCGCCGGCGTTGCTGCTGGCAGGATTGATCGCGTGTATGCCGACGAGACCCGGCCATGGCTGCAAGGTGCGCGGCTGACGATGTGGGAGCTGATGCGCGATGGCATCCCGGCGCAGTTGATTGCCGACTCGGCTGCCGCACATCTGATGAAATCCGGCGCCGTGCAGTGGGTGATCGTCGGCGCCGACCGGATTGCCGCCAACGGCGACACCGCAAACAAGATCGGCACCTATCAATTGTCCGTGACCGCGAAATATCACGGCGTGAAGTTCATGGTGGTGGCGCCGGCGTCGACGGTGGACATGGCCACCGGCAGTGGCGAGGAGATCGATATCGAGCTGCGTGACCCGGCCGAGCTGCTCGGCATGGCCGGCGTGCGTACCGTGGTTGCCGGCGCACAGGCGTGGAATCCGGTATTCGACGTGGCCCCGGCCGAGCTGATTGATGTCATCGTCACCGAGCGCGGTGTGATCGAGCACCCGAACAGCATCTCGATGCAGGCGATGTTTGGCCGCTGACAGCCGGTAGAGCAGCCATCCGCCGGCGCTCAGGCGTAGCGGTTTGGTCGATGGTGAATGCTGCCGGGCGGACGTCTGGCAGATGTGCCGAATGGGTGTTTTTTTGCGATTTGCAGGCCGGCGCGAAAGGGTTCGGCACGAAATCCGGAGCGTGCGTGTAAGCCATTGAATTTCAAAGACTAAATACTGTCTTTTTGACCCGGATTGTGCTACTCTTTACAGGTTGTTTTCAGGACGCTCGCGCATGCGCTTGAAGCGTTGCGCGACGTCCTTTTTTTTTGCTTGCAGGGAACCCGCTTGATGGCAGAGCTCGCCAAAGAAATCATTCACGTCACCATCGAAAACGAGATGCGTCAGAGCTACCTCGATTACGCCATGAGCGTGATCGTCGGCCGCGCCTTGCCGGATGTACGCGATGGGTTGAAGCCGGTGCATCGCCGCATCTTGTTCGCGATGAACGATCTGAACAACGGGTACAACAAACCGTACAAAAAGTCGGCCCGCGTGGTCGGCGACGTCATTGGTAAATATCACCCGCATGGCGACGCTTCGGTATACGACGCCATCGTACGCATGGCGCAGCCGTTTTCATTGCGCTACATGCTGGTCGACGGGCAGGGCAACTTTGGTTCGGTCGATGGCGACAGCGCTGCGGCCATGCGTTACACCGAAGTACGCATGTCCAAGCTTACCCACGAGTTGCTGGCGGACATCGACAAGGACACTGTCGATTTCGGCCCGAACTACGATGAGAGCGAACACGAGCCGTTGGTGTTGCCCGCGCGCGTACCCAACCTGCTGATCAACGGTTCGGCAGGCATTGCGGTGGGCATGGCGACCAATATCCCGCCACACAACCTTGCCGAGGTCGTCGGTGCCGCGATTGCCCTGATCGACGATCCGGCGCTGGGCGTCGAGCAATTGATGCAGTACGTCCCGGGGCCGGATTTCCCGACCTTTGGCATCATCAATGGTGCGTCCGGCATCGTGGAGGCGTATCGCACCGGGCGTGGGCGCATTCTCATTCGTGCGCGCGCCGAAGTGGAGACTGAGAAGAACGGCCGCGAAACGATCATCGTCCACGAGATCCCGTATCAAGTGAACAAGGCGCGGCTGATCGAGAAGATCGCCGAGCTGGTGAAGGAAAAGAAGCTCGAAGGCATCAGCGAGCTGCGCGATGAATCGGACAAGGACGGCATGCGCATCGTCATCGAGATCCGCAAGGATGCGATGGGCGACGTCGTGCTGAACAACTTGTTCCAGCAGACCCAGATGCAGGTCACGTTTGGCATCAACATGGTGGCCCTGGTGGATGGCCAGCCGCGACTGCTGGGCCTGAAGCCGATCCTCGAGGCGTTCATCCGCCATCGTCGCGAAGTCGTCACCCGACGCACGATTTTCGACCTGCGCAAGGCGCGCGCACGCGCCCACATCCTGGAAGGCTTGACCGTTGCGTTGGCCAACATCGACGAGATGATCGAGTTGATCAAGACCTCGTCGTCGCCTACCGAGGCGCGCGAACGCATGATGGCGCGGCGCTGGGAGGCGGGCCTGGTGCGCACACTGCTTTCGGCCACGGGCGCAGCGGCGTCACGGCCGGAATCAATGGATCCACGTGACGGCTTGAAGGACGACGGTTATCAGTTGTCCGAAGCGCAAGCACTGGAAATCCTGGCGATGCGGCTGCACCGCCTGACCGGACTGGAACAGGAAAAGCTCTCCGACGAATACCGGCAGATTCTCGACACCATTCGTGGCCTGATCGAGATCCTGGAGAATCCGGACCGCCTGCTGGAAGTGATCCGCGAAGAGCTCGAAGCGGTCAAGGCGGAATTTGGCGATGCCCGGCGTACCGAAATCCAGCACTCCAAGGACGATCTCAATATCCTCGACTTGATCGCACCGGAAGACATGGTGGTGACCTTGTCGCACACCGGCTACATCAAGCGCCAGCCGGCCAGCACCTATCGCTCGCAACGTCGCGGCGGCCGGGGGCGGTCGGCTTCGGCCTTGAAGGAAGAGGATGTGGTCGAACAGTTGTGGGTGGTCAACACGCACGACACCCTGCTCACCTTTACCAGCACCGGCCGCGTGTATTGGCAGAAGGTCTACGAGATCCCCGAGGCCGGCCCGGGCGCACGCGGCAAGCCGATCATCAATTTGTTGCCGCTAACCGGCGATGAGAAAGTGCAGGCAGTGTTGCCGATTCGCGAGTACAGCGATGATCGCTTCGTGTTCTTCGCCACCCGCCAGGGTACGGTCAAGAAAACGCCACTGACCGAGTTTGCGTTCCAGCTGCAAAAGGGCAAGCTGGCGATCAAGCTGCACGACGATGACGCCCTGGTTGATGTCGAGTTGACCGATGGCAACAGCGACATCCTGTTGTTTGCCTCCAACGGCAAGGTGAATCGTTTTGACGAAAACACCGTGCGCTCGATGGGGCGCACCGCAGCCGGTGTGCGTGGCATGCGCCTGACGCAGGAGGCCCATGTCGTGTCACTGATCGTCGCGGCCGAAGGTGACATCCTCACCGCAACCGAGCGTGGCTATGGCAAGCGCACGCAATTGGCGGAGTTCACCAAGAAGGGTCGTGGCACGCAGGGGGTGATTGGTATCCAGTGCTCCGAGCGCAATGGTGGATTGGTGGGCGCGGTGCAAGTCACCGAAGCGCACGAGTTGATGTTGATCTCCAACCAGGGCACTTTGGTGCGTACGCGGGTGGCCGAGGTCTCGCAGCTGGGCCGCAATACCCAGGGCGTCACCTTGATCAAGTTGCCCGACGATGAAGTGCTGGTCAGCGTGATGCGCGTGGACGCGGAAGACGACGGGGATGTCGCTGTCCTCGAGGCCGGCGTCCCACCCAATGACGACGGCGCTGTGGCCATCGAACCCTCGTCGGACGAGTGATAGCGGCGCCAGCGTGAAACAGGAAAGCCCCGGCATCCGGGGTTTTCCTTGCCAGCTGGGGATACGGCGATCGGCATCCGGACGCTGCAGCAAATCGCATTGATCACCGGTGTCCATGGCGGGTTGGGAGCCGTGTGGCAACAGGCAAGCACCGTCAGCGTCCCGTGTACCGTCCGTGTACCGTAGCGGTCATGGGTAACACGCGTGATCGCGGCGTGCCGCAACGCATCGCGCATCATTGCGGCGAGAATCCCCGGTAGAGTTTTCGCGCCGCGCGCCGGCAGCCAACGTCAATATGATGTCGATGGCCAGCACCAGCAGCCAACACGCACCCGCGGTACGGCCTGTGGGGATCGGTGCCTTGAATTGGTGTTCCAAGCACCTATTTTTGGTACAGGCGGCGGTGGCGCCGCAAGACTATCTGAGGAGACAGTGACATGACTCTCAATCGTCAATCCATCTGGCATCAGGACTTTGCCCCGGGCGAGGACTTCCGGCAGGCCTTGGGCCGTTTTTTCAGCACTGGCGACAGCGACCAGTCCACCGTGGAAACCAGTCAGTGGGCGCCGCGAGTGGATATTCGCGAAGAGGACAAGCGCTTCGTGATTCTCGCCGACGTGCCGGGTGTGGATCCAGCCCAGATCGACGTGAGCATGGACAAGAGCATTCTCACCATCAAGGGTGCGCGCACGGTGGACGGTGAGGAAAACGGCAGCAAACTTACCCGGCAGGAACGGGTTTACGGCACATTTCATCGCCGCTTCGCGCTGCCGGAAAGTGCCGATGCCGAAGGCATCAGTGCTCATGGCAGATATGGCGTGCTGGAGATCTCCATCCCGAAGAAGCCGGAGACCACCCCGCGTCGCATCACCATCAAGACGGTCGACTGAGCGCGCAGCGGTCCAGGCGTAAAGCGGTATCAAAGCCCGCTCTGCCGTGGATAATGGTCCACGGCCGAGTGCGGCTTTGTGCTGTGCACAATCGGTGATCGGGAGCGAGTGTGGAATTCAAAGACTATTACGACATTCTGGGCGTCAAGCCGCAGGCGAGCGACGCCGAGATCAGGGCTGCGTACCGAAAGTTGGCGCGCAAGTATCACCCGGACAAGAACAAGGAAGCGGGTGCCGAGGAAAAATTCAAGGCCGTCAATGAAGCCAACGAGGTGCTCAAGGACGCCGAAAAGCGGCGCTCTTACGATCAGTTGCGCGCTGGTGGCTACCATCCCGGCGAACAGTTTCGCCCACCACCGGGTTGGCAGGATCAGGCTCAGGGCTTCGGCGGCGCCGGGGACGGGGACTTCAGCGACTTTTTCGAGAGCCTGTTCGGTCGCGGTGCGGCTGCCGGGCAGCGCGGTCAGCCGCGCGCGCGCCGTGGTCGTGATGTGCAGGCGCATGTGCAGATTGATTTGCAGACAGCCTTTGCTGGCGGACGCACTCGCCTGACCCTGCAAGACGCGAGTGGTGGGGAGCGTGTACTGGAAGTGAAGATCCCCGCGGGTATCCAGCCTGGCCAGGTCATCCGCCTGTCGGGACAGGGCCAGGCAGGCATGGCTGGAGGGCCCAGTGGTGACCTGCTGCTGGAGGTTGGGTTGCGTGACGATGCACGCTTCCGTCTGGATGGACGCAACGTCGTCCACGTGCTGGCGATCACGCCGTGGGAGGCCGCACTGGGGGCGACCATTGCCGTACCAACGCTTGCGGGTGCGGTGGATATGCGCATACCGGCTGGCTCGCAGTCGGGGCGCAAGCTGCGGCTGAAGGGCCGCGGTATGCCGGGCCCACAGCCCGGGGATCAACTGGTGGAGTTGTCCATTCGCACGCCACTGGCCGAGAGCACATCACAGCAAGCGGCGTATGAGGCCTTGCACGCCCAGTTCGAGGACTTTGATCCCCGGCGGTAGGGCTGCGGAAGTGCAGCTGGCGCTTGCGGGCGTGGTTTTGGTCTGGCGGATTCGGGGTGGATCAGCCGGGTAGAAATTCGTTCAGGGCCGTGATCAATTCATCTTCCTTGATCGGCTTGGTGACGTAGGCCTTGGCGCCCTGGCGCATGCCCCAGACCTTGTCGGTCTCCTGATCCTTGGTGGTGACCAGCACAATGGGGATGTGTGCGGTTTCCGGGTCCTTGCTGATCGTGCGCGTTGCCTGAAAACCGTTGAGGTTGGGCATGACTACATCCATCAAGATCAGATCGGGCTTCTCGCGCTTGGCCGCCTCCACACCCGCCGCGCCATCTTCCGCAGTGAGTACTTCATGGCCAAGCTTCTCGACGATGCGCTTGATGCCAAGCAACTGTGATGGGGAATCGTCAACGATCAGGATGCGGGCCATGGGAAGGCAGTTCCATTCAAAGTGATTGATTCTAGGCCGTGGTGGCGGCACTTCCAAGCGCGCGTTCAGCGGGGACCGATACGCACCAGTGTGCGACCAAGCGAGGCACCGTCGAGCATGCGTGCGAACGTGTCGGGCAATTCGTCAAGCGTTACTTCGTGGGTTGCGATCTGCGCCAGGTGCCGCGGCTTCCACGCGCTGGCCAACTGGTGCCAGATATGTTCGCGCGTGGCACGCGCAGTAGCCGCCGACGCAATGCCGAGCAGGCTGACACCGCGGATGATGAATGGCATGACCGTGCTGGTGAATGCCATCCCGCCGGCGTTGCCGCACAGCGCGACATTCCCGTCGGGTGCGATCAGCGGCAACAGACCGGCGAGCATGCTGCCGCCAACGGTGTCGAGCGCGCCGCCGAAACGCGCCGAATCCATCGCCTTGTTGCTGAACACCAGCTCATGGCGGTCGATGCAGGCGTTGGCACCCAGTTCGCGCAGCCAGTCAAAGTGCTCGGGCTTGCCGCTGAGCGCGTGCACGACATAACCAGCCTGATGAAAAATGTCGATGCCCAGCGTACCCACGCCGCCACTGGCGCCACTGATGGCGATTGGGCCGAGTGCTGGTGTTTGCCCGTTGTCCTGCATGCGCAACAGGGCGAGCGCGGCGGTGAAACCGGCCGTGCCGATGATCATGCTTTCGCGCAAATCCATCCCGTGCGGCAGGGCGATGGTGCTTTCGGCAGCGAGCCGGACATATTCAGCCAGACCACCGTCGCGGGTTTCCGACAGCCCGCTGCCAGTGCACAGGACGGCGTCGCCGGGCTTGAAGCGGGCGTCACTCGACGACACTACATGGCCGGCGACATCAATCCCGCCGTTGAGCGGGAAGCGGCGCAGGATGCGACCGGTGCCGGTGCCAGCCAGGGCGTCCTTGAAATTGATTGACGAGTACGCGACCTTCACCAGCACTTCGCCTGGTGACAACGCGTCGGTATCCATCGTTTCGATGCCGGCGTGGTGGCCAGCGTCACCGTTGTGGATGCGAAAGGCACGCAAGGTAGTCATCTTGATCTCCCGCGCCGTCGTTCAGGCGTGCACGCTGCGTTTGTCGATCCAT
>DATCWU010000021.1:0-5417 GCA_036566165.1 Rhodanobacter sp. | reverse complement strand
TGGCTTGAGGCCACCCTCGACGGGCTGTCGGTCCAGCCGTATGCGGCAGCGGGAGTTCTCAGCCAGGGGTTCGTACCCGTCGAGCCGGCCTTTCAGCAGCCGCTCTCGCGTCTGGGTTCGGCCCTGCACGACCTGTGTGCGCCGGGGTATGGGCTTGTGTTTTTGCGGCTGGGCTATGCGCGGTCCGCACCGCGCACTCGCAGCGGGCGACGAGCGCCCGCAAGTTTCGGCGCCTCCCCATAAAGGGCCACGCGATACGCGTTTGTGCGCGATCGCCTTCAGGCACTGCGCGACCTTAGCTCTACGCCCATCCGCTGCGGCCTGCCGCAGGCACCCGGCGATGGAGCATCGAAACAGAAGCACGTCGGCCCCTTCCTTCGCCCTCGCGGTTTCACGCTGCGAGGGCGAAGGACATGTGATTTCCACCCTGTGTCGAAATCCTTTACAAACGCGAATTGCAGTCGATTCCGTTGGATAAACTGCATATGAAACAAATCGTTACATACATGCTTGGGGTTGTGCGGACAGTCGGTGGAATAGCCGAGAAACTGGTTCCGCTGTCGGCGGCAAAGGGCCGGCTTTCTGCTTAAACATGTTTTTAAATCAACAAGTTAAATACATGCTGGTGGGGCGAACGCTGGCGACGTGATGGCGGAAAGACCCGTCGAAGCACAGCAGCCTTGCGCATGGTCGGCGCGGCATGGCGCCGGAATGTCTTACAAATACAGAGTGAATCCGGCAGCCTTTCATAAGAAATAGCATATAAAACAATATGTTATACGCATGGCATGCCTGTTGCTTTTAAGAAACCCGCAGGGCAACGTCGATCGGGCGCTACTGCCGTTGCGATTGTCTGGGTTGGTTCTCGATGGAGGAAAAAATCATGTTGAAGAAGAAAAGCATCGGAGTCGCACTCGCGTGCGCGCTGGCGCTGGGTGCGTGGAGTGGATCGACGCTTGCCACTCCCATAAACGTGGGCGGGGTCGTGTGGGATCCCAGCAGTCCGTTGGACTTGACCGTCCAGGCACTGAACTTCCGCGAATCGAGCATATCGAGCGTCGGCGACGTGCTGACGGGCTACGGAGTGATTGGTTCGTTCAACGGAACAAACCAGGCAACGTTCTGCCCGGGTTGCGATCTCAACTTCACCTTCCAGTACACGGTGTCGAGCATCATCGGTAACCAGGTTGAGTTCACTCCTGGATCCATCAGCTTTTTCGTTGACAACACCAGTAGCTTCAATGTGCTGAATCCGACCACGGCCGGGGTTGGTACGCCGTGGCTCACCTTGTCCGGCCATACGGGTGCGGTGCTTGGCTTTGTGGGCACCGCGCAGCTTTTCGCCACGGTCGAGGGCACGCCTTCCGATCCCCTGGTGGGATCCACCGGAATCGGTTTTCTGGACGCGACCGGAGGTCCTGCGGCGTCCTTCTTCCAGACCCACACACAAGCCGATGGGCTGGGTGGATTCGCGGACTTTACGTTTAATTCGGAGTTCCTGGAATCGATAGTCAGAGGGTGTCCGAGTACGCCCTCACCGGATCCGACCAGTGTCTGCCACTATCCGATTACGGGAACGGCCACGTTGATTGGCAGAACGGTACCCGAGCCGGGTGAGATGGGCCTGCTGGGCCTTGGCTTGGCCTTCTTGGGCTTGCTTGTCGGGCGGCGCCGCAAAGAGACTGAAGGGCGCGCATAGAGCACGCGCCTCATGTATGCGGTTTAACGGTTAATGGCGCCGCTTCTCGCGAAGCGGCGCCATTAACCGTACGTTTGCGTTGAACCAGTTGACTGGCCGCGTATCGAGTTGTCCTTCAAGCGACGACCGCCATTTGAGCCGCAAAACCAAGCCATGGAGTGGTCCGGGACCACCTGACCGGCACCACCTCCCGGCTCGGTCATTCCTTTTTGTCCAACCAACGCCGCAGCCCCAGCGCCCGGCAATGCTTCCAAGCAAGTCGGCATTACCGTAATGGCTTGGCAACGGCTTTACGCAATCACGCCGAGGGCAGATGTCTCATGATGTCTGATGCACCGGACACGACTGAGCCGTTCGACTACGCAACGGCATTCAGCCGGACGATCGGCTGGATAACCGCGACCGAGCAGGCGAAGCTTCGTTCCAAGCGCGTGGCGATCGCCGGACTCGGCGGTGTTGGCGGCAGCCATCTGTTGACCCTGACCCGGCTCGGCATCCAGTCGTTCAACCTGGCGGATCTCGACCGTTTCGGCACGGAAAACCTCAACCGGCAGGCCGGGGCGTTCCAGTCGACCATTGGCCAGCCCAAAGTCGACGTCGTGTCCCGGATGGCGCGGGATATCAACCCAGATCTGGACATCAACAAGTTCCCCGGCGGCGTCACCGTCGACAACATGGAGCAGTTCCTGTCCGGGGTGGATCTGTACGTCGACGGGCTGGACTTTTTCGTACTCGATATCCGTGCCAAGCTGTTTTCCCTGTGTGCCGAGCACGGCATTCCGGCGGTTACCGCGGCGCCGTTGGGTATGGGTGCTGCGGTGCTGGCGTTCCTGCCGGGTCATATGACATTTGAAGAGTATTTCCGGTTGGAAGGGAGAACGCTCGACGAGCAGTTGCTGCGCTTCATGGTGGGTTTGGCGCCTGCCGTGCTGCATCAAGGCTATCTGGTCGACCCGTCTGCGGTGGATCTGGTCAATCACCGGGGACCATCGACGCCCATGGCATGTGAAATCTGCGCCGGGATAGCCGGTACCCAGGCATTGAAGATCCTGCTTGGCAGGGGCAAGGTGCTCGCGGCACCTCACGGCCTGCACTTCGATGCCTACCGCAACAAGCTCGCACGCACGTGGCGGCCGGGGGGCAACAACAACCCGCTGCAACGACTGCTTCTGGCCGTGGCGCGCCGCCGTTTCATGCGCCACTAAGCTGCACGCACAGACAAAGGGGCGAAGAAGAGAACCTGATGGAGGGGGCGTCTACCGACCGACGGATCTGGAGTTGCAGCGGTAGCTCCTCATGTCCGACTCGTGTGCTTCACCGCACCCGTAACGCTTGCCCGCCTCAAGATATTGACAGCCTCCTCGGGGCGCCCGGGTCCGATAACCCGTCGCTCCTGAACTAAGCGCGGAGTAATGCTTTTGTCCACCCATGTGCGTGACAGAGTCGAGTCCGGAACCGGCGGCGCCTGGCATGTCCGTTTGACTGAAGTGGCTCGCCAATTGGCGGATCACATTTTGGCGTCCTCCGCACGGCCCGACAAAGGGGGATCTCCACTATGGAGTCGCCCTGCCAGCCTGCGAAGTTGCGATGGATTGAGGGCGCTAGACTCTCGCGGGGCCACGCCGGAATGCAGGCAACGTCTTGCTACACTCAGCCCACCTTGGAAACCGAGGGGTGTCTCGTGATGCAGCGGCTCAGGATTGATTTGATCGCGGCCGCGCGACCCAACTTCATGAAGGTCGCGCCGCTGTTCCATGTGTTGCATGAGCAGCCGTGGTGCCGCTTGCGGGTGGTGCACACCGGCCAGCATTACGACCAGAACATGTCGCAGGCTTTTTTTCGTGACCTGAAGTTGCCACCGCCGGATCTGCACCTGGGCGTGGGCAGCGGCAGCCACGCGAAACAAACCGCCAATGTGATGCTCGCCTACGAAGAGGCCTGCACTGCGGATCGACCGGACCTGGTCGTGGTGGTCGGGGATGTCAATTCAACGGTGGCCTGCGCTCTGGTCAGCGCGAAGCTGCACATCCCGGTCGCGCACCTGGAGGCCGGGTTGCGCAGCGGCGACCGCCGGATGCCCGAGGAAATCAACCGGCTGGTGACCGACACGCTGGCGGACATCCTGTGGACGCCGTCGCCGGACGCGGACGAGAACCTTGCCGCCGAAGGCGTGCCGCCGGAAAAGATCACCCGCGTCGGCAACATCATGATCGATTCCTACGAACTCATGCGCGAGCGCATCGATGCCGGTGGCGAGCGGCGCCGACTCGGGCTGGAGAATCGCCCATACGCGGTGGTGACCCTGCACCGTCCCTCCAACGTGGACGCACCCGCGCCGCTCACGGCGCTGGTCAATCAACTGACCCGCATGGCGGTCAGGCTGCCGCTGGTGTTTCCGGTACACCCACGCACCCGTAAAAACCTGGAAGCCTTCGGCCTGTGGTCGAAACTGGCCGATGCGCCCAACCTGCAAGTCATCGAGCCGCTCGGTTACGTGGATTTCATGAATCTGGTGTGCGGTGCGCACCTGACCATCACGGATTCGGGCGGTATCCAGGAGGAAACCACCTACCTCGGCATACCCTGCCTGACATTGCGCACCACGACCGAGCGGCCAATCACGATCACGGAGGGCACCAACCGTTTGGTGACTGCCGCCGAGCTGGTGCCAGCGGTGGACGAGATTCTCGCCGGTCGCTGGCCGCATGGTCGCAAGCCCCAACTTTGGGACGGACATACCGCGGCACGCGTTGCGGCCGACATTCGCCGTCGCTTGCTGAGCGTACCGCCACGCGTTGCCGAAGCAACGGCGGTTCCCGCACCGCCAACCAGCGTACGCTGGGCAATGCCTGAACCCGGGAGCGGGCATATGCCCGGTTGAGCGCAGACAACCGCGTTGCACGTCAGGAATCGTCCAGATATGCACGTCATCATCATCGCCAGTTACTTGACCGCCGCCGCGGCATTCCTCGCCGGTACGGCGCTGCTTGGCGTCAGTTGGCGCGGTCAGCGCACTGGTGCCTTGCTGATCCTGGCCACGATGGTCTCGGTCCTGTGGGGCGTGTTTCTGGCTTACGCCGAGTGGCAGCGTACGGTGGCGGTCAACTGGATACTGCTGGCCGAGGTTCTGCGCTACGGCGCATGGATCGTTTTCGTGAGCGCCCTGTTCAGCGCGTGGCCGATGTCTGGCCTGCTCCGCGGTTTGCACGTTGTTGCGCACGCACTCTGGGTTGCGCTCGCGCTCTACTGCCTGGGGCCGGTGACGGGTTTCCCGCACGCGACCGGGTTGCCGTTCAGCACCAACGTACCGCTGATCGGCATGCTGCTGCTCGCCCTCACCGGTGTGGTGTTTCTCGAACAGATCTACCGCAACGTGCAACTGGAACAACGCTGGGCGCTCAAGTTTCTGGTAATCGCGCTCGGCCTGCTGTTCGCCTACGACATCTTCCTGTATTCCTACGCGGTGCTCTACCGGCAGTTCAACGCCAGCGCGTGGGCGGCGCGCGGCTTTATCGATGCCTTGCTGGTGCCGCTGTTGCTGGTGGCGGCGGCGCGCAACCGGCAGTGGTCGCTGGATGTGGGTGTGTCGCGGCGCGCGGTGTTCTATTCCACCAGCCTGCTGGTGGTCGCGCTTTATATCATCGCCACGGCGATCGGCGGTTATTACGTGCGCCTGTATGGCGGCGACTGGGGCCGGGTGGCGGAAATCACGCTCGTC
>DATCWU010000004.1:0-25567 GCA_036566165.1 Rhodanobacter sp. | reverse complement strand
TTGGTGACATCGGCGCTGCCGGTGGTATTCGTGGCGATGAAGCTGGCATCGGCGCCGGCTACCGCAATCGGCGTGGTGCCATGCGCCACGGCTGCGATCTCCAGTTTGCCGCCGTTGTCCGACACCTTGTACACGCCTGCGCCAGCGCCGGTGTCCAACTGATTCTGCACCGCAGTGACCAGGCCGGCCATGTTGGTGACATCGCTGTTCAAGTTGACCGCGTTGCCATCAATCGTGAAGGTCTTGGCGTTGACGACATCGTCAGCACCCGCCACTGCGGTGCTCGCCGCAAACATGCTGCCGGTAGCGTTGGTGATGGCAACGTCAGTGGTCGCGCTGGTATTGGCCGCAGTGGAAATGATCAGCGCGTCGCCCGCACCATTTTTGGTGACGGAATACGTGCCGCTTGCCGCGGTATTCAACTGGTTTTGAACCTCAGTGACCAAACCATCGATGTCGGTGACGTCAGTGCTGAGGGATACGGCGTTCGCACCGACGTTGAAGCTTTGGGCATTGCCGGCAGTGAAGTCGAACGCGGACACGGTGGCAGAAGTCACTGACGCGGCCGAACCTGTCGTGTTGGCAAAGTTGAACGCCGACAACGCCCCGGACGTCGCCGTGGACGACGTGCCGGTAACATTGGCGAAGTTGAACGAGCTGACGGTCGATGCCGAATCCACCGAAGCGGGTTTGGCAGCCGCGCCAGAAAAGGCACCGCTGACGTCACTGGTCGCCGTGGCAACCTGGCCAAGCTGCTTGGCGCCAGCGCCCTGGCTCAGGTTGACGGAAATGGTCTCGCCGACGTTCGCGCCGATCTGGAACGCGGCGTTGCCGAAGGTGCCATCGAGCACGTGGCGACCGTTGAACGTGGTCTGCTGCGAGATACGGGTGATTTCCGACAGACGCTGCTGCACTTCGGCATCGAGCGCGGCGCGGTCGCTGTCGGAGTTGGTGGCGTTGGCGGACTGCACGGCAAGCGTGCGGATCCGCTGCATGTTGTTGGTCACCTCATTCAACGCCGACTCGGTGGTCTGCGCCAGCGAGATGCCGTCGTTGGCATTGCTGACGGCCTGGTTCAGGCCGTTGATCTGGGTGGTGAAGCGGGTGGAAATGGCGAGGCCGGCAGCATCGTCTTTCGCGCTGTTGATGCGCATGCCCGAGGACAGGCGAGAGATCGCGGTGGCCAGCTTGCTCTGTGAGGTGGCCAGATTTTTCTGGGCATTCAGCGAACTGATGTTGGTAATGACGCTCATGACCATGGGAGTATCTCCGAATCGGGTTGGGTTGCCGACAATGGCCGGCGTTGACAGTCCAGCGAAAACTCAATCTGTGTGTTTCCGCCTTAGGAACTGTTTCGACCCTCAACACCGAAACTTGAGGCTTGTCAACGCAAATAATCGAACAGTTTTGACGTCTGCATTTTGCTGAAGGTCATCTGCGCCGCCTGCAGCGCTGTGGTCTGCGCGCCGAGCTGGCTGATTGCATCGTAGTAATTCAAATCCTGCACGGCGGACAGCGACGTCTTGTATTGCAGCGTCAAATCGTCATTGAGGCTTTGTTGCTGATCGAGCGCGTTCATGCGTGCACCAACCATGCCGCGCGTGCGCGTGATCGTGTCGATGGCCTGATCGAGATTTGCGAACTGCGCGTTCATTGCGTTCTGCATATCCGCGCCGCCGCCCTGTGGCGCGCGCAACGTATCGATGATGTTTTGCAAGGTGGTGAACACGTCTTGTTTGCCCGCTGCGCCCAGGGCAAACCGGTCGTTGACCGCGGGCGTACCACTGAACGCAATTTGCGCCCCGCCGAAGGTGATCGTGCCGCCATTGGCCGGATCGTAGCTGCCGCTGTCCACTACCGCGTCGGTGCCGTCACGCACTTCATAAGCACTGGCCGCGGTAAACACGATGCTGTAACCGCTTGCACCCCACGCCGCCGGACTGGCATTGGGATCAATGACGCTGCTGGCACCGGCTACCGCGCTACCGACGTTGCCGGTATTCGCAGTGATCGCGAACGTGCCGTTGCCGGTGGGGATATTGCCAAACACGGCACTGCCCGGGTCGCCGGTGGCGATCTGCAGGCCGGGGCCGGCGGCCACCATGCGCTGGCCATCATCACCGACATAGGTGACACCATTTTGATCCGTGAACGGTGCGCCACCCGTGCGATTGCCGGCATAAATATATTCACCCTGACCATCCTTGCTGTTGGCCTGGGCGAGCAACTGTTGGCGCAACTGCACCATCTCGGCTGCAATGTCGCCACGCGTTGCGTCCGACTGCGTGGCGTTGACCGATTGCAACAGCAGCGTGCGTACGCGACCGAGGACGCCCGTGGCATTGGCCAGGCTCTGATCTTCCAATCCAAGTCGTGCGTTGGCCGAGGTGATGTTGCGCTGGTACTGCGCAGTGTCGGCCGTGAGGTGAGTCAGGTCCAGCGCCCGCGCCGCGCCCACCGGATCGTCGGATGGCTGGTTGATGCGTTTGCCGGTAGCCAACTGCGTATTGAGGTTGGACAGGTCGCTCTGGCGATCCATCATTGTGCCGACGGATTGCTGCTGCATCCAGCTGGTGGAAACGCGCATGATTTACCCCCGCACTGCGCCGAGCAGCGAATTGAATAACGTATTGGCGGTGCTGATGACTTGCGCCGACGCTTGATACGCCTGCTGAAAACGCACGAGGTTGGCCGCCTCCTCGTCCAGGTTCACGCCGGCAACGCTTTGCTGCGAAGCCATGGCCTGCATGTACACGGCTTTCTGCGTGGTCTGATCGTCCTGCGCCACGGCGCCAGCGCTGCCGACCCGGCTGACCAGCTGGCTGTACGCGCTCCCCACGCTGGTCACGCCACCATCCAGCACCCCTTGATTGGCCACCTCGCCCAGCATCAGCGCATTCGTGTTGTCGCCCTGCGCATTGCTGTTGGCCTTGATGTTGAACGTGTCACCGCTGGCTGGCGCACCATCCAGCTGCAGGCTCCAGCCGTTGTGCGTGATTGGCAAGCCGGGCGTAAAGGTTTGCGCCACGCCGCCATCAATGCTGTAACTGGTAGCCGAGGCAAATACCACCGAGCTGGCGTTGAACAGATTCGGATCAGTGCCATCGCTCAAACTGATGCCGGGCGCGACCATGCCTGTGTTGGTATTGGCACTGCTGGCAACCAGGGGTGCGGCGGCGGCGATCTTGTCCGGATCCGTGATGACCACCGCAAAGCTGCCGGCAGCATCACGACTTGGCTGCACGCGGAAACTGTCTCCGGCGGCTGCGACACCACCCACGACGAGGCTCAAACCGGTTGCGTTGAACGGGTCAGCTGCGGTACCGGTACCACTGAGCGCGACGCCGACACCATTGCTGTCACGCATGCTCCACGCGCTGCCGTCGTAGCTCAGCACGTAGTCCTTGCCAGTCAGCGAGCCGATATCGGTGATGCTGGCATCCAGCGTGCCGCTGCCCGTATTGCTGCTGGCCGCTTGCACGACCGGGCCGGCCACACTGAAGAACGCACCACCAATGGCACCATGCAAGTCCGCGCCCTGCGCATGCTGCGTATTGACCGTACTGACCAGAGCCTGTGCGGCACGACCGAGCTGGGTTTGCGCCGGCTCCAGCACGTTGCCGCGGAAATCCAGCAAAGCCCCGAGCGCCCCACCGCCGATGCGTCCGCTGAGCACACTGCCAGATTCGCCCACGATCTCCTGGCGCGTCGCGTCGTACTTGTTCGGGGCGGTACTTAGCGCGTGAGACTGTGCGTTGGTGACCAGTGCCTGACCATTGCCGACATACACGTTGATCGTGTTGTCCGCCTGCGGCACCACGCCAATACCCACTTCACCAGCCAGTTTCTTCACCAGCGCGTCGCGTTGATCGAGCAGATCCGATGGTGGCGTGCCGTCGGTGGCCGCCGACGAGCGAATCAAGCCGTTCAACCGCGCAATGGACTGGCTGTCACTGTTGATGGAATCCACCGTGTCGTCAATCTGTTGCTGCACTTGCCCGGCAAGCTGATTGAACTGTCCGGACAACGCCCGAAACGTGCTGGCCAGTCCGCCGGCACGAGCCAGCAACACCTGGCGCGATGCGGCATCCGCTGGCGCATTGGCCATGTCCTGCACGGCACCAAAAAAGCTGTCCAGCGAGGTCTGCAAATTGCTGCTACCGGATACCTGACTGTTGATCTGCCCGGTCAGGCCCACCATCGTGTCCGCGCGCCCCTGGCTGGATGCCGCCGACCACAACGCGTTGTTGAGAAACTGGCTGTAGGCGCGTTGCACGGCGACTGTATCCACGCCGGTGCCAATGAAATAACCACCTTGGCCTTCGGGCAATTTGGTGCCAAACGACACTACCTGACGGCTGTAACCATCGGTGTTCACGTTGGCCACGTTGTGACTGACGGTACTCAGCCCAATCTGCGCAGCAAGCAGACCGGACACGCCAGTGGAAAGCATGTCAGCCATGGGCAATCCTCCGTGCGTTCAGCGCCACCAATCCGGCCCAGCACGTATCAACGTTAGCGGCCGGCGGCCGATTCACTTGAGACCAGCGGCACTGGGTTATCGCGACAGCGGTGTTCGGGTCGCCCTCGCCAAGGCCAATCCAACGGATGACGACGCTCATTTGAGGCTCCCCACGCCACGCAGCGCCGCCAGTGCATCGCGCATTTGCTGGCTGTTGGCGATGGCGGTGAGCTTGGCCGCATAGGCTGGATCCGTGGCATAGCCGCCACGTACCAGTGCGTGGGCGAAACCGGCAATGTTTTCACCCTGGCCCAGCGCCCGCGCGTAACGCGGACTGTCACTGAGCAACGTGGCGTAATCGGCGAACGAATCTGCCGGTGAGTCATAGGCGCGAAAGCTGTCACGCCTGCGCACCGCCACACCATCCTCATATTCCAGCGTGGGTACGCTGACCTTGCCACCATCCCAGCTGCTGCCGGCCTTGATGCCAAACAAGTTGAAACTGCTGCTGCCATCACCGTGGCTGGGTAGATGCTTGCCCCAGCCGGTTTCGAGCGCGGCCTGGGCGAGCAGTGCGCGCACGGATACGCCCAGTTTCTTCGCCGCCGCCTGCGCATGCGGCGCCAAAGCGCGCACGAAATTGACCGGATCACCAGTGGGCAACAGCTTCGCCGTCGCACTCGCCACACCGGCCACGCCCTGGGCCAGTTGCCCAAACACGCCGGCCTGGCCCAGCGCACCAAGTTTGCCCAGCATGCCGGCCCACGGGGCGTCACTCGCGTCACCAACCGCTGCACCGCCGAGCAATGCCGGCATGCCGTCGCCGTCGCTCGCACTGGCAACATCCGGGTAATCGGCGCCCAGCTGGAGCAACGCGCGCACATTCGCGTTGCTTACTGCGGTGGGCGAGAACAATGATCCCTGCGCCGGATCAACCGTCGCGGCATCCCCGGCCGACGACTTTCCGCCCAGTTGGCGGATCAACATCTGTGCAATGCCAATACCGTTGCGACCGTTGGCCAGGGTCAGCGACAACTGATGGTCAAACATGTCGCGATAAGCGTTGCCCTGCTCGCTGTCGGCATAGCCGCTGCCCATGCTGGCGTTGGCATCGCGCATGGATTTCAACATCATCTGCGTGAAAATCGCCTCGAATTGTTTCGCCACCGCGGGCAGCGCATCCTTGCCGCCATCGCTGCGCGCACTGGCGCGCAACTGTTGAAAGCCGGACATTTCAGTCCAAGTATCAAGTGCGGGTGCGCTGCTGGTGATGGCCGTCATGATTCTGTCGCTTGCTCAAATCACGACAAGCTGTGCACGAAGCGCGCCAGCCTGTTTCAACGCCTGCAGGATCGAGATCAAATCACTCGGCGTGGCACCAACCTGATTCACCGCGCGCACGATCGTGTCCAGGCTCACGCCAGGGCCGAACTTGAACATGTGCGCGCCGTCTTCGCTGACCTGCACGTTGCTGCTGGGTACCACGGCAGTCTGCCCGCCGCGACTGAACGGCGCCGGCTGGCTGACCAGCGCCTGTTCGCCGACGGTGACCTGGATCGAGCCATGCGCCACGGCCGCAGCGGTAACGCGCACATCCGCGCCAATCACCACGGTACCAGTGCGCGAGTTGACGACCACGCGCGCCGGCGCGTCGCCGGGCTGCACTTCGATGTTCTGGATCGAACCCAGCCACGCCACTTTTTGCGCGGGGTCCTGCGGGCCACGTACGGACACCGAACCACCGTCGATGGCTTGCGCGGTACCCGCTCCGTAAGCCGTATTGATGGCCCTGGCAATGCGCGCCGCCGTGGTGAAATCGGCGGTATTGAGGTTGAGCGTCAAATCGCCAGTGCTGGCAAACGACGAAGCGACCATGCGCTCCACCGACGCGCCATCGGGTATGCGTCCACTCGCGGAAATATTCACCTGTACGCTGGAGCCACTCTTGCCCTGCGCACTGATGCCGCCCACCACCACACTGCCTTGCGCGACGGCGTACACGTTGCCATCGGCGCCGCGCAGCGGAGTCATCAACAATTGGCCACCGCGAATGCTCTTGGCATTGCCGATCGAGGCCACCGTTACGTCAATCGCCTGCCCGGGTTTGGCAAACGCCGGCAGATCGGCCGTGACCATCACTGCGGCGGCATTCTTCAATTGTGGGCGCGCATTCGCCGGTACGGTAATGCCAAATTGCTGCAGCATATTTTCCAGGCTTTGCGTGGTGAACGGAGCCTGCGTGGTCTGGTCACCACTGCCATCCAGGCCAACCACCAGCCCATAGCCAATCAACTGGTTGGAGCGCACCCCCTGCACCTGGACCAGGTCGCGGATCTTGTCGGCGTGGGCGGGAGCGACAGCCAGCACCGCCAAGACAAGCACAACCGCCCGTAGGAGCCCGCTCGCGGGCGATGCCTTTGCTTTTGGCGTTGCCGAATCCCGAATGCCACATGCCGAATTTCGGCACAACGGCATCGCCCGCAAGCGGGCTCCTACGGTGGGACGTGCCAGCGTATTCATCAGAACGGCATCCACTTGGAATTGAAGAAGCGCGACAGCCATCCGCGCGTGTTGGCGTCGGCCAGCGTGCCGCGGCCGGTGTAGCTGATGCGCGCGTCAGCCACGCGGGTCGACGGCACGGTGTTGTCCTGGCCGATATCCTGCGGGCGCACGATGCCGGCGATGCGGACCAGCTCCTGGCCCTGGTTGATGGTCAGCCATTTCTCGCCACGCACCAGCAGGTTGCCATTGGACATGCGCTGGGCCACGGTAACCGTGATCTGCCCGGTAAGCTGATTGCTCTGGCTGCTGGAGCCGGCGCCGTCGAACGTGCGCTGGCCATCCAGGCCGATGTCCGCGACCTTGCCGCCGAGACTCAACGTCCTGCCGAGCAGAGTCGGGGATTTGATGTTGGCCTTGTCGCCCTTGCTGGTGCTGGTGGCGGATTTTTTCGTGGCCTGCGTACTTTCCACCAGCACTATGGTGAGGATGTCGCCGGCCCGATGCGCGCGCGGGTCGGTGAACAGCTCCATGCTTTGCGCATCGTGGTAGATCGACCCGTCCGACGGCGTTGCCGCGATGTCCTGCGCCGGCGGCGGCGTCGGCGCCCACTGCGCATCGTCGCGCGCGGTCGGGCCGGTGGCGCATGCGCCCAGCGCTGCCAACGCACACAGCAAAACGGCAAGACGACAGGATTGACGCATCACAGCGGCGCTCACGTGTTATGGGTAAGAAACTGCAGCATGGAGTCGGCAGCAGACACCGCCTTGGAGTTCATCTCGTAGGTGCGCTGGGTCTGGATCATGTCCACCATCTGCTCGACCACGTTGACATTGGAGCTTTCCAGCGCACCGGCGGCGAGCGTGCCCAGGCCATTGAGACCGGGCTGGCCGATTTGCGGCGAACCGCTGGACGCGGTCTCCAGATACAGGTTGTCACCATTGGGTTGCAGGCCGGCGGGGTTGATGAAATCGGCCAGTTGCATGGTGCCGATCTGCTGCGTCGCCGCCTGCCCGGCCAGGCTGACGCTGACCGTGCCGTCGCTGCCGATCGTGATGCTTTGCGCATTTGCCGGCACGCTGATGGCCGGATCCAGTGCGTAACCGCCAGCGGTGACGAGTTGGCCGTTCTGGTCCAAATGCAGCGAGCCATCCCGGGTGTAGGAGATGGAACCGTCGGGCATGGTCACCTGCAAAAAGCCGCGGCCCTGGATCGCCACGTCCAGCGCATTGCCGGTCTGCTCGATATTGCCCTGGGTAAACAATTTTTCGCTACCGACCACGCGCACCCCGGTACCCAGCATCAACCCGGATGGTGCCTGGGTTTGCTCGGTGGTCTGCGCGCCCGGCTGGCGCACGTTCTGGTACACCAGATCCTGGAACGAGGCGCGCGCGCTTTTGTAGCCAGTGGTGTTGGCGTTGGCCAGGTTGTTGGAGATGACATCCATGCGCGTCTGCTGCGCATCGAGTCCGGTCTTGGCTACCCACAGGGATGAGAACATGTCATTTACTCCATCTGGACGTCTTTACGTCCCACAAGTCAACTATGGGTCAGGTCAGCTGCAGCAGCCGTGAGGCTGACTGCGCGTTTTCGTCGGCGCTCTTGATGACGCGTACTTGCAACTCGTATTGCCGCGACAGCTGGATCATCTGCACTAGCGTCTGCGACGGATTGACGTTGCTCGATTCCAGCGCGCCGGACTTGATCGTCACCGTCGGGTCCGCGCTGGTCGTGGCGCCATTGGCCAGGTGCATCAACCCATCCGCACCGAGGCTGAGATCCTCCGCCGCCGGATTGACCAGCTTGATGCGTCCCACCGCCGAAATCGTGTTTGGCGTCTGTCCCGTCGGCACCACCGAGATCGTGCCGTCAGTGCCGACATTCATCTGTGTGCTTTGCGGCACGCTGATTGGACCGCCATCACCGAGCACCAGATTGCCGCGCGCATCGGTAAGCATGCCGTCCGCGGTCAGGCGCAAGTCGCCCGCACGGGTATAGGCCTCGCCACCCTGCGCATCCTGCACGGCAATCCAGCCGTTGCCCTGCACGGCAACGTCAAGTTCGCGACCGGTGTCGATCTGCCCGCCCTGGCGCATGTCCACACCCTGACCAAAGGCCACACCATTGACGCGCGTGGCCATGCCCACACCTTGCACCGGCAACGGCTCGAACGCGGACAACTGGGCCTTGAAGCCAACGGTGTCGGCGTTGGCCAGGTTGTGCGCCACCTCCGCCTGCGCCCGCATCATTTGCGTGGCACCGGTCATGGCTACATAGAGTGATCGATCCATGGGAAACCTCGGTGTGTTGAATCTTGTTGCTGCCTTGCCGGCCTGCCCGCTGCCCATCCCTTCGGCAAACTCTCCGCCCCGTCCGGACCTTCTCGTTCGGCATTACGGCGCAGGCCAGAATCGCGCTTCACTCAGCTCGTCAATTGCGGATATTGATGACGGTCTGCGTGAGTTTGTCGTCAGTGGAGATCACCTGCGCGTTGGCCTGATAGTTGCGCTGCGCCTTGATCAGGTTCACCAGTTCGGCGGTAAGGTCGGACGTGTTGGACGCCTCCAAAGCACCGGACTGGACATTGCCGAACGTGCCATTGCCGGCCGCACCCATCACCGGCGTACCCGAGTCGAACGACGCCGCCCAATTGGTGTTGTCCAACTGACGCAGCCCCTGCTGGTTGCTGAAACGCGCCAACGCCAGCTGACCCAGGGCGGTGGTCTGGCCATTGGAATACTTCGCCTGCACCACGCCTTCGCGCGACACATCGATGCTGGACAAAGTGCCGGTGGGGAAACCGTCCTGGGTGATGGAGCTGGCTACGTAGTCATTGCCGAACTGCGTGGCCTTGGACATGTCCAGATTCAGTTGCAGCGGGTCGGCGCCGGGACTGACGGATACGGCGGCAAAGCTCAGCTGGCCATTCGCCGGAGCGGCCAGCGCACCGCTGCTGGTAAAACTGATCTGCTGCGATGCGCCAGTGGACACGCCGTCGACATACAGGCTTGCGTCCCACGTGTTGGCCGCCACATCCTTGACGAAATACACCACACCGGTGTGGGTGGCGCCGAGCGAATCATAGGCAGTGAACGGTGTGGATTGGTTGTAGCTCAGCGCGTCCGCCGGATTGAACGCCGGCACCGGCGCCGTGGCATCGGAGGGCAGATTCAACGACATTGCCACACTGGTCGTGGCCTTGGCCGCGTTTTGCGACGTGATCATCTGCAGGTCTTGCAGCGTACTGGTATCGAACGTGCCACCGACGTTGGCCGGGAACACTTGCAGGTGCTGGCCGCTGGCGTTGGTGACGTAACCGTTGCTGTCCTGGCGGAACGCACCGGCACGCGTATACGAATAGCCCTTGGCATCGCGGATGGTGAAAAAACCGTCGCCGCTGATCGCGAAATCCAGGCTGTTGTTGGTCGTCTCGACGCTGCCGGCCTTGAACTGCTGGGCGACATTGGTCAGGCGCACGCCGCTACCAACCTGACTCGAACTGAGGTTGGGACCAGCCGCGTTGAACAGCTCGGCAAACTCCGCGCGCGAGCCCTTGAAGCCGGTGGTGCCGGTATTGGCGATGTTGTTCGCGGTGACTTCGAGGTCCTTCGACGCCGCGTTGAGCCCGCTCAGTGCAATGTTGAAAGCCATGACATGATTCCTCTGCGTTGGAGTCCCTCGCGGGCCCGTTGATTTGCTCTGTCAGTTGATCTGCGCGACCTGGCTCAGCAGGGCGCCACCAAAACCATCCACATCCAGATAAGCGCCGTCGCTGGTCATGCCCACCCCATTGACCTTGCCGCTGACATACGTCGCCACCGCGGTGTTGCCAGTCTGCGCGGTGAGCCCGTAAACCCCGGGTGGCACCGCCTTGCCGTCGTCACCCGTGCCGTCCCAGTGAAATGCCACCAGGCCGGATTTCGGCGCGCCCATGTCCAGCGTGCGCACGACGCTGCCCTGCGCGTCGGTGATCCGCAGCACCACCTGGCCGCCGCCATCGGGCACGTTTACCGCACCGTCCAGCAGGCCGTCGTGCAGCTGACCGGCGCTTGAAGGCAGAGTGACGCTGCGCCCGACCATGCTGCTGGCCTGCAACATCTGATTGCCTTGCAGCGAGGTGCTCAACGCATCGAACGAGGACTGCAACGCCTGCGTGGCGGATACCTGGCTGATTTGCGCCAACTGGCTGACCATCTGTGATGAATCCATCGGCTGGGTCGGATCCTGATTGCGCATCTGCTGCACCAGCAGACTCAGGAAGTCGGTCTGGCCGATAGTTTTGTCCTTGCTGATGGCGACTGCTTGCGCAGCGCTGCCGCCCACGCCGGGAACGTTCATGCGTCATGCCTCATGGAGGGTGGTGGCACTGACCCGTGCCTCATCGATGCGCGGTTCATTTGCCGAGGTCCAGCGTCTTTTGCAGCAACTGCCGCGTCGAGTTCATCACCTCGACGTTGTTTTGATACGAGCGCGATGCGGAGATCATGTTGACCAGCTCATCCACCGGATTGACGTTGCTGGAATAGACGTAACCGTCGGCATCAGCCAGCGGATTGCCCGGTTCGTAGCGGTTGGGAATGGCCGCCTGGCTCTCGCTGATGCCAAGCACGCGCACACCCTGGCCGGCGTCCTGATTGCCCTCACCCAGCTGCTTTTGCACAGCGGAAAACAGCGGCTCGCGTGAGCGATACGCGGCTTCCGGCGTGCTCGCCACGCTGTCGGCGTTGGCCAGATTGCTGGCCACCGTGTTCAGCCGCAGCGACTGCGCCGCCATGCCGGACCCGGCCACATTGAAAATCGAAAAGAGTGACATCAGCCCTGACCTCCGGTGATCGCCGTGCGCAACATGCGAATTTGCGCCGTGATGAAGGAGAGGCTGGCCTGGTAGTGCACCCCGTTGGCGGCAAACGCGGCCTGTTCGACCTGCTCGTCGACGGTGTTGCCGTCCATGCTTGGCTGCGTCGACACGCGATAAGCCAGCGCGTTCGCGATCTGGGTGGCGCTGCCGATCTGGCCCGCACTGGGCACGTTCAGGGCAAGCTGGCTGGCATCAGTGCTGCCGCTGGCAGCCGCCAGCACCTTGGCAAAATCCACGTCGCGTGCCTTGAAGTCGGGCGTGTCGGTATTGGCCAGGTTGTTGGCCAGCACCTCGCTGCGGCGTTGCCACACGTCCAGCGCCTTGGTGTGGATACCAAACAGGTTGTCGGGAATCATGCTCTTTGCCTCGCTTCACGCGGCAGCGCCGCACGAAGGTCGAGGCAAGTTGCATGCCACCAGCGCAAATCCGTTGCCAGTACTGGGCTGGCGGGCTATCGGTCAATTCGGCATGCGCGCGGCAATGACGAAAAGACGGATTGTTGACGCGAGGCACTCCGCCGCCGTCGCCACCCGGCGGCGCCAGCAAGCAACTGACCTCACGCCGCTGGCGTATGCACCGGTGGCGTATTCACCGCCAGCAGGTCAAGTACCGCCTGCGCCAGCAGGTCCGGCTGGAATTTGGCAATGAAGCGATCCGCCTGGACCTCACGCACCAGTGCCTCGTTGAACCCGCCACTGAGCGAACTGTGCAGTATCACCTTGAGCCGGCGCAACGCAGGCGCCTCACGAATGGCGCGGGTCAATGCATAGCCGTCCAGACGGGGCATTTCAATATCGGAAATCACCAGATCAATGCCGGCATCGCCCTGTTCGGTCGACAACGCCAGCAGTTGCTCCAGCGCCTCGCGACCATCCCGCACGACCACGCATTCCATACCCATCCGCCGCAACAAGCTGACCACGCGGCGCCGCGCAATCTGCGAATCATCGGCAACCAGCACACGGCGCAGCGGGCGTGGCTGCTCGCTGGCCAAACGCTGCAGCTGCGCGGACAGCTGATGCGGCGGCGCATCAATGCTGGCCAACACGTGCTCCACGTCCACCACCGCCAGCAGCGCGCCGCCAATGCGCGTGACCGCATTCACCCGCGCGCCAAAGCCAAGCGTACTGGTCGGGGCCACCAGGCTGTCACCATCACAATGCACCATGCGCTGCAGATCGGACACCAAAAAACCCTGCACTGAGCCGCTGAACTCGGTCACCAGCAAATGTGCCGACGCCACATCGCGCAACGGTGCGTAACCCAGCGCCGCCGCCAGGTCGATCACCGGGATGGTTTGTCCGCGATAGTCACAACTGCCAGCCAGCAAGGCGTGCACACCAGGCATGTGCTCCAGTGGTGGCCGACGCAACACCTCGCGCACCTTGAACACATTGATCCCGAACAACTGCTCGTCACCCAAAGTGAACAACAGCATCGCCACCCGGTTGTGCCCGGCCAGTTGGGTCTGCCGCCCTATCTTGTCCAGCAACGTTTCGCTCATGGAAATCCTCGGCTACGCACACCACGCCTGCCCTTGATAACGACATCAGGCGCGCGCGCTTGAGCCGCGCGCACCGGCCCGCCACGGTGGCATGCGACTTGCTTCCTCAAGTTTCGCAACGTTTTGACGATGCAGACCGTGCATACCTCTCGCAGCCCAGGGTGACGTCCGTCTCATGAGTTTGATCTGGAACCAGCACCTGACCGCCCTCGCCCGGGCTGCCGCCGCGGACGACGGTACGGAGCTTGCGCGACTGCGACGCAAGTATCCACGGACTGCGCGGGCCATGGCACCATTGCTGGATCGGCTCGCGACACGGGCGCCAGCTGCCGTTGCCTTGCAGGCCGTGGAACAGCAAAGCCTGGTGATCGACGCGGTACAACAGCTGCGCCGCGAACAAACTGCGCTGGATGACGCGGCCACTGTGGGGCGTACCAGCGTCGATCGTTTGACGGAAGGCAGCGTCGGGATCTCGACGATCCTGCGCCAAGCCGGTGTCGACCTGGCACAAGCCGCGCAGGCAGGTGTCGCCGGCGAAGCGGGCGTCAGTGAACTGGACGGGCAACTGCGTCTGCTGCGCAGCGCACTGTCAGCCATGAATCGCAACCAAAACATGCTGGCCGGGCAAGTCGCACAAATCCGCAGACTCACAAGCGCAGTGCAGGAGATTGCCCATCAAACCAATCTGGTGGCATTGAACGCAGCCATCGAGGCCGCGCGCGCCGGGGAGGCCGGCCGCGGCTTTGCCGTGGTGGCCGACGAGGTCAAGCAGCTCGCGGAAAAAACCACGGCCGCCCCCACCGAGATCGAAACCGTCACTGGATCCATCGGCGATTTTTCGCTGCAGCTGGATGGTGATGTGCAACACGGGTTGGAACAACTCCAGCGCGCACAAAGTCACATCGGCGAAGCCGGCACTGCCCTGCGCGCGGGTAGCACGGCGCTGCACACTGCCGCCGAGCGCATCGTCAGCGCGCAGCACGAACACGATACGCAACACGCATGTGCCGTTGCGGCGCAAGCTACCGTGGGTGCGCTGCAACGGCGCAGTGCGGAGGCGCGCCGGCAGGCAGAGGCCCTGAACCGGGACGCCCTGCTCACCCATCGGCTTGGCCTGGATTGGCTCGACAGCGAAAGCGGCAGCGATCCGACCAGCCTCAGCGTGGGTATACGCGAAAGCGCACTGAGCCTGCGTCAGGCCATGGATTTGGCGGTGCTGGAACCTGGCGCGGTCGATCGGCGCTGGTTCGACACGCATACGTTGAACAACACCATCGCCCGGCTCACCGCGCTGCAGGACGAGCCGACCGCTGCCGCACTTGCGGCGACAGGGCGGCGCCTGCGCGAGCACAGCAGCCATTTCGTCGAAGCCCTGGGCGACGGCAAGCTGGAGCAGGCGGACGAGTTTTCCAGACTGCTGGAAAGCGAACGTGAGGCACTGCTCACGCAGTTGAGCAGCCTGTTGGTGGATGCATGAAGCCACATGCGCGCCACAGTCTGGCCGCGGCGACATGCCTGGTCGGCATGGTGTGGTATGTGAGCGCGGGCGCGGCCACGCCGGACGTCGCCAACATCCCGACCAGCAGTGCGCAGGCAGCTGCCGAGCAGGCGGTGCGCGAGCACTTCAGCTTGCCTGGCAGTCGCATCGAGGTGGCAGCCATGGCGCTGAATCCCCGTCTGCAATTGACCCCTTGCGGCGTGCCGCTGCGTACGGTCATCGCCCGGTCCAGCAGGGCGGCACCACGCGTGGCCGTGTCGGTGCGGTGTCCGCAGGCCGGTGGCTGGAGCACGCGGGTCACTGTCAAGTTGCAGTTGTTTCGCCGCGTGCTGGTGACCAATTACCCCTTGTTGCGCGGAGACGGCCTGGGTGTCGCCGACGTACATGCGGAAGAGCGCGATGTCACGCACCTGGGTTACGGTTACATTGAAAATATCGAACAGGTCGCCGGGCGTACGCTGAGTCGCGCGCTGCCGTCCGACAGTGTGCTCACCCCGGCAGCCCTTGGTGGCCGACGCATGGTACGTGCTGGCGACCACGTACAGATGATTGCGCGTCTGGGCAGCATCGAGGTGCGTGCCAACGGTGTGGCGCTGGGTAGCGGCGACAACGGTGCGCGACTGCGCGTGCGCAACGCCGGTTCCGGCAAAGTCATCGATGGCATGGTCAGCGCACCGGGTGAGGTCATCGCACTGCCATGAATCAATCTCGTGCCACACCTGGACGCGACTCGCCATTCAGCCAGCCTGCCACTAAAGTTTCTGCGCGCCGTGCCGATCTGACACATACAGGGCCACACCTCGCAACGAGAACAGATCCATGAACGCCACAATTTCAAACAATGGGTTACTGCCGTTCACGCCACCGGCTAGTGGCTCGGGCAGTGGTTCGACAGCAACTGCCGGGGCTTCGGCAAGCAGTGCCGGAGCCAGCAGCAAGGTTGGGGATGAGGTCCAGCTGACCGATTCAGCACGCGCGCTGCAGGAAGCCGCACGCCCCGACGACGGTGCGGTGGTGGACCACAAGCGGGTCGATCAAATCCGCCAGGCGCTGGCCGATGGCAGTTACACCATCAACCCGGCACGCATTGCCGAGCAAATACTCGCACTCGACCAACAGATCAGCGGCACGGACAAGGCATGAGCCGGTTGCCGCCAGGCGGAGCGAACGATGCCTTGCAGGCCGTGCTGAGCGACATGCAGCAAGCCTTGAGCCAGCTTGCGCTGGTGCTCGACGCCGAACGCGCGGCCGTGCATGCGCTCGACAGCGCGGCATTGGACGGTGCAGGCGCCAGCAAGCAATCGTTGCTGCAGCGCCTGGAGCAACTGGACCTGGAGCGCCAGCAATTGTTGCGCGAAGCACCCTTCGCGGTACCGGCATCCGCTGCGGCGTGGCCGCAAATCGTGCAATCCCTGCGCGCCTGTCAGCAGCTCAACCAGCGTAACGGCAGTGCGGTGAGCAGGAGGCTGGTACAGGTGCGCGAAGCGCTCTCGATCCTGACCGGACACGCTGGCGAAGGCGGCCTGTACGGCCGTGGCGGCGAGCTGCGCGCCAGCTTGCGTTCACAAGTACTGGCCGAGGTATGACCTGACCGCTGAGCTGTAGACCAATTCCCCCACTGACCGCGTGCATGTCCCCAGGTACGCGAACTTCCGCAGACAAAGACCCATGAGCAATCTCAACGCCCCGGTGAATGTGCTCCCCCCAGCTCCCGCACCAGGCAACCTCCAGGTCGGTGCGCCCTTGCCGGTGCTGCGCGTGCCCATGCTGGATCGCGAACATCAATTGTTCGCCTACGAAATCGTGTTCCACCACGAAACCGACGACGCACAGGATATGCAGCAGCGCGTGCTGTCCACGATCACCGACGGCGCGCTTACCCGGCTGGTGCGCGGCAACCGCGCGTTCATCAACTTGCCGCTCGAGCTCTTGCTGGGAGACTCGGACGTATTGCTGCACCAGCCCCGGCTGGGTGTGATGCTGCAGCCGCAGATGGCCGATGACCAGGCGTTGATGAAGCGCCTGCAGCAAATGTCGCAGCGTGGTTGCCCACTCATGGTCGACGCCGGCGACGCAGCGCTGGATGACAGCCTGGCGACCGAAGCCCTGTTGCAACTGGCGCAATTCGTACGACTGGATGCGACACGCCTGCCACCCGAAGTCATGCGCGAACGCGCCGAACACATGCATGCGCGCGGGTTGGGCGTGGTTGCCGGACAGGTCCACGATCACGCTTTGTACCAGCGCTGCCTGGAACTGCCGGTGCAGGCGATTCAGGGGCGTTATCTGCTCATACCGCAACCGGTGCCGGTGCCGGTACTTACGGCGAATCGTTTGAGCATGCTGCGCTTGATGGGTGCACTGCAGAAGGACAACCCGGGCCCGGTGGAACTCGGGCGGATTGTGCGTGACGACGCAGTGCTCAGCTACAAGTTGCTCAGTTGCGTCAACTCTGCCTACTTCGCCCTGCCCCGGCAGATGAAGTCAGTTGAGCAGGCGGCAGTCTTTTTTGGCGTCACACGCATGCGCAACTGGATCGACACCATGGCGCTGTGCGGGATGGACGACCGGCCACCGGAATTGCTGCGTGCGGCGCTGATACGCGCCCACATGTGTGAGAAGTTGGCTGCAGGCATGCCACGCGGCTACCCGGAGATGGCCTTTACCGTCGGCCTGTTCTCACTGCTGGATACATTGATGTGCGCACCAATGGAATTCCTGCTCACCCATTTGCGTCTGGTACCGGAGATCAGCGATGCGCTGACCGGTCGTGGTGGTCCGTTCGCATCGTTGTTGCAGCAAGTCCTGGTCTGGGAAGCAGGTGGGTTGAGCAGCGAACACGCGCAACCGCAACTTATCCGGCGCATGGCGGCGGTGTATCTGGAAGCCACCCAATGGGCCGACCAAGTGTTCACGCAGGCCAACGGCAGCAAGCTGGCGAGCTGAGGCACACAGGACCACTCGGCGCCCCCCGGGTGGTTGCCGGTCGACGTCACTCAATGCCTTTGCCACCATTGCCATGTGGCCAACACCCCGCCCGCCAACGCCAGCGCAAGCCAGTAAACCGCGTATTGATAGTCGGTACCCACCCATACCGCACTGGCCACTGCGCCCACAGCCAGTAGGCCTGCGCCAAGTGCCAGCAACAGGTCATTCCACCTTGACGTGCGCAACGATGTCTGCGCCGTGGCAGCCAGCACACGTCGGCGCATTGAGAGCAACGCAAACGCACCCAGCACGGCCAGCAGCGTGCCCCACACGCGCGTAGCCGTCACGGCCCGCGGTGGCGTCGGCAAGTCGGGAAACAGCTCCAGCAGCCCGACATCACCCAGCGCCACCTGATAGCCCTTGCCGTCGGCAACGTCAGGCGCCGGCAGCAGATGATCACCATCGACGCGCGCGACGATGGTTATCGTACGCAGTGGTATCTCGTTCCAACTGACGCGGATATCACCCAGTTGTGGATTGTCTGCATGCGCACTGGTCTGCAGATAATCGCCATGGCGACTGAAGCTGGCCGCCAGGTTCGCCGGCAGTGCCCGCAGGTTTGGCGCCACCGCCGCCAGACCAGGCAACGCATGCTGCAATACCGGAGACAGGCGAAAACCACCCATCTGCACCTGTCCGGCGTCAAAGCGCTTGCTGGATAACGGAAACTGCGCAGGGTTGGCATGACCACGCGGTTCGTCGAAACGGCTGGCATCGATCCAGTGGTCGAACCAATCCATCTCGTAATGTGTGTTGTCGCCGATGCGCACTTCCCGCCACTGGAACATTTCCACCTGGCGCGTCAACACCGGCGTGTTCACGCTCAGGTTGAATTCCGGATCACGGGGCGCCTCCACCACGGTGGGCACCGCCACCACGCGCACCATGTGTCCGTGCTGGCTGGCTTCCGGCATGGCCGCATGGCCCAAATCAATCACCCGGCCGCCGTGTTGCGCGGCTACCGCGTTGAAATCAAGGATGGATTGCGCGTTCAGCGCCACCAACGCCACCCCGGCCAACATCAGGGTTGCGCCAAGGATGTTCCACAGCGAACCGCGCAAGATCGGCCATATCGACGGCAGGTCACTCACTCCTGTCCACCGGCGTCCGGGGCCACGGTCGCGCGCAGCACAGCGTGCTCGTCGGTGGTACCGAAGCGGCCACGCGCGTCGCGTGTCACTTGCGCCACCGCGCACGCGTGGTCGTGGGTGAAGAACAGGCGCACGTTGCGCGCCAGCTTGTCATCGAGGAACGCGCGCTTCTCGTCGATGAGTTTTTCCGGATAGCGGTCATAGCCCATCGTAATCGGCAAATGTACCCAGGATCGGCCGGGAATCAGATCGGCGCAAAACACTACTCCGCCCACCTCGGCCAGCATCAACCCGGGTGTATGGCCGTCTGAATAGTGGAAGCGGACCGCCGCCCCCAGTGTTTGCGCGTGTTCCCCTTCCACCAGCTCCAGGCGGCCGCTGTCGCGCAGCAGTTGCGGGACCTCGGGGATGAACGAGGCACGATCACGCGGATGCGGCTGCAGCGCGCGCTGCCAGTGCACCGCCCCAACCACGAAACGCGCGCGGGGAAACAGCAGACGCGGAGCCTGATCCGCTGCCCATGCCGCCAGCAGGCCACCAGCGTGATCAAAGTGCAGGTGCGACAACACCACGACATCAATGTCCTCGTGCGTCAGGCCAATTTCGGCCAGCGAATCGAGCAACACATGCCGGGGCTCAACCACCCCGTAACGTTCACGTAATGCGGGCGCGAAGAACGCACCGATGCCGGTCTCGAACAGCACGTTGCGGCCGCCCAGGTCCTTCACCAGCAAACAGCGGCACGCCAGCGGAATACGGTTTTGCGCATCGGGTTCAATCCAGCGCGACCACACCGCCTTGGGGGCGTTGCCGAACATGGCACCGCCGTCAAGTTGCTGGGAGTTGCCGAGCAACGAGCAAAGTTCCATGACGAATCAAGCCTCCGCCGCCATGCGTTCGTCCGCAGCGAATCCGGGCGCGGCAGGCGGCCCTGCGTGCAGCACAGGATGAAGTCCATGGATGGGCCGGGCAACCATGGCGCCGCCATCCAGTTGCTGCGAATTACCCGACAACGAACACAATTCCATCGCGACCTCACGCCACAGTTTGCACCGAGCGTACGCGCATTCCGGCACAATGTTTCATCCTCGCCCCCGCATACGCGCGTGTCGACCCACTCCGCTCACTGCACCTTGCCCAACCCGGATGGCCGACGTGGATCGCTTGCCGCATCCAGTCGATTGGTCCGGTGGTCCCAGGTGACCACGTTCATGAAGCCCCAACCGTCACGTTGCTTGAGCGTGTAGCCCATCTGTACCAGCGCCGCGGTCGTGGCCGGCGCAAACGTGCCCGGTTCGACCATCAACACGTCGGGCAGGTACTGATGATGAAAGCGCTTGTGCGCCACGATCTGCTGCGCACTTTCGCCATCAACGAAATGCAGGATGCCTTCGAGGACCTGGGTGATGATGGTGGAGCCGCCGGGCGAACCGATCACGGCAGTGCGGTCGGCGCCAATCACGATGCTGGGTGACATCGACGACAGCATGCGTTTGCCTGGCGCTGGCGCGTTTGCCGCGCTGCCCAGCAAGCCATAGACATTGGGCTTGTTCGCCACCAGCGCAAAGTCGTCCATCTCGTTGTTCAGCAGCACCCCGGTACCAGCGGCCACGAACTTCGAGCCCAGCGTGGTATTTACCGTCGCCGTCACCGCCGCCATGTTGCCGTCGGCATCGATAATGGAAAAATGCGTGGTGTGCGGACCTGGTTCGTTGGCTTCGGCACGTGGCAGCATGGACGACGGTGTCGCCCGGTCCGGCAGGATGCTCTGGCGCAAACCGTCGGCGTAATACGGCGACAGCAGCATGTCCAGCGGCATCGTCACGAAATCCGGGTCGCCCAGATAGTCGTTGTGATCACGGAACGCTCGACGCATTGCTTCCACGACCAGATGCACGCGGTGTGCCTGGTCGACCTTGTCCAGCTCAAACCCGCGCAGGATGTTGAGGATCTCGGCGATTGCCACCCCGCCGGATGATGGCGGCGGCGCGGTCACGATGCGATAACCGCGGTAGTCGATGCTGAGCGGCGTGCGCTCTTTGGCGCTATAGCCCGCCAGGTCAGCCAGCGTCCAGTTGCCACCGGCGGCGCGCACGGCAGCAACCAGCTTCGCCGCCACTTCACCACGATAAAAACCATCGGCGCCATGCGCCCCGAGCACCTCCAGCGTGTGCGCCTGCTCCGGGTCGCGCCACGCCGCACCTTCCGCCGGAGCCTTTCCATCCTGCAGATATTTGGCTGCTGACGCCGGCCAGCGCAGCAGGCTGTCGGCCTGCTCCACGACGGCCGCGTGCAAACGCGGGTCCGGCACAAACCCGTTACGCGCAATACGAATGGCCGGTGCCAGCGCCGTCGCCAGCGGCAACTTGCCGTAGGTACGGGAGATCAGCGCCAGCCCGGCGGGCGTGCCGGGGATACCAGCGGAAAGCGGCCCCTTCAGCGACGTGTCGCGATTCGGCGTGCCATCGGCATTAAGGTAATCCTTGGCGGCGACCGCCGCGGGCGCCACTTCGCGCGCATCAATGAAGGTGTCGTGCTGATCACTCGCCCGATGCAGCACGGCCATGAAGCCGCCGCCAATACCGGAACTCTGCGGCTCCACCACAGACAGCGTGGCGGCCACGGCCACGGCTGCATCAAACGCATTGCCACCCTCGCGCAGTACTTCCAGCCCGGCGTTGGTGGCCAGAAAGTTGGCGCTGGCAATGGCGGCGTGGCCAGGGCGTTGCCCCGTAGACGCTGCAGGTACCGGCGCAGCTGCCGACGCCGCACCACACACCAACAACAGACTCAATACGCCAACACGCCAATGCACGGCAAGTTTCATGCGGCAGCTCCGGTCACAAAGGGAAGCACAGGTTTTGCTCCACGCCGCATGCGCGGGAGTGGGCTCAAGTCTGTGCAAGATACCGTGCGCACTACACGCACGTTTGCCGCGACCGCGGCCGCGCCAGAGCAAGCTGGCCGCCTCAGGCGGCAACGCGCATCAAGCGCAAAGCCACCGATTCCCCCCGGCAGCCGACGACAACCATGGCTACATCGCCACAAAACGCACGGTCGCGCCCGTGGGCTTGAGTGCTTCCGTCACCCGTTGCTGATCCGTCGCATCGCCGATGAACAACACGATGACGCCCTTGAACGCGCCGGCACTGGCGTCCTTGAACGCGGCAATCACCAGGTCGGCGGTCGTCGTGGAATCGGGGCCGGCAAACACCAGCATGTTGCCCGGCAACACGCCACGCGCCACCGTTTCCTGGACATTTTGCAACTGCCGTCCGTTCTGTTCCTTGGCGTCGTCATCCACGGGGGCCTTCACCAGGTACGCATATGGCTGGTTTGCGGTCATGCCCTCCATGTTCTTCTGCACAATCTGGCCCAGGTAGGCGTTCCACGCCTTGGCGTCGTTGGGATCAGTCGGTTTCGGCACCTGTTGCGCCGTCTGCTGCCCGGGCTCTTGGCCTGCCTGCTTGTTGCACGCCGTCAAGACAAGGCTGGCGGTCAACGCCACAGCAGCAACAAGAATGAGCTTACGCATGATGATCACCTTCCGTTTGAAGTTGTTTGTGGATTCCGCACCGGCCGTCCTGCCAGCGTTGCCGCATGGCTTGTTGCACTGCCGGATGGACGAAACCGGAGATATCGCCGCCCAGACGTCCGATTTCCCGTACCAATGATGACGAGATGAAGCTGTATTGCTCTGCCGGGGTCAGGAACAGGGTCTCGGCCAGCGGAATCAGGTGCCGATTCATGCTGGCCAGCTGAAATTCGTATTCAAAGTCGGACACCGCGCGCAGACCGCGCAGAATCACGCCAGCACCGATCTGCTCGACAAACGTGGCCAGCAGACAATCAAAGCCGCACACCTCCACATTCGGCAGGTCAGCCAACGTCATCCGGGCCAGGGTGACGCGCTCGCCGACACTGAAATGCGGACCCTTGCTGGAACTGTCGGCCACCGCGACGATCACCTTGTCGAACAGCGGTGCGGCGCGCGCCACCAGATCCGCGTGACCATTGGTGATCGGATCGAAGGTACCCGGATAAACAGCGATACGCGGATTGCTCAAGGCGTGGCTCTCACGACGACAATGGTGCCCTGTCGCTTAGCTTAACGGAAGCCACCGCGTTGCAGGGTGATCCGCTGCCCGGCATGTCGTCAGCAACCGGCCGGTACATGCCGATACAGCGCATAGCGTACGGCGCCCGCCACGGCCTCACGATGCACCTGCCACTGCGCCGGCAGTACCGGCACCGCGGTGCGTGGTGATTCCACGTAGATCAACGCCGCCGGCGCCAGCCAGCCGCCCGCTTCCAGCTGCTGCGCCAGTGCCGACCACAAATCGAGCGCAAACGGTGGATCGAGAAACACCACGTCGAACCGCTGTGCGGCGCCGCGCAGGTAGTCCTGCGCACTGGTGGTGTCGACCGTGCCACCAACTGTCTTGAGGCGGACCAGATTGCCGCTCAGCGCGCGTGCCACCTGCGCATCACGCTCGATAAACACCACGCTGGCCGCACCGCGCGACAGCGCCTCGATGCCAAGCGCGCCAGTACCCGCGCACACATCCAGGCAACGCGCCCCGGAAATCAAGGGCGCCAGCCAGTTGAACACGGTTTCCCGCACGCGCTCGGGGGTCGGCCGCAGGCCGGCCTGTGCGGGCACATCCAGACGCGAGTTGCGCAGCGCGCCGCCAATGATGCGCACCCGGCCGGATGGCAGGTCGCGGCGGGGTTCACGGCGCATCACCGGCGCACGCCGGGCGCGTCAGCGAGGGGTACAGGTTGGAGTGTTAGCATCCTGCGTATTGTCATTGAATACCCGCGCAATGCTCAAGTTCTGGAAAAAGAAACCCGCCGGCGCAGAGCGGGAAACCTCGGCTGCCGATCCCGCTGCGGCGGACAGCAGCATGCATGCGCTGCATGAAGTCCTGGCGCAGGTCCCTGCCCCCGCGCCCCCCGCCTCCAGCGATCATCGTTTTGTCGCGCCGGATCTTGCCGCGGAACCGACCGCTGCTGCCGCACCCGCCGCCGCGCCGGCCACGCCCGACACCGGTGCAAGCCATCGCAGCTGGCGCGATCGACTGTCGGGCAATGCCTTCGCACGCACGCTGGCCACGTTGTTTGTCCGCCACGCGCCACTGGACGACGACCTGCTCGACGAGCTGGAAACGATCCTGATTACCGCCGACGTGGGCGTCGAGGCCAGCACCACGCTGGTCGAGCAGCTGCGCACGCGCATGCACAAGCGCGAATTTGCCGACGCCGCAGCGTTGCTCGCGGCATTGCGCACGGCGCTGCTCGAACAGCTCAGGCCAGTGGAAATTCCCCTGCAGGTCGGCGGCCGGCAGCCCTTCGTGGTGCTGGTGGTGGGCATCAACGGCGCCGGCAAGACCACCACCATCGGCAAACTCGCCCGTCGCTGGCACGACGAAGGGCGCGCCGTGATGCTTGCCGCTGGCGACACGTTCCGCGCGGCTGCCGTGGAACAGCTCAAGACTTGGGGCACGCGCAACGACGTACCGGTGATCACCCAGGGCCAGGATGCCGACGCCGCCAGCGTGATCTTCGATGCGCTGCAGGCGGCGCGCTCGCGCCACATCGATGTGCTTGTCGCCGATACCGCCGGGCGCCTGCACACGCAGGGCGGGTTGATGGATGAGCTGGGGAAAATCGCTCGTGTATTGAAAAAACTCGACCCCACCGCGCCGCACGAGGTGCTCATGGTGATCGATGGCACCACTGGCCAGAACGCGATTAGCCAGGTGCGCCAGTTCCGCGACAGCGTCGGCGTCACCGGATTGGTGGTCACCAAGCTTGATGGCACGGCCAAAGGCGGCGTGGTGTTTGCGCTGGCGCGCGAATTCGGCCTCCCCATCCGCTTCATCGGTCTGGGGGAGGCCGCGACCGACCTGCGCGTGTTTCATGCCCAAGCATTCGTCGATGGCCTACTGCCCGCCAACCTCGGTGTGAACCAACCCGATGCCGGCTGATTCGCGGCACACACGGAGCTGAGCGATGTCACGCCGGCTGCGCCTCATCCTGATCGCCTGCGGCAGCATCGTGCTGGCGGGGCTGCTGGCGCTGGTGATCATGGTCTACCTGTTGCTGCAACCGGACCGCTTCACCGCCATGCTGCAGACCCAGGCGAGCAACCTCGGCCTGGAATTGAACCTTGCGCGCCCGGCCAGCCCTACCTTGTTTCCGCGCCCGGCCCTGGAGCTGTATGGCATCACGCTCAACGCGCAGGCTGCCAATGTACCGATCCTGCTCGCCGCGCGCGGTCGCCTGGCCCTGCCATGGCGCACCCTGCTTGGCGGCCCAACGGTAATCTCGCAACTGGAGATCGAAGCCCCGCGCGTCGACCTGGACGCACTGCAGGCGTGGCTGGCCCAGCTGCCACCGCGCCCGCCCGGGAGTCCACCGGACATTCCGCGCATCAACGCCGGGGTCAGCATCAGTCGTGGCAGCATCGTGCGCGGCAACGAGTTGCTCCTCAGCCATGTCGCCTTGCAAGCCGGCAGCCTGATCTCCGGGCGACCGTTTCCCGTCACCTTGTCGGCGCTTACTGCCGCCGGCACACCACTGCAGCTACGGCTGTCCGCCATCCCGCGCATCGACGGCAGCACGCTGCAACTGGACAATGTCGCGCTGCACCTGGCGCAAGCCA
>DATCWU010000503.1:0-5732 GCA_036566165.1 Rhodanobacter sp. | reverse complement strand
CAGCTCAAGACGCCGTGCGTGTTGCACTGGGATCTCAACCACTTTGTGGTGCTGAAGCATGCCGGCAAACGCAGCATCGTCATTCACGATCCGGCACGCGGTGTGCGCAAGCTGAGTTTGCCGGAAACGTCCGGGCACTTCACGGGTGTGGCGCTGGAGCTGAGCCCATCGGCGGACTTCAAGCGCGTGCAGGCGCGACAGGCCATCTCCATGCGCGCGTTGACCGGTCGCGTGCGTGGCTTGGTGCCTGCGTTGCTACAGATTCTGCTGCTGGCCGTCGCGCTGGAGGTTTTCGCGCTGGCCGGCCCGTTCTACATGCAATGGGTGCTCGATCAGGTGCTGGTCAGCGCTGATCGCGACCTCTTGACGCTGCTGGGTGTCGGCTTCGTCGGCATTGCCATCTTCTCTGCGCTGATCACCGCCGCGCGTTCGTGGGCAGTGACCTGGCTCGGCGCCACGCTCAACGTGCAGTGGGCCAGCAACCTGTTCAGTCACTTGATGCACCTGCCGCTGGACTGGTTCGAGAAGCGGCATGTCGGTGATGTGGTGTCACGCTTCGGTTCCATCCAGACCATCCAGCGCACATTGACCACGCAATTCATCGGTTCGCTGCTGGACGGATTGATGTCAGTGGTCACCCTGGTGGTGATGACGTTCTACAGCATCTGGCTCACCGTGCTGGTCGTCGGACTATTCATTAGCTATGGCCTGGTGCGCTGGATCTTCTTCAACCCGCTGCGCCGTGCGAATGAAGAACAGATCATTTGCGCCGCACGCCAGGAAAGTGAGCTGCTGGAATCAATTCGCGGTGCCATGCCCATCAAGCTGGCCAACAAGCAGGACGAACGGCTTGGCCGCTATGCCAATGCCACCGTCGCCACCGCCAATCGCACCATCGGCATCCAGCGCCTGAGCATCGCCTTTACCCTGAGCAATCAGCTGATGTTCGGCATCGGCCGCGTGGCAATGATCTGGATCGCCGCGACGCTGGCCCTCGACGGCAAGTTCTCCGCCGGCATGCTGATTGCCTTCATCGCCTATGCCGACCAGTTCACCAGTCGTGCCGCGGGCCTGATCGACAAGTGGGTGGACTTCAGCATGTTGAAGCTGCATGCGGAGCGGGTAGCGGATATAGCGCTCAATGCGCCGGAGCAAAAGACTGACGTCGCGTGGTATGGCGCGCCGCCCGAAGCAAGCATCGAACTGCACAACGTCAGCTTCCGCTACGCCGAGGGCGAACCGTGGATTCTCAAAGGTTGCAATCTGCAGGTTGAGGCGGGCGAGTCGGTGGCGATTACCGGTCCCAGTGGTTGCGGCAAAAGTACCTTGGCCAAGATTGTGCTCGGACTACTGCAACCGACTGAGGGCGAAGTGCGCTTCGGTAGCGTGGATGTTCGCAAGCTGGGGTTGGATACATACCGCCAATGGATCGGTGCAGTAATGCAGGACGACCAGCTGTTTGCGGGATCTATTGCCGACAACATTGGCTTCTTTGATGCCGAAGCTACGCCGATAAGAGTCGAAGCGGCAGCGCGCCTGGCGGCCATACACGATGACATAGCGGCTATGCCAATGGGTTACCAGAGCTTGGTTGGCGATATGGGGTCCAGTCTTTCGGGAGGGCAGAAGCAGCGAGTAATTTTGGCCAGGGCGCTGTATCGGCAGCCGAGGCTGCTGATGTTAGATGAGGCGACGAGTCATTTGGACTTAGAACGTGAGCAATTGGTTACTGAGGCAGTGCGGCGACTAAAGGTTACGCAGATTGTGATTACACATCGACCGGAGACTGCGGTCAATGTGCGACGAATCCTTGTCCTGAACGCCGGGCAAGTCAAGTTTGTCGAGTTGCGAAAGAAGTGACCGGCAAAGTCGAAGTCAGAACGATAAATTTCTGACATACTGTGTTGGAGACTAAAAATGAAAGAATTGACTGTAAATGAAATGACTATCGCTTCCGGTGGTTCTATAGCAATGGACTTAGCGATTGGGTGGTCGTCGACCGTTGAGGGGGCTGGTATAGGGCTGGTCTTAGGTGGCCCTGTCGGCGGACTGATTGGTGCCGGTGTTGGTTTTGTTGGAGGAGCGATTGCGGCGATTGGGTATGAGCTTGCAACAGAATAGCTAAGAGAAACGACACCTGCTATTTTATCTGGCGGGTGGCGCCACCCGCTGGATAATATTAATACCTTGGAAATTAAGATGATCGGTAAATACGCATTTTTAGAAAGAATGGCTCCTGACCTACGTCAAATAAGTATGGAAGATCGTAAGCGCTTAGTGGATGATGCGCGGGTAAAAACGTTCTCAAAGTGGCCACTTCTTTCTGTAATAACTATTATTTTAGTTCCGGCTTTAGTATTTCTTGCACTGACGGTCCTTCCAATAGTGCTTATGCGTGACTTCTCTATTCAAAATATAAATTATTATGGTCTTGGCTTCATATTTCTATCTATAGTAGTCATTAACTTGTCTAATCAGTTGTTATTGGCGATTACGATCTTGCCGGCTGTAGAATCGATACTAAACGGAAGAGTAGTGAGCAATGCTATCAACTTAAGGGAAACACCAAAAAAATAGCTTGGCGATTCCTGATTAGCACTGAAGTTAAGCCACTGTCGCAACTCATGCGACGGATTGGAGTGACGCTAAAAAGAGCATGGGGTAAGGTTCCAAGGTTTCCCCACGAATCCTCTAGCTCAATGAACATGTTGCGCGTGGATTGAAGGAATGATGCGCATATAGATGTGGTCTTTTTTGTGGGTTACGAAACCAGAGGGGACCACACCATGTGCGTGACTGAAGTATTACAAAAGTGCCCGGGCGGCGCCCTGCGGTCGATGCATGTGCGACGCAGCCGTGTGTTGTTGCGCGCTGTCGAGACGATAATTCGGGAAGAGGTGTCAGGGATAATTTGCGAGAGAGAGACGGTGCAGCGGCGCAGCTGGCGGTGCCGAAACAAACCGTGTGTCACGTGGCAGCTGGATGACCCGGCGCTGTGGGAAACGGTGCACGTGTTGCTGCAGGCGCGTTGGCCGCCGGAGCAGATCACCTTGACACTGGAGCAAGGTTTTCTCAGCGCAGTGAGCTTCCGACTGTCCTACGAAACGATCTACAGCATGGTGTGCCCGGTTCCCCGCGGCGAGCTGCGCAAGGACCTGGTCGGCTGTTCCGTGTCAGCGAGAGCGATCATGGTGTCGAGCAAACGCGGCTCACGTGGTGGTATGCGCATGTGGTGGATTGCGGAACCGTCCGCACGTCTTGCCCCGTGCCGTTCGTCCCAATACATGCCATAGGTGCTTGACTCCGGTTTTATTGTATTGTTGTATTGATACACATGGACGCATCGTTACTCACCGTTCAACCTGCAGCGCCGGAGCCGATCTATCGGCAGATTGTGGATCAGTTGCGCCGGCTGATCGCGGGCGGGCAGCTTGTGGCCGGTGATGCGTTGCCGTCGGTGCGCGAAGTGGCCGGCTTTCACGCGATCAACCCAATGACCGTGTCGCGCGCCTACAGCCTGGCCGAGGCCGAGGGACTACTGGAACGGCTGCGCGGTCGGGGCATGGTGGTGGCCAATGTGCATCGCGCCAATCTGTCTGTGACTCATCGGCTGGCCTTGCTTGAGCCGCAACTGGAAGCTCTGGCGCGCCACGCCAGCGAACTCGAATTGTCTGCCGGGCCGGTGTTGCAGCGGCTCGCTCGCCTGATGGAGGATTGACGATGAGTGCCGTATTGCGTGAAAGGGAATCCGTTGCGGTACCGCTGGTCGCGCGGGAGCTGACGCACTGCTACGAGGGTAGAAACGTGCTGTGCGGGGTCGATCTGGTGCTCTCTGCCGGCAGCGTGCTGGGCCTGGTTGGCCGCAACGGCGCGGGCAAATCCACCTTGATTCGCGCCATGCTTGGGTTGCTCGAACCCTTGCACGGCACGGCTACGGTGTTTGGCGAGCCGGCGTTGAAATTGTCCGATGCCAGCAAGGAACGGCTGGCCTACGTGCCGCAACAGCCCGAGGCGCTGGCCTGGCTGACCGCGCAACAGATGCTGGATTACGTGGGGCGGTTTTATCCGCGCTGGGACCGGGATTTTGCGCAGGACATGCTGGAGCACTGGCAGATCCAGCCGAACAAGGTGATGGCCAAGCTGTCGCCAGGCGAGCGTCAGCGCGTCGACTTGATCCGTGCGTTGGCTTCGCGCCCACAGTTGCTGGTGCTGGACGAGCCGGCGGCGGCGCTCGATCCGGTCGCCCGCCGCGAGCTGCTGCGCGAAATCGCGCTGCGCGCGGGCGAGGCGGGCACCACGGTGTTGTTTTCCACCCACATCGTGTCTGACCTGGAACGCGTCGCATCCGATATCGCATTCTTGCACCATGGCAGGTTGCTGATGCATTGCTCCATGGACGACACCAAGGAGCGTTACGGCCGCTTGTGGCTGCCCGAGCGTATCCACTATGTGGCACCGGCGAACTGCGTGAGCCGACACCGCCATGACGACGGCAGCCTCAGTCTGGTGGTGGAGCGCGACACACGGGGTGCCTGGCCCGAAGCGGCCAACGTGCCTGGTGCGCGCATTGATACGCTGGGGCTGGAGGACCTCTTCGTGGAGATCGCCGAGTGAAATTCTGGCGGCCGCTGACGCTGCCCGGCGGTGCGCTCTCGGCGACGGCGCGCTCCGTGTGGCTGGCGTTGGGCGTGCTCATCGTGGCCTTGGTCGTCGCCGACTCGTTGTTGACGCAGCGCGATGCGCTGCACTGGACGCTTTATGCAGCCCGTTTGTGGACAGTTTTTAACGCGCTCTTGTGGGTGTTCCTCGCCAACGCCGTGCTGCTGGCGCGCGACGCGCACACGCTGCGACTACCTGCACTGGAGTGTGACGCGCTGATCAGTCTCGGTCTGTACGGTATCGTGGGCGGCACGCTGCCGGCGCTATTACTGGGTTGGACAGGTGGCCATCTGTTGACGCTGGCGATCATGCTGCTGTTCGGCGCTGGTCTGGGTGTGGCCTTTGCACTGTTGCCGTCATACCTGGCGGTGTTGGTGCTCTTTGCAGACAGTATTCCTGTCGCCTTGTCGCCGTGGTTGCCGCTGCGGATGCAGCCGGGTTTCAACGCTTGGGCTGGGTCGCTGGTCGTACTACTGTGGCTGGTGCTTGCCTGGCACATTCGCGGCCTGTCACGCGGCGACCATTCATTACAGCGGCCGTACGTACCAATGTGGATGGCGTATCGGCGGGCCAATTTCGGGTGGGGCAGCGGCGTCGCCACCGACGGGCGGGAGCTGCGGATGCTGCGGCGGCGGCCGACCTGGGCGCGCCCACGGTTGATCTGCGCAGCTGCGGGCCGGGACACGCCGAATGCAGCCTGCGTGTGGTGCTGGGTGGCTGGTGGATGCCGCAGATCTGGCGCAGTCGGGTGTGGCAGTGTTTCCTGCTGCTGGCCGGCCGCAACGTCGGCACGCTGTTCCTGTTGGTGCAAAATGCTGCGGATCATCGCGATCACGCAGCACTCCGCATCCGTTTCTGGTGAATTGAGGAGGCGTTATGCAATGGATTACGGTGCGGCGGTTGCAGCGTGAGTATGCGTTGCCGAAGATGTTGGCCAGGGCGGTCGCGGCGGAGCAGTGGCGATCCATCGTGTGTCGTTGCTGTGAGCCATGGATCTGGTTGAGGCGCTGGTCGGTATCGGCGCAGGCTTGCTGGCCTGGCCTCGGGCGTTTGCTGGCTGCGGCGATGTTGAC
>DATCWU010000498.1:0-3954 GCA_036566165.1 Rhodanobacter sp. | reverse complement strand
ACCTCGTCCTGGAACACCACCGTGTCGCCCATCACCATGGCCTGGTCGCCCATGGGCCCGAATGCGGCCCAGGAGCCCAGGCCGGCAGCGGGCGGGAGGCGCATGCCATCAACCGTCACCGGCACATCGGTGCGGCTCCAGTTGATCTTCACCACGCCGTCGTCCTGCTGCTTGGCTTGTACGCCGGCAGCGTTGCCGATGGCAGCCGGATCGAGCGTGGCGGCAAAGGCTGGCGCGGCGGCGACGGCCAGACCCGCAATAGCGAACAGCGTCCACAGCGGACGTACCAGCATGTGCATAACACGAGTGTTCATGAGGAATCTCCTGGGGTTTCGGGATAGGCCGCGTAGAGGCTGTCGAGCACGATCGACATGTCTTCGAGTAACGCGTCGTCGTTCTCGCCATGGCGTGCGCGCGCGCCGGTGATGACACTGGCGAAGCCGGCGGCGTCCGGCACGGGTACGCCGCCGATGTCGAGGTAACTGACCAGGCGGCCCAGCCGCCCCAGCCGCGGATCGCGGTCGAGGCCAAAGCTGGCTGCCAATACTTCGAAGCTGACCCGCGGGCCGACATGGGTGAACGCCGCACCGTCGAAGTCGAAGCCCAGCGCATCGGGTGGGCAATCGTCGGGTTTCACCAACCACAGGAAGCGCGCCTGCGGGTCGATGAAACGGCCGATCAGCCACGCTGAGGCGACGCGGTCGACCCAAAGGTGCTGACGCGTGGCCCAGACGCGACCTTGGTGAAGCGTGATATCACGGCGCGGAATCGCTGCCTGTACAGGGTGCGGCTCGTCCGGCGCGAACTGCGCGTTCATCGTGTGCTCGGCATCGGCCAGCGCTGCTTCCACCTGCTTGCGTGCGCTGCCAGAAAAGAAGTCCGTGGCAGCGATCCCTTCCAGTTCCCGTCGCACGCCCGCCAACCGGCGACGCGCCTCGATCTCGGTGAGTGCTGGCAATTTCGCACGCAGAGCCGCCAGGCGTTCCAGTCCCGGCACATAGGCCTGCGTGCGGTCGAAGGCCCCGCGTAGTTCGGCCTCCTGTTCCGGCCCGGTCGCCGTAAAGGGCACGACATGCGCATTGCCGCCAGCACGTCCCACCTCCTCGGCTTGGCCGCGGAACAAGGCCCAAGCCAACTCGCCAGCGGGCAACACGTACACCCCATCCCGCAGCGCCGCCGCACCGGCTCCCTTCAACGCCCGCCACAGCCGCATGCGCGGGGTGGCGCTGCGCCCGGTCAACGAGGCCACCAGCATCAGCCAAGACTCGCTCATGTAACGGATGCTACGCATATGTCGTGAAAGCTACGACAACGCCGCACAGCTTCATTATCAGATGCGCGCAGCGGAGCAAAACGTGTTCGTTTACCCTCGACAGAGTGGCCAAAACAGTTCACGTAGCGGCAACTGCACCCGGTAGTAGCCTCTCCAGTCAGGGCACCGCCCGCGCCTGACTGATGCCCGAATCTTCTTGCCCGCCGGGCCATCAGGAGAAAAACCATGCAACGTCAAATTTTGGCCCTGGCTGGCGCCTTGTGCGCCGGACTGTTCATGGCCAGCGCGCCGATTGCCGCGCAATCTTCCATGGGCTCGCAGTCGTTGCTGACCGGCGCCCAAGTCACCGCGAAGCTGCAGGCCGCGGGTTATACCAACGTGCACGATGTGGAACGTGAGGGCGACCACTACGACGCCGATGCGGTGAAGGATGGCCGCGCCGTGCACATGCACGTCGATCGCAAGACCGGTGCGATTACGCCGGCCAATCACGAAAACGAGACCAAGGAAAAAGAGGAGCGCGAGCGCCACCCGCGTTGAGCCGGTAGCGGCGCTGGTATCGCCCGGCCTCACAGGTGAGTGCCAGACTTTGATCGCGATCGGACGGGACGATTGTCCGACGCCCCGTTCCCGAGTCCATCCTGGCGGCGCACAGTGAAGGACTCGCCTTGCTGCGTGCCGAGGTGCTCGGGACGCCGATTTGGCACGAAGCGCCGCTCAGCCCGTCTGGTCCCTCAAGGCAGGCGTCGCCCGCCGGCGCGGGCAGCCGCGACGCCATGAGCCTGTCAATGCGGCGCCCGTTGGTATCGACGACCTCGAAGCACCAGCCCTCGTATTCGAAGGATTCGCCCACCTTGGGCAGGTCTGGAACTGGAACAACGCAAAGGCGGCGATCGTGTCGTAACCGTCCTCCGCAGCGTGCCGGCGCTGGTCGAGTCGCTCGAAGACCTCCATCGCCGAGGTCATGCCGTCGATGAAAATGCTGCCATCCTCGCGTTCGACAATCTCGGGCGCCTCACCTTAGACGTTGGGCAGATGCCCGGCGATGACCGCCAGCAGGTCGGCTTGGGGCAGGGCAATTAGGTCCTGTGACCGAAGATGAGGAGGATTCGGCGTCGCACCCGCGCGAATGTGACCGGACGGGGCGCGAGGAGCATTTAAGCAGAGTTGCACCAAAGAACTGGTGCGTTAAACGCCCTCAGCGTCGCAAGGAAACAGGTTGCTTGCGATGCGGCCAAAGGCTTCAGACGCATTCCGCTATGGCAAGAAAAGTGTAATTTCTATCAATCACAGGGGCAATGTTCGAAATTGTGTGAGTTTCATCGACCCGTGCAAGGAAGGGAGTCTCATTTTTACTGCACGTTCAGGTCTTCCTGTACCTAAGTAAATCGGCGTGAACATCCGCGTTTGGTCACCGAATCCCAGAGGCCTGAGTGTAAAATCGTCGAGAAAAATTGCTATTTTACATAATATACATTATGCGAAATTAGAACGCCGCCTCGCCGACGTCAGCGAAAACTCCAAGTTTGCCGCTGGCCACCCACTGCTTGACGTCCTCACTCACCTCGACGCCAGCGGTGACTCATCAGCCCGGAAGGTTTCCGTGAACTGCGCTGCGCCATGGTGGTTCGCTGAGCAAACCCGCAAAGGCTGCGGCAGCGGACCCAGGATGGAAACTCGCCCGGGATGATGGCCGCCGGCTGCACCACGAAACTGCACTGAAGTCACTTGCATGCTGTCAGCCAACCGGTACACTCCACGGATTATTTGTGTCCCGCGCATGCATAGCCATCGCGCTCAGCGAGGTGAAACTACCGTGCGAAAGCGTATCGTTTTACTCGTCGAGGACGATCCGGAAACCCTCACCGTCATGGCGGCGGTCCTGCGCAAGACCGGTTGTGACGTGTTTACTGCGACACACGAAGACACTGCGATCGCGCAAATCCTGGAACATCCGGAAATCAACATCATCATTACCGACGCCTGTTTCGAGGGTGGCGGCAAAGGTATGTGCATGATCGAACAGGTGCGCCGTTATGGCTCGAATGCGGCCGTCGTGGTTACGGTAACCAACCCGTATGCCTCATGTGCGACGCTCGGCAAAAGTGCGATATTCCTCCTCAAGCCATACGGACGTGAGGCGTTGCTGAATGCGGTTGCAGCGGCAGCGGCAGCGCATGAAGCAGCAACCGCGTCGCCCGCATCGTTGCTGCAGGACGCGACCGGCAAGAGGGCGTGACTGATTCTGGATCGTCAAACAGCAACTGGTTGATGTCTGCCTGCCGCCCTGCGCCACCGTGCATGCATTTTGTAAATTTGCCGGCTACGAAATTCGGGTTGCTGGTGTTTGTTCGGTCATCCATAATTGCTCACGTGGCCTCGTAGCTCAGCCGGATAGAGCACTGGTTTCCTAAACCGGGGGTCGTGAGTTCGAATCTCGCCGGGGCCACCAAGCCGCTCCAAGGGCTGTCTGTCGGCGCCGTTGCGCAACTTCAGCTCATCTTGCTCACGAGCTGCACGACAGCATCGAGCATCCCGCTTTGTGCCGTGCCCAGTCCGGGCGCTTCTGCGCAAAGGCGTCGCGCCCCGGCTGGTCGTCATATGGGTGGCGCATGACCTCGAGCAACTCGCTGATGCCGCTGGCGTCGCCCGCCGTCGCCTGATCGATCACCTGCTGCGTC
>DATCWU010000497.1:0-19642 GCA_036566165.1 Rhodanobacter sp. | reverse complement strand
CCTCATCCTTGAAGTAGAAATCGATGTCCGCAAAACCGGGAAAGTTAAGCTTCAGCAGATGCGTGTCTGCCGAACGCGCCGATTCCTGGGCGAGTTTTGCGATCGCGCCATGCCACCACGAGTGGCCGGCCTGGCTGACAGGGATGGCGGCGGGAACGACCTCGTGCATGACTACTCTCCGCGACGGTGATAAGCCCATGGCTGCGCACGCCATGGCACCGCCTGACTGTAGCAATGCCGGGGTGAAGCACCGTGACCTGGCGCAGGGCAGGCCGAGTGCACCGGACCTGCGGATGGTTGCGCATGCAGCGGGATGCGTTGTGCCCTACTGGCGCGGCGTGCGCACGTTGTCTGGCCGGGCTTCGGTCGTGCTGCGGAACGGGTTGATGTCCAGCCCGCCGCGACGGGTGTAGCGCGCGTAGACGCTGAGTCGCTGCGGTGCACAGCGCCGCATGAGGTCCATGAAGATACGCTCCACGCAGTGTTCGTGAAACTCGCTGTGGTCGCGGAACGAAATCAGGTAGCGCAGCAAGCCCGCGTGCTCGATCGGTGCGCCACGATAGGCGATTTGCACGCTGCCCCAATCAGGCTGGCCGGTCACCGGACAGTTGGAGCGCAACAGGTGGGATACCAGCGTCTCGCTGATGGTGGGCGCCTCCTCGCGGGCATGCAGAAAGTCGGCATGTGGCGGTCCGTAGCAGTCGATGGCCACGTCCTGGTCATCGAGTGTGGCGCCAGGCAGATCAGCCAGCGCGTGCTGGGCGGCCTGGGCATCGCGCAAGGTCACGCCGACCGCACATCCCGCCGCGGCGGACACATCGCGCAGCAGTATCGCCTGCAGCGCCGACGCGTCAGCCAGGCGTTCCGGGGCAAAACCGTTGAGGTACAGCTTGAACGATTTGGACTCGATGATGTTCGGCGAGCTGGCTGGTACCTGGAATTCGGCCAGTGCGACATGCGGTTTGCCGCGTTGATCCAGCCACGACAATTCGTAGGCGTTCCACACGTCCACGCCGTAAAACGGCAGTGGCTCGCGCACGCCGATGTGCACACGATTGTCGGCACGGGCGAGCGGGAACAGCAAGCCGCGATCGTAGCCGCCGTGGTAACTGGTGGCTTTGCCGAGCGCGGAGTTTTCAATGGTGCTCATGCGTGCCAGTTTAGCGGCTGCGCCCGATAGCGCAGCAGGTGCGGGGAAGGTGCCAGGCTACCAGCCGCGTGGTACGCCGCGCCGTGGTGGCGCGGTACCCAAGGTATCGCTGCTCAATGGCGCACCAGCGCTGACCAGGGCTGCGCGCTGATCGGCTTCCGGAACGCGCAGCAGCTGGCACTCTTCCAGCCTGGCCAGCTTGGTGAAGACTGGCAGGGCTTGCACGCGGTCGACCAGCGCGGCAGTCAGCGGCCAGCGCGCGGCGTCGATCGGGTAGCGCACGAACGCGGCGGTGCGGAAGCAACTGGCGATGCTGATATCGGCGATCGACAACGCCCCGAACAGAAAGTCGTCGTCCGGCATGCGGGTTTCCAGGTAATCCAGTGCAGCCGGAATTTCCACCTCGCGCGCTTGCCGCACGATCGCCTCGTCGGTGGGCTCGTGGAAGTAGCGGCTGGTCGTCAGTGGATACACCATGCGGCCAAGCAGCGATCTGGCCAGGTGCGTGTCGGCGTATTCCTCCAGCCAGCGCGCCTGCGCGCGTTCGCCAATATCGCGCGGATACAGCGCCGGCGTGGGGTACCTGTCCTCCAGGTACTGGCAGATCACGGACGAGTCGTTGAGCACCAGCGCGCCGTCGAGCAACACCGGGACGCGACGCAGGGGGCTGAGTCGGGAAAACTCCTCGTTGCCGACAAACGGCACGATCGGATCGATCTCGTACTCCGCCTGCTTCAGCTCCAGGCACACGAGCACCTTGCGCACAAACGGCGACAGGTAGTTGCCGATGACTCTGAGTCGCTGCGCCACGATCCGGCTCCGGGAGAGTGGTGGACGCATAGCGTGCTTGGAGATGACTCCGTACGTCAAGCCGGCGAGTGCGCCATCCGGGCTGTGAGACTTCCGGCATGGGCGGTACCGCACGCTTCCGGGTTAGCATTCCGCTATTTGCCACGATGCGGCGGCAGCTGTGTCGGGTTATTCCATCCGCGGTGGAGACACGCATGTATGCAAAGTTTGGCAAGTCGCGACTGTTGGGCGCGGTGGTGATGGGCATGTTGTCTGGCGGCGTTGCCGCCCAAGGCAGAACGCTTGGCGCGAACGACTACGCGCAGGCCGAACGCTTCATGCCCTACAACACCACGCCGCTGGTCGATCATGCGGTGCAGAAAGTGCATTGGCTCGATGATGACCACTTCTGGTACCGCGACCACGATGCCGGCGCCGATCATTTCGTGCAGATGAATGCGCACACCGGTGCGCTCGTACCACTGTTTGACCAGGTCAAACTGGCGGCCGCGCTGGGCCGGGCCACAGACCAGGCGGTCGATGCGAACAAGCTGCCGGTCACTGGCTACAGCGTGCAGGCCGACGGGCGGCTGGATATCGCCATCAAGGAAAAACACTACCTGTGTGACATGCGTGAGCAGGGCGAGTGTGTCGCCAAGTCGGCAGTGGTGACTGGTGCGGCAGATGGTGCCAAGGAGTCGGACGTGGGTCGTGAACCCGGCGTGCTTTCGCCGGACAAGAAGTCCGTGGCCTTCATCCGTGACTGGAACCTGTGGCGGCGCGATGTCGCCACCGGCAAGGAAACCAGACTCACCACGGATGGCGTGGAAAATTTCGGTTACGCCACCGACAACGCCGGCTGGAAGCACACCAACAAGGCGATCCTGGAGTGGTCACCCGACTCCACCCGGATCGCCACGTTCCAGCAGGACCAGCGCAAGACCAGCGACATGTACCTGGTCAGCACCAACGTCGGCAAGCCCAGGTTGACGCAGTGGAAATATCCGCTCGCCGGCGACCCGGACGTGACCATGATCGAGCGCGTCATCGTTGACGTGGGTACGCGCAAGGTCGTGCGCCTGCGGATGCCGCCGGATCAGCACCGTTCCAGCCTGTGCGACGATGTCAGTTGTGGCCCGGATGGCGGTTGGGATGACGTGAAATGGGCGCCGGACAGCCAGACCCTGGCGTTTGTCTCCACTTCGCGGGACCACAAGCACGAATGGTTCCGCCTCGCCAATGCCAGGACCGGTGCCGTGCGTACCGTGTTCGAGGAAGTGGTGCCGACCTGGTACGAAAGCGGCAACGGTGCGGTGAACTGGCGCTACCTGCCGGACACGCAAGAGGCGATCTGGTTCAGCGAGCGCAACAACTGGGGCAACCTGTACCTGTACGACCTCAAGACAGGCAAGCTCAAGCATGCGATCACCACCGGCGCGGGCAATGTCACCGAAGTGCTCAAGGTCGACGTGAAAACCCGCACGGTCTGGTTCCGTGGCGTGGGTCGCACGCCTGGTGTGAACCCGTATTACCAGCAGTTTTTCAAAGTCAGCCTGGATGCGGGTGAGCCGGTGCTGCTGACGCCGGAAGCGGCGGATCACACGGTGACGTTGTCGCCGGATGGACGGCTGTTTGTCGACGCGTATTCCACGCCAACCACGCCGCCGGTAACCGTGCTGCGCCAATCGAGCGATGGCCGCCTCGTGACGACGGTGGCGACGGCCGACATCAGCCGCCTGGTCGCCGCTGGCTGGGTACCGCCGATCCCGTTCACGGTGAAGGCGCGCGACGGCAAGACCGACCTGTACGGCATGCTGTTCAAGCCGACGAACTTCGATGCCGCGAAAAAGTACCCGATCATCGACTATGTCTACCCCGGACCGCAGACCGGTTCGGTGCGCGGGCGCAGCTTTTCCGCCGCGCGCGGTGGTCATCAGGCCCTGGCCGAGCTCGGTTTCATTGTCGTTGCCGTGGATGGCATGGGCACGCCATGGCGCTCCAAGGCATTTCACGATGCTTACTTCGAGCACATCGAAGACAACACCTTGCCCGACCAGGTCACGGCGTTGCGCCAGCTTGGCGCGCGTTATCCGTGGATCGACCTGGATCGCGTGGGCATCTGGGGTCATTCCGGTGGCGGCAACGCCACTGCGGCGGCGATGTTTCACTACCCCGATTTCTTCAAGGTCGGCTGGGCGGAAAGCGGCAACCACGACAACCGCAACTACGAGGACGACTGGGCCGAGAAGTGGCAGGGCTTGCTGGTTACCGACAAGGACGGCAAGACCAACTACGATGCGCAAGCCAACCAGAACTTCGCCGGCAAGCTCAAGGGGCGCCTGATGCTGGTTCACGGGAGCATGGACGACAACGTGCCACCGTACGAAACCCTGCTGGTGGTCGATGCCCTGATCAAGGCGAACCGGAACTTCGACCTGCTGATCCTGCCCAACGCACGCCACAGTTACGCCGAAGACACGCCGTATGTCACGCGCCGCCGCTGGGATTATTTCGTGGAGTACCTCGCCGGCAATACGCCGCCAGTGGAGTACCAGCTGAAGGCATGGCCGTGGATGTAAAGGTGCCTTACAACGCGTCGTGATCCAGCTCGCCGGTGCGGATGCGGATGACTTGTTCCAGCGAGCTGACGAAGATCTTGCCGTCGCCAATCTTGCCGGTGCGTGCAGATTGCTGGATCGCTTCGAGCACGCGCTCCAGCTGGTCGTCGACCACGGCTACCTCAAGCTTGATCTTGGGCAGGAAATCCACCACATACTCGGCGCCGCGATACAGCTCGGTGTGGCCCTTCTGGCGACCGAAACCCTTCACTTCGGTGACCGTGATGCCCTGCACGCCGACCTCCGCCAGCGCCTCGCGCACATCGTCCAGTTTGAACGGCTTGATGATCGCCACGACCAGCTTCATGGAGCTTCCTCGGTGGTTGGACACCATGGTGTTGCAGTGTCATGGGTGCATTCTGCCCTTGCTGACGCGTGCTGTCGCCTGAGCGGCTCGTGTAGGACAATCCCTACAAGTACTGACGGAGCGCACCGATGGCACACTTGATCCTGATTCACCTAAGCTTTGTGACGACGGGTGCGAGGCGCTGTCCATGATGGATAGGCAGGAGATCGACAAGATTGCCCTGCGACTTGTGTCGTTGGTGCCGCCAGGGTTGGCGCAGGTGCAGCAGGACTTGCAAGCCAACTTCCGGGACGCTTTGGTGCAGGGACTGCGCCGTCTCGACCTGGTCACCCGCGAGGAGTTTGACGTGCAGAGCCAGGTTTTGGCACGCACGCGTGCCAAGGTCGATGCCTTGGAGCGCGCTGTAGCCGAGTTGGAAACGATTGTCACCGCTCGTGAAGGTTAGTTGATCAGCAGTCTTCCGGAAGCCGCCCCCGATTTGTCACCTCACCCCGAGAATGGTCGGGGGCGGTTATTTTTTTAGCGCCAGGCGATGGAGTCGCGCGATGTTCGTTCCCGACCGCGCGGCGGCCATGCGCGATCGACTCAGCGCATGAGTCTGGCGGTGACCCTGAGCCGGGCCCAGGAGGGCGTCGCCGCCCCGCAGGTGATGGTGGAGGTGAACTTGGCAGGGGGCCTGCCGAGCACCAACATCGTCGGTCTGCCAGAGGCGGCGGTACGTGAGGCGCGTGATCGTGTGCGGGTGGCGATCCAGAGCACCGCATTCGAGTACCCCAATCGGCGCGTTACCGTGAATCTGGCGCCTGCCGAATTGCCCAAGGATGGCGGTCGTTTCGATCTGCCGATTGCGCTGGGCATCCTCGCTGCCAGCGGACAGGTGCCGCGCGCCAAGCTGGATGATTGCGAATTCCTTGGCGAGCTTGCTTTGACCGGTGCGCTGCGGGGTGTTTGCGGTGTATTGCCCGCCTTGTTGCGCGCCCGTGCCCGTGGCCGGCGCGTGGTCGTGCCACGCGAGAATGCGGCGGAGGCGGCGCTGGTGCCGGATATCGATGTGTTGGTAGCCGACACGCTGGCCGAGGTCTGCGCGTGGCTGCGTGGGGCGCAGGAACTCTCCGCACCCATAGGGATTCCGAGCGATGGCGGTGCCTGGGAAGGTCCGGACCTGCGCGACGTGCGTGGCCAGCTGCAGGCGCGCCGGGCGTTGGAGATCACTGCCGCAGGCGGTCATCATCTGCTCCTGATCGGCCCGCCCGGCACCGGCAAGACCATGCTTGCCGAGCGCCTGCCCGGCATCCTGCCGCCACTCACTGAATCGGAGGCGCTGGAGACGTGCGCCGTGCTGTCGGTCGCCGGTCAGGGTGACTGCAATCTGGCGCGCTGGCGGCGTCGGCCGTTTCGTGCCCCGCATCACACCGCGTCGGCAGTGGCGCTCGTGGGTGGTGGTTCGTATCCCCGCCCCGGCGAGATTTCGTTGGCGCACAACGGCGTGTTGTTTCTCGACGAGCTGCCCGAGTTCAGCCGCCACGTGCTGGAAGTGCTCCGCGAACCGATGGAGTCCGGGCAGATTGCGATCTCGCGCGCGGCCCGGCAGTCGACGTTTCCGGCGCAATTCCAACTCGTCGCTGCGATGAACCCGTGTCCATGCGGTTACGCCGGTGAGCCGCGTTGCCACTGCACGCCGGACCAGATCCAGCGCTATCGCGCCCGCATTTCCGGCCCGTTGCTGGATCGCATCGACCTGTGCGTGCAAGTGCCGCCGGTGCCGCTGGCCGAGCTGAGTGCGCCGCGTGGGGAGCGTGACGAAGATTCGGCCACGGTACGCAGACGCGTGCTCGGCGCACGACGCCATGCGCTGCAGCGTGCGGGTCAGCCAAACGCGGAGATTGGTACGCGGGAACTGGAGCGCGATTGCGCGCTGGGAGCGATCGAGCGACGCTGGTTTGACGCTGCGCTGGAGAAGCTCGGGATGTCGGCGCGCGCTTATCATCGCGTGTTGCGTGTGGCGCGCACGATCGCCGACCTGGACGGTGGCGCGGCGCTGCTCGAGCGCGAACACCTGGCCGAAGCGCTGCAGTATCGGCGCATGTAGCTCGTGCGTGTGCGGTCCGCCCGGCGCTGAATCCCGGCGCGAGGTGGCAGGCATGGCGGCATGCCGATGCTGGCTTGCGCGGTGCGGTGCGGCAGCATTTTGCCAGTGGACGTGCCGGCCATCGCGTGTTTCGATGGCGTCCTGCTTTTTTCAGAGATCGCGATGACGGTTGACCTTGCTCTGATGCTGGCTGGCTTGCTGATGGTCGGTTTTCTGTCGCAGTGGCTGGCGTGGCGGGTGAAAATGCCGGCCATCGTGTTTTTGTTGCTGGCCGGTCTTGTGCTTGGCCCGGCCAGTGGTGTGCTGAACCCGGACCAGCTGCTGGGTACTTTGTTGTTTCCCGCCGTATCGCTGGCCGTGGCGTTGATCCTGTTCGAAGGCAGCTTGACGCTGCGCCTGCATGATCTGCCTGGCATCGGGCGCGCGGTGCGCGGGCTGGTCAGTTACGGCGCGATAAGCGCGTTGCTGCTGCTCGCGCTGGCGGCCCATCTGGTGGCGGGATTGAACTGGTCGGTCGCCTTGCTGTTCGGCGCCCTGGGCTGCGTCACCGGGCCGACCGTGATCATGCCGATGTTGCGCACGTTGCGACCAAACGCGCGCATCGCCAATACGCTGCGCTGGGAAGGCATCGTGATAGACCCGCTCGGTGCATTGTTTGCGGTGTTGATTTACGAGGCGATCGTCTCGCATCAAGAGGGTCACACCATCAGTGTCTTCGTCCTGACGGTTGCCAGCGGCGTGGCCTTCGGCGCGCTTTCGGCATGGGTGATGGCCGTACTGTTGCGGCGGCAGATGATCCCCGAGTATCTGCAGAATTTCGCGGTGCTGGCGGCGGTGCTGTTGGCGTTCAGCCTTTCCAACACGCTCACGCACGAGTCCGGCCTGCTGGCGGTGACGATCATGGGCATTGCGCTGGGCAATGCCCGCGGTATCCATATCGATAACATTCTCGACTTCAAGGAAAACCTGACCACCGTGCTGGTGTCGGTGCTGTTTGTCTTATTGGCGGCACGCCTGCAATGGCCACTGCCCGATGGCATGCTTGGTGCGGGCGTGGCCTTGTTCGTGATTGCGCAACTGGTGGTGCGTCCGCTCACCGTGGCCATTTCCAGTTGGGGTAGCGCACTGACGTGGCGTGAACGCGCCTTGATTGGCTGGGTGGCGCCGCGCGGCATCGTCGCGGCGTCGGTGTCCGCGCTGTTTGCCTTGCGCCTGGACGAGTTGGGCGTCCCGGGTGCTGAAGCGCTGGTGCCGCTGGTGTTCACACTGATCATCGGTACCGTGGTGCTGCAGAGCGCGACCGCGCGGCCGCTCGCGCTATGGCTGAAAGTCGCCGAGCCCGAACCCAACGGGGTGCTTATCTACGGTTCGGATGAAGTCGCGCGCGCGATTGGCAAGGCATTGACCGATGCCGGTTTCCGCACTGTGCTCGCCGATGACGAATGGGAGGGCATTCGCGTTGCGCGCATGGAGGGGCTGAGCACGTTCTTCGGCAATCCGACTTCGCCATATGCGGATCGCAACCTGGATCTGACCGGCCTTGGTCGCCTGTTGGCGGTTTCCACCCATCGCGAGCGCAACTCCCTGACCTGCGTGCATTATCGCCAGGAGTTCGGACGCCACAAGGTGTATCGCTTGCGCAATCTGACGCCGCAGGAAAACACCGAGCGGGCGGCACTTTCCGGGAGCGTGCTGGCGCCGCCGCTGTTTGACGAGGAAATGACCCATGGTCGTTTTGCGCACATGCTGGAGCAGGGCTGGAGCATCAAATCCACCAGGCTCAGCGCTACTTTTGACTGGTCGCAGTTTGTCGCGCAGTACGGCACCGCAGCGGTATTGCTGTTCGGCGTGGAGGAAAAAGGCACGTTGCGCGTCGCTTCCTCCAAGCGCGAGCTGCAACCCAAACCCGGCTGGACCGTGTTGGTGTTGGTACCACCGCGCGGCGTGTAGGAGCGCACTCAGTGCGCGAACGCTCTGTGGGGCATGCCCATCCAGGAGTCATCGCGCACAAGGTGCGCTCCATGGTGTGGTCGGCGTTACGCGGCGGAGGCCTGCTTGAACTGCGCTTCCTCGGTGGAGCCGGTCAACGCCGTGGTTGACGATTGACCCTGGTGGATGGCCTGGGTCACCGCATCGAAGTACCCCGTGCCCACCTCGCGCTGATGCTTGACCGCGGTAAAACCGCGGTCGGCGGCGGCGAATTCCAGTTCCTGCAATTCGACAAACGCACTCATCTGATGGCGCGCGTAGCGATGCGCCAGGTCGAACATGCCGTAATTGAGGCTGTGGAAACCGGCCAGGGTGATGAACTGGAATTTGTACCCCATGGCGCCCAATTCGCACTGGAAGCGGGCGATCGTGGCGTCGTCGAGATGCTTCTTCCAGTTGAAGCTGGGTGAGCAGTTGTAGGCCAGCATTTTGCCGGGGTACTTCGCGTGAATGGCTTCGGCGAAGCGGCGGGCGTCGGCCAGATTCGGTTTGCTGGTTTCGCACCAGATCAGATCGGCATACGGCGCGTAGGCCAGGCCGCGACTGATCGCCTGGTCCAGGCCCGGGCGCACGCGAAAGAAGCCTTCCACGGTACGTTCGCCGGTGAGAAATGGCCGGTCGTTGGCGTCGATGTCGGCAGTAAGCAGGTCGGCCGCGTCGGCGTCGGTGCGCGCCACCAGTAACGTCGGCACAGCGGCGACGTCGGCGGCGAGTCGCGCGGCGTTCAACTTGTCCACGGCTTCGCGCGTGGGTACCAGCACCTTGCCGCCCATGTGCCCGCACTTCTTTACCGACGCCAGTTGATCCTCAAAATGTACGCCGGCGGCGCCCGCCTCGATCATGGCTTTCATCAGCTCGAACGCATTCAACACGCCGCCAAATCCCGCCTCGGCATCGGCGACGATGGGTGCCATCCACTCCGTGCTGTCGTCGCCTTCGGCGTGATGCAGCTGGTCGGCGCGCAGTAGTGCGTTGTTGATGCGTTTGACCACCAGCGGCACGGAATTGGCTGGATACAGCGACTGGTCCGGGTACATCTCCCCGGCGACATTGGCGTCAGCCGCCACCTGCCAGCCGGACAGATAGATGGCCTTGAGGCCGGCCTTCACCTGCTGCAGCGCCTGGTTGCCAGTGAGCGCGCCGAGGGCGCTGACGTAATCTTCCTGGTGCAGCAGCTGCCACAGCCGCTCGGCACCGCGCCGTGCCAGCGAGTGCTCGACGTGCACGCTGCCACGCAGTCTCACGACGTCGGCGGCACTGTAGTTGCGCTGGATACCCGACCAGCGGGCAGAATTGTCCCAGTCCAGGGTGATTTGTTCAGCAGTAGACGTATTGTTCTTCATGGGATGGCTCCGGAGGCGGTGATGTTGCAGGCTGGGTTTGCGTAGTGCGGTTCAGGCAAGTTGGTCGTACGCAGGCAAGGTGAGGAAGTCGGCGAGTTGCCCGGCGTGCGTCAACGCGGCAAGCAGTGCGGCGGCTTCATCAGCGCGTGTCGCGCCGGGGTGTGCGCTGTCACGCAAGCGATGCGTGTGCGTTGCCAGGGCGTGATCGAACAACGCCAAGTCGAGTGGGGCCTGGTCGTCGAACGTCAGCCCGCCGTGATGTAGCCACTGCCACAACTGCGCGCGCGCGATCTCTGCGGTGGCGGCGTCTTCCATCAAGTGGTGAATCGGCACGCAGCCCAGCCCGTCCAGCCACGCTGCGGTATAACGCAGGCACACCTCGATGTTGTTGTCGAAGCCGGCGCGGCTGATGGTGCCGCCGGGTGCGGCGAGCAGTTGGGCGGCGGTCACATGCACGTCTTCGCGCAGCACGCCAAGCTGGTTGGGCGTGGGCATGTATTGGTCGAAGATTTGCTGCGCCACCGGTACCAGCGCCGGATGCGCGACCCAGGTGCCGTCGTGCCCGGCATGCACTTCGCGCAGCTTGTCGGCACGCACCTTGGCCAGTGCGGCGGCGTTGGCGGTGTCGTCGCCCTTGATCGGGATCTGCGCAGCCATGCCGCCCATGGCAAATGCACCGCGACGATGGCAGGTCTGGATCAGCAGCTCCGAATAGGCCTTCAGGAACGGTACGGTCATGCCGACCTGGGCACGCTCCGGCAGCAGGCGGTCGCGGTGCCCGCGCAAGGTCTTCAGGTAGGAAAAGATGTAGTCCCAGCGCCCGCAGTTCAGCCCGACCACCCGGCTGCGCAGCGCGTGAAGAATCTCGTGCATCTGGAACGCGGCCGGCAGCGTCTCGATCAGCACAGTGACTTTCATGCAGCCGGCGGGGAGCTGCAGCTCGGCCTCGGCCAGCGCCAGTACGTCCTGCCACAGCGCCGCCTCTTCCATCGACTCCAGCTTGGGCAGGTAGAAGTAGGGGCCACGATCGCGTTGCTGCAGACGCTGCGCGTTGTGAAACGCGAACAGGGCAAAATCGACCAGCGCGCCAGCCACCGGCTCGTCGTCGACACGGAAATGCTTGTCCAGCAAATGCCAGCCGCGCGGACGTACCACCAGCACGGCGGGGTTGGCCTGCAAGCGGTAGCTTTTGCCTTCCGGTGAGGTGAACGCGATGCTGCCGTGCACCGTGTCGCGCAGGTTGATCTGGCCGTCCATCTGGTTGGCAAAGGTGGGCGCGGACGAGTCCTCGAAATCGGCCATGAACACCTTGGCGCCGGAGTTCAGCGCGTTGATGATCATCTTGCGCTCCACCGGCCCGGTGATTTCCACGCGGCGATCGAGCAGCGCGGCAGGAATTGGTGCCACGCGCCAAGCCGATTCGCGGATCGTGCGCGTGTCGGTGCGAAAGGCCGGCAGGGCTCCGGCATCCCAAGCAGCCTGGCGCTCGCGGCGAGCGCGCAGCAGATCCCGGCGGGTGCCTTCAAACTGACGGTGCAACTGCGCCAGAAAGCCCAAGGCGGCGGGCGTCAGGATGCTTTCATAGCCGCCGCCATCGGCGCGGATTTCGACCGCCGTGGGGATGAATCGCTCGCTGGGTACGGCCATGCCACTGCTCCGTTTGGGTGGACCTCGACGCTAGGGCGATATGCCATGTTTGACAAAACAAATGTTTCAATCATCATCATGAGCGTAGTCAATACACAATTAACTCGTTGAGTGTAAACATGAAAAAGGCGACGAGTCCAAGGACCCAGGTGGGCAATTCACACGCTATCGCGCCCAAGGCCGTGGCCCAGCGTCGCGATGACCAGCGGACGGACGCGCGTTACTACTACAAAGGCAATCGGCACAAACAGTTGCGCGCGTTTGTCACGGTGGTGAAGTTGGGCACGCTGACGCGCGCAGCCGAGGCTCTGTTCGTGTCGCAGCCTACGATCAGCCTGCAATTGCAGGCGCTGGAGCGCGAGCTGGAGACGCCACTGGTCGATCGCCGCGGCCGGCGCATCAATCTGACTGACGCGGGCGAGGCGTTGTACGCGCTGGCGCGGCCGTTGGTGGAGGGCTGGCAGACGCTGGATCGCGATTTCCACGCCAGCGTAAAGGGCTTGCGCGGCGGCACCCTGGTGATTGCCGCGGGCACGTCCACCATCCAGTACCTGTTGCCGGAGCTGGTGCGCACCTACCGCGAACGTTTCCCCGCGGTGCAATTGCAACTGGCCAATGTCACCGGCAAGGATGGGCTGGCCTGGCTGCGCGCCGATCAGGCGGATTTCGCGGTGGGGTCCCTGCTCGACGTGCCCAACGACATCGCATGGGCGCCCGTGCATCACTACGATCCCATGTTGATCATGCCGCCGGATCATCCGCTGGCGGCGCTGGAGGAAATTGCGCTGAAGGATTTGTCGCCCTACGGGTTGATTCTGCCGCCACAGCGGTTGTCGACGTACCGGTTGGTCGATCTGGTGTTTCAGCAGCGCCAGGTGCCGTATCACGTGGCCATTGAGGTCGGCGGTTGGGACGTCATCAAGGAATACGTGGCGCGGGGTTTGGGTATCTCCATCGTCACCGGCATCTGCATCACCGAGGCGGACCACAACCGCCTGGCCGTGCGCAACCTGCGCCAATACTTTCCCCAGCGGGCATACGGGGTTGTGATGCGCAAGGGCAAGTTCCTGAGCGCCGAGGCCCGTGCCTTCATCGACTTGATTCGTCCCGGCTTGCTGACCCACCGCGAACACGACGAGCCGGGGCATTCGGAGCGTTAGGCGTTCAAGTCAGGGTGCTGTGCGCAGCGCCGCCGGGACCTCAGCCGTGGGCAAGGGTGAGCGTGAGGTTTGCGCCTGTAGCACCAGGTTTGGCCGCCTGGCTGCGGGCGTGACAGGTATCCAGCGGCCGGTGTTGCCACCCATCGCCGTATCGGTATCCGCACGTTGGCTCAGACGTTGCGATGCTTGCCCGTGAACGGCGCATAGAACGCGCGCAGGCGAATCACATCGGCCGCCATGTCGGCACTGGTCATCAATGGCACACCGATCACGATGGTTTTCGTCGGATAGTGAAACGCCACCGGCAGGATCGGCACGCCGGCGCCGCGCGCGATATGCCAGAAACCGGATTTCCAGCGCGTCACCGGTTTCCGTGTGCCCTCCGGGGCGACGCCGAGCCACAGCGCATCCCGGTGGGCGAATTCCTCGACCAGCTGCTCGACCACGCCTTTGGTGGCGCTGCGGTCGATGGGTATGCCGCCAAGCGCGCGCAAGGTGCCACCAAGTGGCGTACGGAACAACTCCTGCTTGCCCATGAAACGCACGTCGGCGCCGATGGCGACCTTCACCAGCAGGCCCCAGAAGCCGTCCCACCAAGATGAATGTGGCGCCGCAATCAGTACCAGGCGCGCGATGTCGGGAAACTCGCCATCCAGACCCCAACCTGCCGCGCGCAGGGCCAGCCGACACAGCGCGCGGCGTACGCCGTCGCGCAAGGTCGGCATGCGTGCGGGCAATTCGGCGGGACTCGGTACGCGTGCGCTCATTCAGTACCCGCATGGCGTGCGCGCGTTTGCTTGAGCTTGCCGCGCTGCAGCTTGCCTTGCAGGCGGCGCTCCCTGGCGGCGCGCGAGGGCTTGGTGGCGACGCGCTTTTTTGCCGGCGCCAGCACGCTGTGAATGATCGCGACCAGGCGCGCCCGCACGTCGTCGCGGTTGCGTGCCTGATCACGAAAGCGTCGGCCCTGGATTACCAGTACGCCGTCACCGGTCATGCGGCGATCACGCCGGGCGAGCAGTCGCGTGCGCACTGCTTCCGGCAGCGACGGCGAGTTGCGCACGTCGAAACGCAACTCCACCGCGCTTTCGGTGCGGTTTACATGCTGGCCGCCTGGGCCATCCGCACGCAGGAAGCGCTCGACCAGCTCGGCTGCAGGCAGGGTGAGGCTTGGGCTGACGATCAACATGTGGGCAGTTTAGCCGGCGCCGTGACGTATGCCGGTGGCCTGGTGCGCGTGCGCACCCGCCGGAGTGCCGGCAGCAGGCAAGGCCTCAGCATTGACGCCAGCCGGCGATGAAGGCGAGCGTGGCACCAGCTGTCGCCAGCAGTGGGGGCCACGGCGCGTGTCCCGGCGCCAGTGCCCATAGCAAGGTGGCACCCAGCAGCAGCGCGGCGCCCAGCACGCTGCACACCATTGATGCGCGCTGGCGTCGGGCATCGTCATGCAGTTGTGCGAGCAGGTGCGGGTCGCTCACTGCGTGCTGCTCGCCGTGCGCGATCTGGCGCAGTGCATCGCGCATCAGCTCGGGTATCTCGGGCGCGTGCTGCAGCCATTCGGGCAGTCGCTTGCGCATGTCGCGCAGCGTGTGCAGCGGACTGTAGCGCTCGCGCAGGATGCGTTTGAGCACGGGATGGGCAACCGCCCAGATATCGATTTGCGGATCGAGCGTGCGCCCCACGCCTTCAATGTTCAGCAGGGTCTTTTGCAGCAGGATCAGTTGCGGCTGCACGGTCAGTTCGAACTGGCGGGCGGTCTGGAACAATTTCACCACCAGTTCGGCAAGGGAAATCTGCGCCAGCGGGCGGGTGAAGTACGGCTCGCACACCGTGCGCACCGCCGCTTCCAGTTCGTCCAGGCGCACGCTTGCCGGCATCCAGCCGGCCGCCACGTGCAGCTGCGCAATGCGCGCGTAGTCGCGTTCGAATAACGCGATGAAGTTTTGCGCCAGCCAGTATTGGTCGGCTTGCGGCAGCGAGCCCATGATGCCGAAATCCAGCGCAATGAAGCGTGGTTCGCTGCTGTGCGTGAGATCTACCCAGATGTTGCCCGGATGCGCATCAGCGTGGAAAAAGTTGTCGCGAAACACCTGCTCGTAGAACACGCGCACGCCTTTCACCGCCAAACGCTTGCGATCAATGCCGGCCGCATCGATGGCGGCAATGTCGTCGCAGCTGACGCCGTGCACGCGCTCCAGCGTCAGCACCCGCGTGGTGGTCAGCTCCCAGTGCACGGCCGGCACGTACAGATCCACGCCGCTGGCAAAGTTGCGTTTGAGCAGGCTGGCGCTGGCGCCTTCGCGCTGCAGGTCCAGCTCGTTGTCCAGCATCTTCTCGATCTCGGCCACGACGTCCAGCGGGCGGATCTTGTCGGCGTGCGGATGCCAGCGCTGCGCCAGCGCACCGAGCGCACGCAACAGGCGGACATCGCGTGCAATTTGCGCATCGATGCCAGGGCGCAGCACCTTGACGACCACGTCGCTGCCGTCATGCAGGGTTGCCGCATGCACTTGCGCGATGGAAGCCGAGGCCAGCGGGGTTTCGTCGAATCGGGCGTATAGCTGGCTTACTGGCGAGCCCAACTCCAGTTCGACCATGGCGCGCGCTGCAGCGCCAGGAAATGGCGCAACTTGATCCTGCAACAGCGAAAGTTCATCGGCGATGTCGGGCGGCACCAGATCGCGGCGCGTGGACAGTACCTGGCCGGCCTTGACAAAAATCGGCCCCAGCTCGGTCAGCGCCAGTCGCAGCCGCGCGCCGCGCGCCAGCCCGGCGACGTTCGCGCGTGGTCGCGCCAGCAATGGCCGCAGCAGTTTCAGCGGACGATACAGATGCGTGGCATCGACCAGCTCGTCGAGCCGGTACGCCAGCAGCACCGAAGCCACGCGCAGCAGGCGCGGGATGATCGTGAGCGGCGTCACGTGGCGTTGCCACGCACGCGTGCGGTGAGGCGCGTCACGCGCGCCTGCAAGCGTTCACTACGCTCGCGCAAGGCATCCACGCCGTCCAGGAAGCCTTCGACTTCACCAGGGGCAAGGGCCAGGCGCGCTTCGTCGCGCAACCAGTCCGCGCCGTCCTCGCGCAGGTGCATCGCGGTTGCGTGCGCGTGGCCCAGGCCTTCGCGCACGGCGCGCGCCAGCGGCACGCCGAGCACGTCGCCAAATGTGCGCGCAAACGCTTCCTCGAAGTCCGGCGCGAAGTTGCTGGCGAGCCGTTCCAGTCGGCGCGCAAGATCGGCATCACCGGCAATCTCGACCTTGCCCGGTGCGACACCATGGTTATCGCGATTGAGCAGCATGCCGAGCAGGCTGCCCGGCGTCGCGGCAACGCGCAGGCTTGCATCAGCCAGCGCGGGACCGACTTGCAGCTTGCCGTCGGCCACCGTCATGGCGAACGCGATCTCCGGTCCGCGCAAATGCAACTGCACGCTGCGTCTGTCAAGTGCCACCAGCTGCTGTTGCGTCTCCGGGTCCAGCGTCAAGACGTGATTGAAGGCAGCTTGCAGTGCGCGCCCACCCAGCTTGCGCAGCGGTTGCGGCAACCAGGAATTAGGCGTGGTGGTCATGCAGGGATTGTAACTGCGCCGTCGAAATCGAGCTGGCGCCACGCTTCATACACGGCGATGGCGACGCTGTTGGACAGGTTCAGGCTGCGGTTGTGCGGACGCATGGGCAGGCGCAGACGTTGTGCGGCCGGGATGGCGTCGAGCACGTCTTGCGGCAGGCCGGCGGTTTCGCAGCCGAACAGCAAGGCGTCACCGTCGGTAAAGCGGGCGTCGGTGTAGCGCACCCGGCTGCGCGTGCTGAACGCGAATACGCGTGGCGTACCAATGGTGCCAAGGCATTGCGCCAGGTCGTCGTGCACGACGACGCGGGCATACTCGTGATAGTCCAGCCCGGCCCGCCGCAGGTGTGCATCGTCCAGCGTGAAACCCAGTGGACGGATCAGGTGCAACCCTGCACCGGTGTTCGCACACAGGCGAATCACGTTGCCGGTGTTCGGCGGAATCTCGGGATGGAACAAAATGACGTGCAACATTCCGCCATTATGGCGGGTATGTGGTTGCCAGCGCTGGTGGCTCAGCTGCGGGCGGGCGAAGAAACCGCAGCGGTCACCGTTTGTGGGCACGCAGCAAACGTGGCTTGCGCCGCGTTGGCCGTCATCTTGTCGCCCGCCGTTGCCGGCGTGGCGAGCAACATGGCGCCGAGCACCAGCGCGCAGACCAGCATCCCGATGGCACACAGGCTGCGCAGCATCAACGCTTCGAATTTCATGGCTGTCTCCTCGGTGGTTGCGGGGGAGTCCGCAGTTCAAGAGGAGCAAACGTTGTGCCAACTGCGCACATGGCGGGGAATGGCGGCATGCTGCGGTAGGGCCACTGGCGGCGCCGGTGCCGTGACCGTCCGCGGACATCCGCTGCGCGTTGCCGGACGCGCGGACAGTCGTCCGCTGCGCTGGTTCAGCCGCCAGGGGTAACGCTGGCGCGCTTGTGCACGACCGCGTAATACATGCCGTCGAGGTCGCCGTCGCCAGGCAGGATTTGCCAGCCGACAGTCGCGGGCTGGCCTACGGGTAACGTGAAGCCCACGGCTTGTGCGTCAGGTTGGGTGTCCAGCAGCTCGTTGATGACTGCTTCGTTTTCCGCGCGCAGCAGCGAACAGGTGACGTACACCAGGCGTCCACCCGGAGCCAGCAGTGGCCACAACGCCGTCAGGATGCGGCGCTGCTGCGCGCACAACGTGGGCAGGTCGCTGGCGCGTCGGTGCAGGCGCACATCCGGGCGCCGGCGCAGGACGCCAGTGGCCGAGCACGGCGCGTCGATCAGGATGCGGTCGTAGGGCGTGCCGTCCCACCACGCCTGCGGTGTACCGGCGTCACCAATCACGATGCGCGCATCCAGGCGCAGGCGCATCAGGTTGTCGCGGATGCGCTCGCCGCGTTGGGGATCAAATTCCAATGCGGTCAGTTCGATGTGCGCGCGTTCCAGCAGGTGGCAGGCCTTGCCGCCAGGTGCGGCGCAGGCGTCCAGTACGCGCAGCCCGTCGCCAACCTGGGTGAGATCGGTAGCGACTTGCGCCGCGCCATCCTGCACCGCGAACGCGCCGTCGGCGAAACCGGGCAGGCGGGTGACGTCCACGCTGTGGGGAAGGACGATGGCATCCGTCAGCCATGGATGGGCGCTGGCCGTATAGCCGGCGGTTGCCAGCTGCGTGAGCAACGCGTCACGGGCGCCGTGGTGGCGATTGACGCGCAGTATCAGCGGCGGCTCGGTGTTGTTTGCCGCCATGATCGACTCGGCCTGCTGTGGCCAGTCCTGCGCCAGCGCTGCAGCCAGCCATACCGGATGTGCATGGCGGGTTTGCGCGCTGGCGTCCAGCTGTGCATTGCGCGTTTCGCGCTCGCGCAGCCAGCGACGCAACACCGCGTTGACCAGGCCGGCGAGCTGCGGGCGCTTCAGCGTGCGCGTGGCTTCCACGGTGGCAGCGACGGCCGCGTAGTCGCGCATCTGCAGGACTTCCAGTTGCACCAGGCCGAGCACGAGCAAGGCGTGGATGGCCGGGTCCTTGTGCCGCAGCGGCTTTTCCAGCAGACCGTCGATGGCCGCATCGAAACGCAACCACCAGCGCGCGCCATCGCTCAACAGTGCCATCAACAATGCACGATCGCGGGGGTCAGGCAGCCTCGGCGCCTGACGCTCCATGACCTCGCGCAGCGAGGCACCGCGCATGGCAACCTCGGCTAGCCCCTTGGCGGCAATCGCGCGGGTGTCGGCTTTCACTGCATCCGGCGCAATTCAGGGCGCGCGTTCAGATAGTCGTTCGCGGTGATGCGTCTGCCGCCGGCGCGTTGCACGGCAGTGATACGCAAGGCCCCTTCCGCGCAGGCGACGTCAAGGCTGGAAGGACTCGCCGCAAGCAGGCTTCCGGGCGCTGCGTGATGATCCAGTGCCAGCGGCTGCGCCGCCCAGACACGCAGGGTTTCGCCCGCAATCTGCGCCGTGGCAATGGGCCATGGATCAAACGCGCGCACCTGGCGCTCGAGTTCCCGTGCCGTACGGTTGAAGTCGAGTGGTGCCTGTGCCTTGTCGAGCTTGTGCGCGTAAGTAACCCCATCTTCGGCTTGTGCGAACGCGGCCGGTGCGCGGCCCGTGCGCAGTTGCGCCAGACCGTCGAGCAGCAGTTGCGCGCCCAGCAATGACAAGCGGTCATGCAGGCTGCCGCCAGTGTCTTGCGGGCTGATGGCGGTGCGCCGTTCCAGCATGACTGGTCCGGTGTCCAGGCCGGCTTCCATTTGCATCAGCGCGACCCCGGTTTCGCGGTCACCGGCGAGGATGGCGCGCTGGATCGGTGCGGCACCGCGCCAGCGTGGCAACAGGCTGGCGTGCACGTTCCAGCAGCCGTGGGTTGGGATGGCCAGTACCGCGGGCGGGAGGATGAGCCCGTAGGCAACCACCACCAGCATGTCAGGCCGATAGTTCGCCAGGGTTTGCTGTGCCGCGGCGGGTTTCAGCGATGCGGGTTGCTCCACGACGATACCAGCGGCCAGCGCTGCC
>DATCWU010000496.1:0-6766 GCA_036566165.1 Rhodanobacter sp. | reverse complement strand
AGACCACCTGGCCGACATCGAGGTTGGCTTGATCCGTCAGGCGCTTGATGCCACCGGCGGCGTGGTCGCGCATGCCGCGCGCTTGCTGCACATGCAACGCACCACGCTCGTGGAAAAGCTGCGCAAGTACGGATTGCAGGGAAGCATGGCGGTATAGGCCATGGTGCACGTGGGTACCTGCGCGGCTTCCCCGATCGCACCGTGGCACGTCTCGTGCATCCATCACTGCAAACCCGTCACGCGACGGGATTCCGACAGCTGTCAGGCCTAACGGTGCACCGCAATGAACACGATTGACGTCAACAACCTGTTGTCCCAGATGCGCCAGATACGCGCTCAGGTGCGTCCACCGGAAAGCGCGTTCAAGGCGGCGCCGGTCGCTGTCCAGAGTGACTTTTCGGCGTTGCTGCGCGAGTCCATCTCCGCGGTGGGGCAGAGCCAGATGGAAGCCGGGCGCATGGCCGCCAGTTTCGAGCGCGGTGATCCTGGCGCCGATCTGGGTCGCACCATGATTGCGGTGCAGAAGGCCGATCTGTCACTGCGCACGATGGTCGAGGTGCGCAACAAGATGGTGGATGCGTACAAGGAAATCATGAACATGCCGGTATGACGCAAACGATTATCGCGCCTTACATTCCCTAGACAACGAGCAGCACCATGGCAGACAACGCCGTCGCGACCACCGGAAACGGTTCGCGCATGGATCCCTTCAAGCAGTTCACGCGCAACCCGGCAACGCGCCAGCTGGTGTTGCTGGTGGCGGTGGCTGCAGCGGTAGCGCTGGGGGTGGCGGTGGTGCTGTGGTCACGCGGGCCGAACTACGGCTTGCTGTATGCCGGACTGGACCAAAAAGATGCCTCGGCAATCACGCAGGAGTTGAGCGCGATGCACACTGCGTACAAGCTCGGCGGTGATGGCACCTCGATCATGGCCCCGGCCGACGATCTGCCTGGTCTGCGCCTGAAGCTGGCGGCGCGTGGTTTGCCGCAGGGCAGCGCGGCCAGCAGTGTCACCCCGAATGATTCCCCGTTTGGCATGAGCGATCTGGCCGAGCGCACGCGCTACCAGCAGTTGCTGGAGGCCGATCTGGGCGCAACCATCGGTGGTTTGCAATCCGTGCGCGCCGCACGCGTGCATCTGGCATTGCCCAAGGCGTCGGCGTTCATTCGCGACAGTCGTCCGGCCAGCGCCTCGGTGCTGGTGACGTTGTATCAAGGGCGCAAACTCGACGCCGGACAGGTCGCCGCGATCGTGCACCTGGTCGCCGCCAGCGTGCCCGATCTGGATGCGCGTCAGGTATCGGTGATCGACCAGCAAGGTCAGTTGCTGACCGTCGATCCGGACAGCCCCGGGGCGGTGGGCGACAATCGTCTGCGCATTGCCACGCGCATCGAGAACACCTACGCCCAGCGCATCGAGGACATTCTCACGCCACTGGTGGGTCCGGGTCGGGTGCGCGCGCAGGTGTATGCGGACGTGGATTTCAGCCAGACCGAAAAAGCCACCGAGACGTTCAATCCCGACAACCCGGCGCTGCGCAGTGAGCAGACCAGCAGCGAGCATCACGGCAATGGCAGCGCGGCGGCGGGTGGTGTTCCCGGCGCACTGAGCAATCAGCCGCCGGTGGCGGTGGCGCAGCCCACTGCCGCCAGACCGGATGCCGGCAAGGCGGTCGCCGGCAAACCCGCGGTGGCGGCTGCCAACGCGGCCAACGCGCAGGGTGACAGCTCCAGCAGCGCGACGCGCAATTACGAGCTCGATCGCACCATCAGCCACGTCAGCGACCCGGCCGGCCGACTGGCGCGACTGACGGTTGCCGTGGCACTGGATGACAAGCTGGTCGCCGCAACCCCGACTACCACGGACGATGGCGAAACCAAGCCGGCACCGCCAAAGAGCGTCCCATTCACTGCTCAGGAATTGGCGCATCTCACCGATCTGACCAAGAACGCGGTGGGCTTTGACGCCGAGCGGGGTGACAGTGTCAGCGTGGTCAACCAGCCTTTTCAGCGCGGCCCGGGGATCGAGGCGTTGCCGGCCGTTCCGCTGTGGCAGCGTCCTGGCGTACTCGATCTGCTCAAGCAGGGTCTGGGGGTGATACTCGCCTTGCTGGTCGCGTTTGGTCTGTTGCGGCCACTGCTCAAGGGGTTGCTGCGCGGCGCTTCCGCGTCCCGCGCCCTGGCTGGCCCGCTGCCATCGGTCGACGTGCGGGTCGATGATCTCCCGACTGCCGGTGAGGCACCGGCACGTCTCGGCGCGGCCGCCGCGGCGCCGGCGCCAGTGCTGGCATACGAACAACGTGTTGGCGCGGCGCGGCGCATGGTTGGGGAAAACTCCAAACAAGTGGCTCAGGTCGTGAGGAATTGGGTGAGCGAAGATGCCGGCTAAGTCCAAAGAATCCGAGATCAACGGTTCGCAGCGTGCAGCCATTCTGCTGCTGACACTGGGCGAGCAGGACGCTGCCGAAGTACTCAAGCATCTGAGTGCGCGTGATGTACAGGCAGTGGGCACGGCGATGGCCGGTCTGTCCGGCGTGAGCCGTGAACAGGCCGAATCCGTGCTGGACAAACTCACCGTGGACATGGGCCAGCAGACCGCGCTGGGCGTCGGGACCGAGGAATACATTCGCAAGATCCTGGTCAATGCGCTGGGCGAGAGCAAGGCCGGCGGGCTGCTTGACCGCATCCTGCTTGGCCATTCCAGCAAGGGCATGGAATCGCTCAAATGGATGGAGAGTCGCTCCATCGCGGAGATGATCAACCAGGAGCACCCCCAGATTATCGCGCTGGTCCTTGCGCATCTGGAACCGGATCAGGCCGCCGAGGTCATCGGCTACCTGCCGCCGCGTGTGCGCAGCGACGCGGTGATGCGCATCGCCACACTCGACGGGGTGCAGCCGCACGCACTCAGTGAGCTGGATTCGATCATGGAACGCCAGGTGTCCGGCAATACCAGGAAACTGAAATCCTCCACTGTCGGCGGCCTGAAGGCGGCGGCGGAAATTCTCAACGCGATGGAAAGCACCCGCGAGAACGAGGTCATCACCGCCATTCGCAGCCAGGACGAAGCCCTCGGTGGACGCATCGAGGAACTGATGTTTGTCTTCGAGGACCTGGCCGAGGTGGATGACCGCAGCATGCAGGTGTTGTTGCGTGAGGTGCCGTCCGGCACGCTGGTCACGGCCCTCAAGGGCGCCGAGCCAGCCATCCGCGAGAAGATTTTCTCCAACATGTCCAAGCGTGCTGCCGACATGATGCGTGACGACCTGGAAGTGAAGGGGCCGGTGCGTCTGAGTGAAGTGGATGCGGCGCAGAAAGAGGTATTGGCCACGGCGCGCAAGCTCGCCGACGCCGGACAGCTCAACCTGTCCTCCGGCGGTGAGGAGTACGTCTGATGGCGGCAGTGCTCAACGCGGGTGCCGTGGCGATTCGGCGCTGGGAGTTGCCCAACGTCGGCATCAGCCAGAATGCGCACACGGCTGCCAATACTGCCGCGGCGCCTACCGTACGCGACCTCGCTGCGCTGGAAGCACAAGCGCACGACGAGGGCTACGCGGCTGGTCATGCGGAGGGCCTGGCGGCCGCGCAACAGCAGGTGCGCGAGCACATCGCGCAACTGGACACCTTGTTTGCATCGGCCGCGCGACCGATCCAGACCCTGGACGCACAGACCGAACAGCAACTGGCGGCGCTGGCCACGGTTGTGGCGCGTCGCGTGATTGCCAGTGAGTTGCAGTCGTCGCCGGCGCTGATCCTGCGCGCCGTGCATCAGGCTGCCGCGGCATTGCCGGCCGCCGCGCGCGAACTGCGCGTGCACGTGCATCCGGATGACCTGGTCTTGTTGCAGGATGCACCGACGACAGACAGCCACTGGCAGTGCGTCGCCGACCCGACTTTGGCCCGCGGTGACTGTCAACTGGAAAGTACCCGCTCGCGGCTGGACGCACGCGTGGAAACGCGTCTGGCGGCGGTGATTGACGCTGTACTGGGGGACGCTGCCGATGACAGGACCGACCCATGAAGCCGCGCTCGGCAATCGGCGGCGGCCTTGGCCACCCGGTGGGAACGCCTTCTGGGGGAGCGACTTCAGTCACGACGCTCCTTGCGCACCCACCGCAAAATTCCTTGCGACTGAAGTCGCTCCCACCAGGGTTGCTTTCGTGGCAACGTCGACACCATGACAGGCCGGGCGCATGAACGCCGAGGCGGCCTTGGCGGCCCGACATGCGCGCTGGCAGCAACTGCTGACAGAACGTGGCTCGCGGGCGGCCACCGCGCGCACGCTGACGGTGGAAGGCTGCCTGCGTCGCGTGGTTGGACTGACCCTGGAAGCCGAGGGTTGCGAGGCGGCGCTGGGTGCGCGCTGTCTGGTGGATACCGTCGATGGCGCACAACTGGATACCGAAGTCGTCGGCTTTGCCGACGAGCGTTTGCTGCTGATGCCGGTGGGTGACATGCATGGTGTACTGCCGAACGCGCGCGTGCGTCCATGCGCGCGCAGCGGTGGTTTGCCGGTCGGCAATGCGTTGCTTGGCCGCGTCGTGGGTGCCGATGGCGTGCCACTGGATGGCTTGGGTGCGCTGGGCGCCAAAGAACGGGCGGCGTTCAAGCGCGAGCCAATCAACCCGATGGCCCGCAAGCCGATTGACGCGCCGCTGGATGTCGGCGTGCGCGCGATCAATGCACTGCTCACCGTAGGCCGTGGTCAGCGTTTGGGTCTGTTTGCCGGCTCCGGCGTGGGCAAGTCGACCCTGCTGGGCATGATGACGCGCTACACCAACGCCGACGTGGTGGTGGTTGGCCTGATCGGCGAACGTGGCCGCGAGGTCAAGGAATTTGTCGAGCAGACACTGGGTGAAGAAGGGCGCCGCCGCGCGGTGATTGTGGCGGCACCAGCTGATGCGCCACCGTTGAAACGCCTGCGTGGTGCGCAATATGCCACGGCGATTGCCGAGTGGTTTCGTGACCAGGGCATGCGCGTGTTGTTGCTGATGGACTCGCTTACGCGTTACGCGCAGGCACAGCGCGAGATTGCGCTGGCCATCGGCGAACCGCCGGCCACCAAGGGTTATCCACCATCAGTATTCGCGATGATGCCGGCGCTGGTCGAGCGCGCCGGCAACGATGCCGACGGCCGCGGCTCGATCACCGCGTTCTACACCGTGCTGACCGAGGGTGACGATTATCGCCACGACCCCATTGCCGATGCCGCCAGGGCGATCCTGGACGGCCATATCGTGCTGTCGCGCGACCTCGCCGAAGCCGGCCATTACCCGGCCATCGACATCGAGGCGTCGATCAGCCGCGTGATGCCGGCGGTGGTGACGCGTGAACACCTGCGCGCAGCCCAGCGCTTCCGCCAGGTCTATTCCGCGTACCGACAGCAGCGCGACCTGATCGCGGTGGGCGCGTACCAGAAAGGCTCCGATCCGCAGGTCGACCAGGCGATCGAGATGTGGCCGCAGCTGCGCGTCTTCCTGCAGCAGGAAGTGGACGAGCCGATGACGCTCGAAGCGGCGATCGAGAAGCTCGATGCTCTCGCCGGTCAGGTGGCCGAATGAATTCGCGCACGAAACAATTGGAGCCTGCGGTGGAGCAGGCCAGGCAGCGCAGCGAGGATGCGCTGGCGCAACTGGCGGCACAGCAGCAGGCGCTGGCCAGGGCCGAGCACCAGCTCAGTGAACTGCAGCGCTATCGGCTGGAGTACGCGACTGCCGGCGATGGCGCGCAGAGCGTGACGGCGCTGCTCAACCGGCAGCAATTCGTGGAACGGATCGACCAGGCGATCGTGCAGCAGGAGGCCGAGGTGGCCCGGCAGAATCGTCAGTTGGCGCAGGTGCGCGATCACTGGCGACGGACGCATGCCCGCGAAAGCGCACTGGTCAGCGTGGTCGCACAGCACCGCGAAGAAGAACGCCGGGCCGCGGACCGCCACGAACAGGCTGAGGTCGACGAACGCATGCAATACCGGCGGCAGCGATGAAGGCCACGGTCGTCTTGTCGATGCCGATCCGCACCCGTGCGGCCTTGCCGCATGCGCCGCGGCCAGCCGCGCGCGCATTTATCGCTGAAGGATTGCCCTCGCCATGACCGCTTCCGTCACCGTTGCCGTACCCAACGTCGCCGCCACGACCGGGTCGCGAGCCACTGCCGCAGCCGAACCGCGCGACGGCGCCGACGCGGCGACCGGTTTCGACAGTCAGCTGCATGCCGCGAGGCAACAGCATGACGCCAGGAGCATGGACGACGCGCCGAACAGTCAGGATGACCGCGGGCACATGCCGGCAGCGCGGCCATCGCCCGGCCAGCAGCCGGATGCCGCTGCGCCGGTCGCTCCGGGTGTCGTGCCGGTATTGCCGCCGGCGACGCCGGCAATTGCGCAGGCCGCCGAGACGGTTGTGGCGGCGGCGAGTGGGCCGATGGACAAGAGCGAGCCGGATGACCAGTCGGCATCCGCCATGGCGGGTGCCATGCTCGCCTTGCTGGGATCGTCGGTGGCAGCTGCGTTGCAGCCGGCTGCCGGCAGTGCCGGTGCGACCGCCGCTGCGCTGGTGCAGGCTGGCAAGACCGTGGCCACCGACGCCAGGGCCGCTACCTTGCTCCAGCTCGGTACCGCAATCGGCCCGGCCATCGCGCCGGTCAACACCATGCCGGTGGCGGCCAGCATGCTGGCGATGGCGCAGGCCGCGCTGCCGGCGTCGACCGCTGTCGACAAGGGTGCATCGGAGGGACACGGACTGGCCGCTGCGCTGTCGGCTCCTCCGGCT
>DATCWU010000493.1:0-1521 GCA_036566165.1 Rhodanobacter sp. | reverse complement strand
AGTGCCTTGGCCTGGGCTTCGATCAAGTCGGCAACCCGCTCGTCGCACACTTCCTGCGCACTGGAACAGGTGTCGCAGATAAGGAACGGCACTTGGTGTGCTTCGGCCGGGTGATGACAGGACACGAAGGCGTTGATCGATTCGAGCTTGTGGATGAAACGGTTTTCCAGCAGGAAATCCAGCGCGCGATAGACCGTTGGTGGCGCGGCATTGCCGTGCTTTTCACGCAACAAATCAAGCAGATCGTAAGCTTTGACCGGCTTGCGTGCGGCAGCAATCAGTCGCAACACTTCCATGCGCAATGGGGTCAGGCGCAGGCCGCGCTGCTCGCTGACCTGCTCGACTGCACGCACAAATCCACGGGCATCGTGCGCATGCGGATGATGGGCAGGCGGAATGGCGGCGGCATCGTGATTCACAGCATTCACCTCACGGCTGACTATACACCGCGATGTCGCCCACCCTTGCCACGCGCAGGCGGCAACGGTGGCGGCACACGGCGTGCGGCACGCGGCTTGACCAAAATCACCACCCAGCCGATCGGCCCCAGCACCGCCGCCCAAGCCACACCCCGTCGCCAGCTTCCGCGCCACCATCCGAGCAGCCCGCCGACTAGGACGAACAACACGCTCCACCAGAACAAGGCGACCCATGGCACCAGCGCAAACAAATTGGCGTAGATCTGCCAAATCGCGCCCGGCGCGCCCACATCCACGCCCTGGGTGGCGCGCGCCAGCAGTTCATCCATGACCGCGCCGGCCGGGTACCCGCGGCGCGTGCATCAGCGCCTAGCCCTGCGCCATCGCCAATGCCGCGTCAATGCGCTTCAGCGCCTCGGCGCGGCCGGCCAGATACACGGTGTCCTCGATGGAGGGCGATACCTGGGTGCCGGTCATGGCCACACGCAGCGGCTGCGCGATCTTGCCCAAACCAAGGCCCAGTTCCGCCGCTGATTGCTCAACAACTTGATGCACCAGGTCTCGCGACCACTCAGTCGCCGCTGCCAACCGGGTTTTCGCCAGCTGCAGAATGGCCACCGAGTTCGCGTTGCGCAGATGCTTGGCGACCGCCTTGTCATCCCACTGCTCGATTGGCGCGTACCAGATCCTGGCGCGCTCGGCCATTTCCTTGAGCGTGTGCACGCGCTCACGCAATGCCACCAGCACATCGACCGGGGCCGGACCACGGGTGACGTCGACGCCAGCACGCGCCAGATGCCACTCAAACTCCGCCACCAGGGTTTGCGGATCATCGGTTTTCAGGTAGTGCTGATTGATCCACGCGAGCTTGTCGACATCAAACCGCGACGGCGCCTTGTTGACGTCGGCAATGGCGAACAACGCAATCATTTCCCGGGTGGAAAAAATCTCCTGATCGCCATGCGACCAACCCAGGCGCACCAGGTAATTGAGGATGGCATGTGGCAGGAAGCCGGCCTCGCGATACTCCATGACACTGACCGCGCTGGTGCGCTTGGACAGCTTCTTGCCTTCCTTGTCCAGAATCATCGGCAGGTGCGCA
>DATCWU010000487.1:0-5498 GCA_036566165.1 Rhodanobacter sp. | reverse complement strand
GGCGCCCGAGCCGATAACACAATCGGGTCCCAGCCCAGTGCTGGAAGATACCGGGCAAACCCGAGCGTGCGCAGGTGCCCGCTTCCCATGGCGGCCGGTGGGAAATGGAAGGCGATCATCAACACGGTGTTTCTCATCTGTCCGTCCCTACACAGCATTGGGCTTTCTTCCGACGAGCCCGGCTGAGGTTGCGTCGCGGCTCAGCACCTCGCCAGTTCGCCGCTTTGGCACGCCTTGGAAAACGCAAGCGGCCAATACAGCCGAGAGCGCCATCAGCTGATAGGTCAAGTCAAAATAAGTCATCGGCAAAAATGCCCCGCCTGCCATAAAGGCGATCAGGCTGACCTGCAACATCGATGCCAAATCGAAGGCCCATTTCTTTTCCGGAATTTGTCGAGTCGATCTTCGCACCTCGCTACAAGTCCTCCAGCTCATAAACAGTAGCCCGAGGAATAAAAACAGCCCAAGGAAACCTTGTTCACCCAGAGCCCGGAAATAGATGCTGTGTATTGCGCGAGGCGTCGCACCTTCTGGCCCGTACTTCTGCCACATCGAGCCGCTCTGATACACATTGAAACCACCGCCGCGCAGCGGCCGATGTAGCGCGACGTTGGCTGCGAACTTGTAGGACTCAATCCGCGTCACCCCGGAATCCGTCTGCCTGGCGTCCTGTAAAGTGCCCATTCTCTGCGTCCACTGAGATGGCATGAATTGATAGGCCGTGAACCCGACTGCGACGACGATCAATATGACTGCCAATCGGCCCCGGCCCTTGAGGAACAAGGCGCCAGAGACGATGGCCAATGCAATCAGACCGCCTCTTGAATAGGTGCCCAATATCGCGATACCGGTGAGCAGCATGCCCAGCGCCAAGCTTATTCGCACAAATTTCCGGGAAGTGTGCAACTGCAGGTAGCGCATGAAAGGCAGCGTCATGCACAGCGCCAGCGCTAGCGCATTGTTGTCGGCAATAAAGCTCGCCGGGGGCCCGAATACATGGTTGACTCCACCTCCGAGCATCGTGAAGAGCCCGCCTTTGATGCCGTAAAAGCCAAGGGAGATCACAATCATCCATACCAGCCAATGTATGCGCTCGCGACTGTTCACCAGGACGAGGGTTGCGAAGACCATGACCATGACCTTTGCGAATTCCTTCCACTTGATCCATGCCGCATCGGGTTCTATGGCAAAGACCGTGGTGAGGCCAGTCCACAGCAGGAACATCACCAGCAGCGCGCTGATGGGAGACCAAGGGACTCTTTTGCGTTCCTTGCTGAACAGCAAAGCCAGGAGCGTGACAATGGCGACCAGTTGTACCCACGGAAAGCTGATGGCGAAGCCGTAACACAGCCGATGGGGGTTCATGTAGCCAAGCCAGGACCACACAAGTAGACCGAGATATGGACGCGTCAGAATGTAGGGAAGCATTCCGAAAATAAACAAGGCCAGAGCGATATCGCGCATGGCGCTAGCTCGCTTCCAGTTGCAGCATGAGCGCATCCATGAAGAATTTTGCTGCCCAGTTGGGGTAACGGTTCTTCATGTAGCCCCCTGAGCGCGGATGCGAGCCGGGCATTCCGCCACGCACTCCGGCATCAGTTGTGGACAGGTCCTGGATCGACAAATTGAAGCGGGTGGCACGCTCTGCCGCAACCTTCCACTTCTGATCGCCGGTTTCCGCCGCGAGCCGCTGCCAGATGATAGCCATCTGGGCATTGCCGGTGACGCAGGTCCAGCGGCTCGCGGCACGCCAGTCGGCATCGAGGCGTCCGGGCAGGGCGCCGGCGCGACGCTGGCTTTGTGCAACCGCTCGCGCCGTGCGCGCTGCCGTATCCACGAAGCTGCCGTTGTCGGCGATCACGCCGACTTCCAGAATGCCGCGCGTGGCGTACGCGATAGTGTGTGTCAGCGGTCGCTCGTTGTCTTCCAGATCGTTGTTTTCCAACCAGCCGTTGGGGTGCATTTGGGTGAGCGCCCACTGCACATTGCGCACGGCTGCATCGATGTAGCGTGCGTCCCCGAGGGCGTGACCGGTCTTGGCCAATGCAAAGGCAACGCGGGTGTTGTAGGTGTTCACGCCATGAGCGGCAAAGGGCGAAGCGAAGCGGCGCCAGGCGCCATCTTCATCCTGCGCAGCCACCAGCCAGTCAGCCGCACGCACCAGTGAGTCACGAAAGCGCACGTTGGCGGTCTGTTGCCATGCCGACAACCACCCGAACAGGACTTGTCCGGTGTTGAAGATGGTGGGCACGACCTGCGGCGCATCCATGGTTCCAGCGCGCACTCCGCCATCGGGGAGCTGGATTTCCGATTCCCACTCCGCCATGCGAATGGCGCGCTCGCGATACTCGCTTTGGCCCGAGAACTCCGCATAGCGAAAGAAGGTTGGAATAATGTAGCCGGTGGTTTCGGGATAGGCACCTGCCCACTGATGCTTCGCCACGTCGTAGCTGGCGCTGACGCCGCCACAACCACTGGTGTCCTGGGCGCGTGCCAGCCATTCGGCTGCAGCTTGCAATCCGCGACGCGCATCCACTGTCGGCCGGGCCAGTGGTCTGGACAGGAGTTTGGCAAGCAGGCTCATGTCTTGCTCCTGGCAGCCCGCAAGCCTGGCAGTGCCTTCGAAGTCCGGGTGACCAGCGTGCGCCAGACCTGTCGCCAACTCTGTATCAGGTAGGGCAGGGGATCACACCAGCGCCACAGGGCATCGACCACCCGGCCATCGACAAAACCCTCTGAGGAACGCTGCTTTTGGGCAGTGGCCGATTGTCTGTCCTCGGAGCGTACGTGCCACGCGATCGGCCGCTTCATCGTCACCACCGGTAGCGGGGGCAGACCGAGTTCGGCGCACCATGCTGCATAAGGCAGATTGACCCCATTCAACGTGGCCACCTCTTCCTGGTAGTCCGTGCGCCCGATGGTGGGCTCCACCATTCGCCATTCACCACTGCGTGAGTCGCGTTTGTACTCCATGCTGGCCATGCCGATCACGCCTGCGGCCTGAAAAAATCGAGCGGTCAGGGTGGAAAGCTCGGCATGGGCTTCCGGCGCGGCCACGCAACTTGCGGTGCCACCCACCTGCGGTGGCCAGGAACGGATCTTGCGGCCAGTGAATGACGCGACCGCGTGGTGCTGCTGGTCGAGATATTGCAGACAAAAATGGATATTGGAGTCCGGTCCGTCGATCCACTCCTGTACCACCACGTCAGCCATCACCGGCAGGATGCGGTGGATCAGCTCTACGGCTTGCGTTGCACTGTCCACGCGGTAGGCCTTTTTGAACTGCCCGGAGTATTCCGCGTTCCGCTCACCGGGTTTGACCACTACCGGATAATGCAGGCTCGCGAGCAAGGGCAGATCCACGTGCGTACGCACGTGCACCAGCGACGGAATGGGGCTGCCGAGTTGTTCGGCGAGACGCTGGAAGGCGTATTTGTGCAACAACTGGTCCACGATTTCCCGTGGTGGCAGGCTGAAACGGTACAGCGGCGACAGTTGCTCCCGGTATTGGGAGATAGTCTTGACGCTTTCCTCCTGGGTAACGAACAACACTGGACGCACACCGGAAAACTGTGCCGTGCCCAGGCGCAGCAGCTCTTCGATCAGCGTTTTACCGTGCAGGGCGCCGATCTTCAGGGATTTCGCGGCGCGGGTGTACATTTCCGGCCGCCGCTCGTCGGTATCCAGCAGCCAGACCGGCACCCGTGCGTGCGCGAGGCTGCGAGCCACGCCCAGGCCGTTCAAACCGGCGCCCAGTACCACTGCTGGCGTGTCAACGGCCATGAGTTTGCCCTTTGCTGGGTTGCCGCTGCCGCTCGAGCGCGTTGGCATAGACGTCGCGGTAGCGTGCCACGCTTGCCTGCCAGGTACGTTCGCGTTCGACGAACTCTCGTCCGTTGCTGACCATGTCGCTCCAGATCTCGGGAGTTTTCAGCAATTCGACCAGGCGTCGCGCCAGCGCCTCGACCGACCCGGCGGAAAAGAGGTGGCCGTTGTAGCCATCGCGAATCAGCTCCCGGTGTCCGCCCACGTCCGAAGCCACCACCAGCTTGCCCATGGCCATCGCTTCGAGTGGCTTCAGCGGTGTCACCAATTCGGTCAGCCGCCGCGATACGCGTGGATAGACCATGACATTCATGACGCTGCAGTAGCGGCCAACTTCGGCATGTGGCACGCGCCCGGTGAAATGTACAGCACCGGCAACGCCAAGCTCGGCCGCCAATGTTTTCAAATTCGTCTCTTGTGGTCCACCACCCACCAGTAGCAGTCGGCTCTGCGGTTCGGCGCGTAGCACCTGCGGCATCGCCCGTAGCAGTAAATCCAGTCCCTCGTAAGCGTAGAACGAGCCGGCGAATCCCAGCGTCTTGCCGTGGGTGAGTCCGTGGCGTTCCATCAGCGCCGCGTCCGCAGTGGCCGCGAACCTGAATTGGGAAACATCCACGGCGTTGGGAATGACCGTGATCTTGTCGGCCGGAATCCCACGCTCGAGCATGTCGTCGCGCAGTCCGTCGCAAATCGTGGTCACGGCGTCGGCACGTCGCAGTGCGCGGGTTTCCAGCGCGCGCGTCAAACGGTAGCGCGGCCCCCACTCGCGCGCCGTGCCGAGGTCGACGGCAGCGTCTTCCCAGAACGCGCGAACTTCGTACACCACCGGGATACCGCGTGCGCGGCCCACCGCAAATGCAGGCCATGCGTCCAGCACCGGCGAGTGCGCATGCAGGATGTCGGGGCGCAACACGTCCACCACTTCGCCCAGCCGCGCACGCAGCGCGCCCATCAAGGCCCGGTGCTGGAGCAGCGGCAACTTCGCCGCAAGGCCGGTTGCTGGTGGTGTGCGATAAAACAACCAGTCATCGATTTGCTGCTCACGCGCATCGCCGCTTCCCTGCTTGGGGCCGGTCAACTGGAACGTCTCCCAGCCAAGCGCGCGTTGCTGGGCCAGGATCGCCAGCGTCCGGAACGTGTAGCCGCTATGGAGTGGCAGTGAATGATCCAGCACGTGCAGGATGCGCAGCGCCTGCGTGGCTGACGCCGCGGGTTGCGCTTTGCGCGATGCAACGGCCAGCGTATCGTTCATGCGGTTTCCCCTGTGCGCGGGCCGCGCACTTTGGCGGCAAGCACCTTCGCGTACAACGCATATTGGGCTTCCACTACCGGTTCCCAGCCCAGTTGCTCGGCAAAACGCCGGGTTGCCGCGCGCTCCGGCCGGCGTGCCCATAAACGCTGCCATGCGGACATGATGGCCTCGGCGGTGCGCGCCTCGGCAACTTCGCCGGCCTCGGGCGCATTCACCAGTTCGTCCACCCCGGCAAACGGCGTCGCCACGACCGGCGTCCCGCAAGCGAGTGATTCCAGCACCACGTTGGGCATGCCTTCGCGGCTGGATGCGAGCAGCATCACGTCCGCCGCACTGTAGTAGGCGGGAAGCTCCGCGTGCGCAACCACACCCAGAAACCGCACGCGCCCGTCCACGCCTGCGCGATGGGCGAGGTCACGCA
>DATCWU010000486.1:0-1138 GCA_036566165.1 Rhodanobacter sp. | reverse complement strand
TTTGGCCTGCGCAGCAACGCGCAGACGCTGGATCGCTGGCAGGCCGGCCTCGGCGTGCGTGTGGGCCGTCACTGGAACCTGGACGGCGGACGAACCGTGGACTTCAGCGCGCGTGCGCAGTGGCAGCGCACCCTGGCCGCGCATGGCGACGTGTTCGACGCCAGCTTCGTTGGCCTGCAGCAATGGCGACCGCTGGTCGGCATCGGCCTGTCGCGCTACAGCGGCCTGCTCGGCGTCGGGTTGGACGCCACGCTATCGACACGCACGACGCTGAAGTTCGGCTACGACTACGAAATGGGTCAGCGCGGCAATGCACAGATGCTGTCGACACGCCTGAACGTAGCGTTCTGAGGCCACCGCCGTCGTTACAAGGCAAACCGGGTACTGCGACAGCAGACCCGGGTGCCCTACGCATATCGCCCAGTGCCTGCGGTCCACGATGCAGCCATTCGGACACCGAGGGAAACATGGGTTCCGACCAGTTCGACTCGGAGGCTTGCGGGTCGGACTGGGGACAGACCGGCAATCCGACGAGCACCAAGTGAATCAGTGCCTGTCCCGGGCCAGTCGCAGGCGCTCCGTGTGCCGCCTGATGAAGGTCCCGGTCGATTCGCCAAAGTAAGCTTTGGTGCGCGCACTGAATACGCCCCAGCCGACTGCAACGAGCATCGCCACGGGAAGAGCGATGCCCACCGGATTGCCGCCGGGGCTCCCCGGCGACGCTATCGCCAGCATCACCAGCTGCCCCAGCGCGGGCAGACCCAGCATCACGGCGAACACACCGAACAGCACGAAGCGCGCGCGGCGCTTGCGCCGCAACACCCCAATGCCCGCCACGAGCAGCACTAGACCCAGCACCAGCAACGCGACCGAGACGAGCGGGCCCTTGCCACCCATCTTCGTCGCCAGGCTCGGAATCAACGGCACGATCACGCCGGCCAGCAGCTGGGCGGAACCCAGCACCACACTGCCCACGGCGGTCCACTGCAGCCGGGCCGGCATCAGGCCCCGGGCGTGTCGGACCAGCCGATCATGGTTGAACAGGTAGATCGCCGGCGTGCTGAGCAGGGTCAGCAACTGCGATACCAGCAGGCCGCCGACGATGGCGATGCCGAGCGGCTGGCGCATTTCCGAGCCG
>DATCWU010000467.1:0-1105 GCA_036566165.1 Rhodanobacter sp. | reverse complement strand
GTGCCTGCGGCGGCCTACCGCGGCGGCGATTACCGCAAGGGCATCGACGTGACCATAGCCAACCTGCGGCCGCTGGTGCTGCCGGCCACGCTGCAAGTGACTTACGTCGACGGCAGCCAGCAGGACATCCGCGTGCCGTGGGAAACCTGGCAACAGCACCGCAGCTATGTGGTCCACGTGGACGGCACGCAACGCGTGAAGTCCTTGACGATCGATCCTGCACACGTCCTGCCGGATGCTGCGCGCAGCAACAACACCTTTGTCATGCCCTGACCGCAGTTCGGCCGCTGCACCAGCGACGTCGCCCCGCATGCCATGCACACCCGGGAGTGACTCCTTGATGAGCCGCCCAGACGAACGCCTGACGCAACAAAGACCGAGGTACGCCTTGGGCCGTCACCCGCTTCCAAAACACAACGCAAGCAAGAGCGCCGGAAAAAGGCAAGCCCCTGATTGCTCAGGGGCTTGTGATGCACAACTAGCGAATGCGGTCGCAGGTGACCTCTAGAACGGAATCTCGTCATCGGTAAAGCCGTTGTCCGCCGGCGCTTCGGGTACGGGACGATTGCCCCCTGCATTACCGTAACTGCCGCCGCCCTGGCGCTGACCACCCGAGCTGCCCTGGCTACGCTGATAGCCACCACCGCCTGCTTCGCCGCCAGCCGCGCCACCACCACCGCCAAGCATCTGCATGTCGTTGCCGATGATTTCAGTGCTGTACTTTTCCACGCCAGACTTGTCGGTGTACTTGCTGGTGCGCAACGAGCCCTCGATGTAGACCTGCCGGCCTTTCTTCAGATACTCGTTGGCAATCTCACCCAGCTTGCCGAACAGCACCACACGGTGCCATTCGGTGTGATCCTGCTTCTCACCGCTTTGCTTGTCGGTGCGCTGCTCGGTGGTGGCTATCCGCAGATTGGTGATAGCCATACCACTGGCGGTGAAGCGGGTATCGGGATCAGCACCGAGGTTGCCCACCAGAATGACCTTGTTGACGCCGCGTGCCATGGGATGTCCTCTTGAAGCCAATCGCGCGTGCAATGCACTGACGACCGGGATGATGGAGTGAGGTGCTTATCATAACCGCGGCACAGGCGGATCCATA
>DATCWU010000457.1:0-2252 GCA_036566165.1 Rhodanobacter sp. | reverse complement strand
GTGCCTGGTGCCACGACCGTACGCGGTTATTCGTTCTTTGGTGACTCCTACGTTTATGTGCTGTTCGACGAGAGTACGGATCTCTATTGGGCGCGCTCGCGTGTGCTGGAGTATTTGAGCCAGGCGCGCGCGCAGCTGCCGACGGGCGTCAATCCAACGCTTGGACCGGATGCGACCGGTCTTGGCTGGATCTATGAATATGCACTGATCGACCCCACAGGCAAGCACGACCAGGGGCAACTGCGCAGCTTGCAGGACTGGTTCTTGCGCTACCAGCTCAAGACTGTCCCCAATGTCGCCGAGGTTGCCACGCTGGGGGGCATGGAGCGCGCGTGGCAGGTTGTGCCCGATCCTCGAAAGCTGGCGGCACATGGCATTACCGTGGCGCAGGTCGTGGCGGCGATCAAGGCCGCCAACGGCGCCGACGGCGCCTCGGTCATCGAACAGGGCGAGGCGGAGATGATGGTGCGCAGCGTCGGCTATCTGCGCAGCCTGAGCGCATTCGAACAGGTGCCGATCGCCGCCAATGCCAATGGTGTGCCGGTGCTGCTGCGCGATGTGGCCAGCGTGCGGCGCGGTCCCACCTTGCGGCGTGGTCTGGCCGAGCTGGACGGACAGGGTGGGGTGGTTGGCGGGGTCATTGTGATGCGCTCGGGCAAGAACGCGCTGGCGACCATCCAGGCTGTGCAGGCACGGCTGGCCGAATTGCAGCGCAGCCTGCCGCCTGGGGTCGAGATCGTGCCGACCTATGACCGCTCGCGGTTGATCACGGCCTCGGTGGACAACCTGCGCAACCGGCTGATTGAGGAATTCCTCGTGGTTGCGCTGGTCTGCATGTTGTTCCTGTGGCATCTGCGCTCGGCGCTGGTAGCGGTGGTCACGCTGCCACTGGGCGTGCTGGTGGCGTTCATCGCGCTGCATTGGCAGGGCGTCACCGCCAACATCATGTCGCTGAGCGGTATTGCCATCGCCATTGGCGCCATGGTGGACGGCGCCATCGTGATGATCGAGAACGCGCACAAACATCTGGAGCGCTGGCGCGAGACGCACAACGGCAACGCACCCACCGGTGCCGACCACTGGCGGTTGATCACCGAAGCCGCCGTCGAAGTGGGCCCAGCGCTGTTTGTCAGTTTGCTGATCATCACGCTGTCGTTCGTACCGGTGTTTGCGCTGGAGTCGCAGGAAGGGCGCTTGTTCAAGCCACTGGCGTTCACCAAGTGCTACGCCATGGCTGCCGCCGCCGGCCTGGCGGTGACCTTGATCCCGGTGCTGATGGGCTATCTGGTGCGTGGACGCATCCGGGCCGAACATGGCAATCCGCTCAATCGAGCCTTGATCGCCATCTATCGTCCGCTGCTGGAAGCGGCGCTGCATTTCCCCCGGGCCGTGTTTTTCTTTGCTGCACTGGTGCTGTTGTCCGCCGTGGTGCCACTTGGCCGACTCGGCAGCGAGTTCATGCCGGCAATGGACGAGGGCACGCTGATGTACATGCCTACCGCGTTGCCCGGGCTCTCCGCCGGCAAGGCCGCGCAACTGCTGCAGCTCACCGACCGCATGCTCAAGACCGTGCCCGAGGTCGACCATGTTTTCGGCAAAGCGGGACGTGCCGAAACGGCGACCGATCCAGCGCCACTGGAAATGTTCGAGACCATCATCACTTTCAAACCCAGGGAGCAGTGGCGCGCGGGCATGACCATGGACAAGCTCAAGGTCGAGCTGGACGCGGCGGTGCAGGTGCCCGGCCTGGTCAACCTGTTCGTGCCGCCGATCCGTGACCGCATCGACATGCTTGCCACCGGCATCAAGAGCCCGATCGGCATCAAAGTGCTGGGGCCGGACCCGAACAAGCTGCAGCAACTGGCCGATCGCATCGAGACGGTCGCGCGCAACGTGCCCGGAGTCAGCTCCGCCGTCGCTGAACGCGCTGCCAGCGGACGCTATGTCGATGTCCACATCCGCCGTGTCGATGCTGCGCGCTATGGCTTGACCCAGCAGCAGATTCAGTCCGTCATCGCGACCGTGGTGGGTGGCGATCCCGTGGGCCAGACCATCGAGGGGCTGGAACGGTACCCGATCGTGGTGCGCTACCCGCGCCCGGAGCGCGATTCGGTGCAGGCGCTGCGTCAGTTGCCGTTGGTAGCACCGAGTGGTGCGCAACTGGTGCTGAGCCAAGTCGCCGACGTGCGGACGGACATCGGTCCCAGCATGCTCAAGAGCGAAAATGGCAGTCTGGCCACGTATGTCTACGT
>DATCWU010000434.1:0-3573 GCA_036566165.1 Rhodanobacter sp. | reverse complement strand
GATGAAACGGTGTTCCTCGTGCAGCGTGGCGACGGTGCGCACGCTGCAGTGGTGACGTTTGACGAACACGCTCGTGTTGGCGCATTGCACCAGGCACGCCGCCGACAACGGCCGCGGGCTGTGCCAGGTGATGCACTGCGGGGCGCCGATATCGGCGTAGCCCGACAGCAGCTCGCGCACTTCGGCCAGGCGCAATGCCGGCCATTGCGCGGGTTCGTGGTTGCCCGCCATGCCATGCACATCGTGGGTCATTCGGTCATGCCCGGGCCGCCGCTGGCGATGAGGAAGAGGACGCGATTATGGGCAATGGACGCCGCGCGTGCTTTCGGTGTGACGTGGCTTCGCGTCTAATGGCGATCTTTCCCGCACATGCGATGGCCAGATGAGCGCAATGGTGATGCTGTTTGTGTGCCTGATCCTGGGCACGGTGGTGGCGCGCTTTGGCAAACCACCCCAGGGCATCGTCGCCGGGCTCAACTGGTGGGTGTTGAACATCGCGTTGCCGGCGCTGGTGCTGGAGCTGATCCCCAAGGTCGCGTTTGATCCGGATTTGTGGTTTCCCATCGCGGCGCAGGGGCTGACATTTTTGCTGGCGTGGTTGCTGTTTGGCTGGCTCGGGCCGCGGCTGGGCTGGTCGCGACAGCGCATTGGCGCGTTGATCCTGGTGTGCGGGCTGGGCAATACCGCGTTCATGGGTTATCCGTTGATGGAGGCGTTGTACGGCAAGCCGGGCCTGGCGCTGGCGGTCGTGGCAGATCAGCTGGGCGCGTTTCCCGTGCTGGTTTCCGGCGGCATCGTGGTTGCCTCGCTGTATGCCGGGCGCAAGCCGGAGCCGCGGTTGATCCTGCGCCATATCGTGACGTTTCCCGCGTTCATGGCATTGCTGGTCGGGATCGTGGCCGGCCTGCAGGGTGGTTGGCCAACGTGGCTGGAGGGCGTATTCGGGCCCATCGGCGGCACGTTGACGCCGCTGGCGTTGTTCTCGGTCGGGTTGCAGTTCAAGTTTCATCCCGGTGCGCGGCAGCTCGGTGCGGCCACACTCGGGCTGGGCTGGAAACTGCTGGTCGCGCCGTTGCTGTGCTGGGGTCTCGGCGTGCTCACCGGCGTGGGTGGCCTGGTGCTGTCGGTCGGGGTGTTGCAGGCGGCCATGGCACCGATGGTGTCGGCGGCCATTCTGGCTGACGAATACGATCTGGATCCGGCACTGGCCAACACCGTGCTTGGCGCGGGTATCGTGATCTCGCTGCTCACCGTGCCACTGGGCGCGTCGCTGCTGGGCGGTTGATGGGGCTGCGCTTGCGCCGGCCTGCGCAACTGGCGAAACTGGCGCCACTGCAGAGCTCTGGGGAACGGGATGGCGGCGTTTGAACTGATCCGACGGTTCCTGGGTGGCGCCGGACCCGGCGAGCGGCGACACGCTCCGCGCACGGATGTACCGCGCGGCATGCGCATCCTGGTGGTGGATGATTCGGCCACCATTCGTGCCGTGCTGGGCAAGATGCTCACGCAGGACGGTCATGCCGTCCTCAAGGTGGGCGAGGGGGAGGCGGCCGTCGCGCTGGCTCGCGAGAATCAGCCGGACCTGATTTTCCTCGACATCGTGATGCCGGGCATGAACGGTTTTGCGGTGTTGCGCGCGTTGCGCCACGATCCGCTGACGCAGGCCATTCCCATTGTCATGATCAGTGGCAACCTGCAGGCCACCGAACAGTTCTACGTGCAGCGCTTCGGTGCCGATGATTTCATGAAAAAGCCGTTTGGCCGCAGCGAGGTTTTTGCGCGCTTGCAACATCTGACGGCGCGTGGCCGACTGGTGGCGCGCGAGCGGTCGGAACACGATGCGCTGCCTGTGGATGGCGGCATCACCGAAGCGGAACACGCAGCCATCCCTGATGTCGCCATGCCTGATCCCAATGACCTGCATCCGGCGGAACATTCCTGAGTTTGCCCACCGGGTGAGCGGAGTGGGCCGGGACCGGACCGCGGTGGTGCTGCAGCCGGCGCGGTGCGGCGCATGACCGCGGCCCAGGGCGAGCCGTTGGCGGGCGTGCGCGTGGATATCTGGCTGTGGGCCGCACGATTTTTCAAGACCCGGCGTTTGAGTCACGCCGCGATTTGCGGCGGCAGGATCGAGCTCAACGATGGCGTGTGCAAGCCGTCCCGACTGCTGCGCGTCGGCGACGTGTTGCGCATCACGCGGGGCACCGAGCGCATGGAAGTTGCCGTGCTGGCGCTGTCCGCGCAGCGCGGCCCGGCGAGTGTGGCGCAGGCGCTGTATCGGGAAAGCGACGACAGTCGTAGCGCGCGTGAAGCCGCCCAAGAACTGGCGCGCTTGCGTGGCCCGGCCGGGCCGTCCACCCGCCCGGACAAGAGCGATCGACGCCTCCTGCGCCACCTCAAGCATGGCGATTGAGTTCAACGCAGCGCTTTGAGCCGATACAGTGCGTCCAGTGCCTCGCGCGGGGTCAGGGTATCGGGATCCAGATCGTCCAGCGCCCGCTCCGCCGCCGACGGTTGCACGGCGCTGAACAAGCCCAGTTGCGGCGATGGATCGGAGGCGGTTGCCGGCGGTTCGTGCATGCCGCGTTCCAGGTCGGCCAGCGTGCGCTTTGCCTCGGCGATCACGGCTTTGGGCAGCCCGGCCAGCGCAGCCACTTGCAGGCCGTAACTGCGGTTGGCCGGGCCGTCTTTCAACGCATGCATGAATACCAGTTGCTCGTCGTACTCGATGGCGTCCAGGTGCACGTTGGCGATGCCGGGGTGTTCGTTGGCCAACCCGGTCAGCTCGAAATAGTGGGTGGCGAACAACGTATAGGCGCGACTGTGGCGCGCCAGGTGCACGGCGGTGGCACGCGCCAGCGACAGGCCATCGTAGGTGCTGGTGCCGCGGCCTACCTCATCCATCAACACCAGGCTGTTTTCCGTCGCGTTGTGCAGGATGTTGGCCGTCTCGCTCATCTCCACCATGAAGGTGGACTGGCCGCGCGACAAGTCGTCGCCGGCGCCGATGCGGGTAAAGATGCGATCGATCGGCCCGATGACCGCGCGGCTTGCCGGCACGTAACTGCCGATATGCGCAAGCAGCACGATCAGCGCGCACTGGCGCATGTAGGTGGATTTGCCGCCCATGTTCGGACCGGTGATCACCAGCATGCGGCGCGTGTCGTCCAGCAGCAGATCATTCGGCTCGAACGGTTCGTCGCGCACTTTTTCCACGACCGGGTGGCGACCGCGCTCGATCATGATCCCGGGCTCGTCGGTGAGCTGCGGCGCGCTCCAGTCCAGCGCTTCGGCACGCTCGGCCAGCGTGGCCAATACGTCAAGTTCGGCAATTGCGGTGGCGGCGACCTTGAGCGGTTCGAGTCGGGTAGTCAGGGTGTCGAGCAGATCTTCGTACAACGCGCGTTCGCGCATCAGCGCGCGTTCCTTGGCCGACAACACCTTGTCTTCGAACGTCTTCAACTCTTCGGTGATGTAGCGCTCGGCGTTCTTGGTGGTTTGTCGGCGGGTGTAATGCAGCGGCGCCTTGTCCGCCTGCGCCTTGCTGATTTCGATGTAGTAGCCGTGCACGCG
>DATCWU010000433.1:0-4251 GCA_036566165.1 Rhodanobacter sp. | reverse complement strand
GCCACCAGTCCGCACGATCAGACTGCGGCAGCAGCTACCGTATAACCCTTGAGCCGCTGTGCAAACTCCTGCAACGAGCGAATGCCGCTGCTCTCGGCCTCGCTGATCCACTGCTGCAGACCCTTCAAGGCCTGGTCGGCGCCACGCTGTTCCATCAGCGCGCTGAGGCGCGCACGGAACTCGCAGACGGTTTTCAGCGTGGGGCGTTTGGCCAATACGGCTTGCAGCCGGTCACGGCCTTCGCTGTCCAGCCAGCGGCCGCCATTGGCCAGTGCACGACGCATGCGCCGCGGCATCGCCTTGAAATTGTCGCCGGCACGCTGGGCCTCTTCAGCCAACGTCGGCACGATCACGCCGCGGTAATAGTCGGTCATGGCCTGGAAACGGTGGGTGAGCACCGCTTTCAAGGTGTCGGCATCGGGCAGGCGCACGTTCGGGCGCACATCCAGCGACGGTGCGACGCGCAACACCTTGGCCAAACCGACGGCCTGCAAGCCGCGAATGACGGTCCAACCGATGTCGAACTCCCACTTGCGCAGCGCGAACTTGGCCGAGCTGGGGAACGCATGGTGATTGTTGTGCAGCTCTTCGCCGCCGATCCAGAACGCCCACGGAATCAGGTTGCGCGAAGTGTCGGCACTCTCGAAATTGCGGTAACCGGCCCAGTGGCCGATGCCGTTGACGAAGCCGGCCGCCCAGAACGGAATCCAGACCATCTGCAGCGCCCACAGCGCGGCGCCAATCACGCCAAACAACGCGACACTGATGAACAGCATCAGCGTCGGCCCCCAATACGGGTGCGCGCTGTACACGTGATGCTCGATCCAGTCATCTGGTGTGCCACGGCCGTACTTGGCCATGTCGGCCTTGGACGCGCAGGCGTCGCGATACAGCGACACGCCATCCCAGAACACCTTGTTGATGCCATAGATCATCGGGCTGTGCGGGTCTTCAGCGGTCTCGACCTTGGCGTGATGCTTGCGATGTACGGCCACCCACTCGTGCGTGACCATGCCGGTCGTGAGCCACCCCCAGAAGCGGAAGAAATGCGCCAGCGCCGGATGGAAATCCACCCCGCGATGGGTCTGGCTGCGGTGCAGATACAGCGTCACGGTGAAAATGGTGAGCTGGGTCATCACCAGCATGTACACCAGCATTTCGACCCAGCTCGCGCTGGTGATGCCGTTGATCAAAAAGTTGAGTACCGCGTCGAGCATGGACAGAACACCGAGTAGAAGTGGGATGGATCCCTGCGCCGTGGCCTGGGTAGCCGGGTAGTGCCTTGCCAATGATAACAGGCGGCGGCCAGTGCCAAGCGTGCGCCACCACACAAGCGCCACATTGCCTGTTGTCTAACCATGGGGGCGCCATGACAATGGCGCAATGACGTCCCCGGTTTCATCCCCTTTGCTGCAGTTGACCCACGTTCATCGCCAGCGCGGCGGCCGACCTGCCGTGAGCGACCTGAACCTGACACTGCAACGCGGTGAGGTGTTGGGGCTGCTGGGCACGAACGGCGCGGGAAAATCGACGACGTTGTCGATGATCGCTGGCGCACTGGTGCCGGACAGCGGCGCGATCACGCTGGATGGCCAGGACTTCATCGAACATCCCGAGCTGGCGCGCCGCCTGATCGGCTGGCTGCCCGAGCGCGCACCGGTGTGGAACGAACTGACCGTGATGGAACACCTGCGCGCGCACGGTCGCCTGCGCGGGCTGGCGTGCGGCGAGCTGCGCGACGCGTGTCTGGCGGTCATCGAACAGCTGGAGTTGGCGCCGCTGATGCAGCGCCTGGCAGGTGTGCTGTCGCAAGGTCAACGCCAACGACTGGGGCTGGCTTGCGCGCTGTTGCATCAGCCGGCCCTGCTGGTGCTGGACGAGCCGGCCAACGCGCTGGATCCCGTGCAGGTGGCCACATTGCGCACGCTGATCCGCACCCAGGCCGCCACTGGCACCGCGGTGATCCTGTCCACGCACGTGCTGGCCGAAGTCACCGCCGTGTGCGACCGGGTGGTGATCCTGCACGCCGGCACGCTGCGTCACGACGGCGCGGTCAGCGCCGACGATCACGCGGCGCTGGAGCGCACTTTTTTCGCGATCGCACAGCAAATTGCGCGCGTCGCCGACCAGCCGGCCCACGCGGCATGAACACGCGCGCCGTGACGCAACTGGAATTGCGCCGCCTGTTCATGCGCCCGCTGGCCTGGGTCCTGGCCGCGTTGACGCTGGCGGAACTGGCGTGGCGCTTCGTGCTGCTGCTTGGCAACTTCCTGGGCGCGCAAATCAAGCTGGCGGCGCTGCCCGGCGGCCCGGGTTTTACCGACCTGGTGGCGGTGCCGCTGCTGAGCAGCCTGCTGACTGGCGGCATCGTGCCGTTCGGGCTGACCGAACTCGCCCTGCTGGTCGTGCCGCTGCTGACCATGTCCACGCTGGCCGGCGAGCGCAGCAGCGGCACGCTGCCGCTGCTGCTGGCCACCGGTACGCCGGCGCGCTCGATCGTGCTGGGAAAATACCTGGCGGTGTGCATCTGGCTGCTGCTGTGGCTGGCGCTGGTGCTGGCGATGCCGTTGACACTGGCCCACGCCACGCACCTGGATTGGGGCAAGCTGGCCGCCGCCACGCTGGGCATGACGCTGCTGCTGGCGGCACTGGCGGCCATTGGCGTGGCCTGCTCCGCGTTCGCCTCACACCCGGCGCTTGCCGCCAGTGCCAGCCTGCTGCTGGCGCTGGGCTTGCTGATGGTGAACCTCGGCGCGCAAACCGCCGGCATGGACAACGGCGCGATCAACTGGCTGGCGCTGGGCACGCACCTGGAAACACTACTGCGTGGACTGGTAGCCACTGCTGATGTGGTGTGGTTCCTGCTGGTGATCGCGATCGCGCTGACGCTGGCCGCGCATCGCCTGGGCACCGAACGGGGGCGCCACTGATGCGCGGATGGCGTCGACTGGATGGCTGGCTGCTGGCGCTGGCGCTGCTGCTTGGCGCCGGCGCGATCGGCTATCTCACCACCCGCCACAATCAGGTCACCGACTGGACCGCACGCGACCGTGCCAGCGTATCGGTGGAAACCCGTGCCGTATTGGCCACGCTGGACGGCCCGGTGGACATCGTCAGCTATGCCAGCCCGCAAGGCACGCTGCGCCAGACCATCGCCGCCGTCATTGCGCGGTACAGCGCCATCAAAAGTGATCTGCGCCTGCGCTTTGTCGATCCCACGCAAGACCCCGCCGCCATGCGCGAGCTGGGCATCACCGTCGATGGCGCGTTGATCGTGCACTACAAAGGGCGCGAGCAGCGGCTGGATGAACTGTCCGAGCGCGCGCTGAGCAACGCGCTGGAGCGCCTGGCGCGCGGCGGCGAACGCATCATCGCGTTTGTCACCGGCGACGGCGAGCGCCAGGCGGACGGCAAAGCCAACGCTGACCTCGGCACGTTCATTGGCCAACTGGAAAGTCGCGGTGTGCGCGCGGTGCCGCTGAGTTTTTCCCAGGTCAGCGCGGTGCCGCGGCACACCGATCTGGTGGTGCTGGCCAGCCCCTCGGCGCCGCTGACGGCGGGTGCGGTGCAGGCGCTGGTCGATTACCTGGCCGACGGCGGCAACCTGTTGTGGCTGACCGAGCCGGGCAACGCGGACCTGGGCCTGCGCCCGCTTGCCGCAGCCCTGAGCGTGCAGGTGTTGCCGGGTGTCCTGGTGGACGGCGCTGGGAGTGCGTTGGGCTTGCAGGACCCGCGCATGCTCACGCTTGGCGCCTACTTGCCGCACGCGGTTACCACCGGTTTCCGCCTGACCACGCTGTTCCCGCAGGTTTCCGCGCTGGCCCAGGTGAGCCACGCCGCGTGGGCCGTCGTGCCGTTCCTGCGCTCGGGGCCACAAAGCTGGACCGAGTTTCAGCCCATCACCAACAACGGCAGCTCCACCATCCGTTACGACGCTGACGCTGGCGAATTGAAGGGGCCACTGGATTTCGGCTTTGCGTTGAGCCGACTCTCGCCCAACCCGGACAAGAGCGTGCAGCGCGCAATGGTGGTCGGCGATGGCGATTTTCTGTCCAACACGTTTCTCGGCAACGGCGGCAATCGCGCACTTGGCGAGCGCATGTTCGACTGGCTGCTCGGTGACGACAAGCTGGTGGACATGCCGGTACGCGGCGCCCCGGATCGGCTGCTGAGCCTGTCGCAAGGTGCCCTGAATGCCGTGAGCTTTGGCTTCCTGCTGGCGCTGCCGCTGTTGCTGCTGCTCGGCGGCGG
>DATCWU010000430.1:0-14319 GCA_036566165.1 Rhodanobacter sp. | reverse complement strand
GTGCCTTTCGCGTACAGCGCCAGCTCGACATACAGCTGCAGATAGCAAAGCAGGTCGGCGACCACCTGGCCGGGGAAGCGCTCGCGCAACTTGTACAGGTAGGTCCCGGCGTGCGATTGGGAAAACGTGTCAGACCCGAGCAAGCCGAGCAGCTCCTGGTCGGCATCGAAGCCGCTGCCAAGCCAGCCCCGCAACACGTGCTCGCTGTGTGTGAAGACCCACGCCAGCAATGGCGGCACGGTGATCAACACCAGCACGGTCTCGACAAGCGGCGACAGCATGAACTGGTTGAACGCCGCATGCACCAGAATGATCAGGATGAGTGGCGGCAACACGGCGCGCAGCCCGAGCTTGCCTTGCGCGTCGACATTGGTGAGTACCAGCGCCGCAAAAATCGCCTGGATGCCGCCGTGCAGGATCGCGGTACCGAAGCCGCGCACGATCCAGGTGGCTACGTGCGGATCAACCAGCTGGCCGAGGTAATACAGGTTTTCGATCGTCGCAAAACCGGCACCAACGGCAAAGCCGAGTACCGAAGCATCCACCAGAAAGCCGATGCGGCGCGTGCGGATCAGCACGATGGTCACGGCCGCTTTCAGTGATTCCTCGACGGCCGCCGCCACATAACGCGAGTAGGTCTCGAACGCCAGGCCGGTGGCATCCATGAGCACGGCATTGAGCACATAGCAGATGCCGGCCACCACGCCGCCGACGCCCAGCACGGTCAACACCATGCGCAAGCGCACCAGCTTGTAGCTGTCCAGCAGCAGCAACGCGGCGAGGAAGCACAGCGCGGGCAGCAGGCCGACCGCCGCGTGGACCAGCCAGGAAGCGTCAATCATCGCCAACTCTTCCTTACACCGCGGATGTCACCAGCCTACCGCAGCACATTCAACGAAACCATCCATTCGCTGCTGCGCGATTTGTCGGCGCCGAAACCAAGCGCGGAACCCACGGACAAGGTCATGGTCTGGTCGTTCATGACGGTGAACTGGAAGTCCACCTGGAACCCGACATCCTGCACGGTGCGCGCACCGGTGTTCCCCTGTGCGCCGGTGGCGAGTATGCCGGCAAACAATGCTGGCCGTGCCCAGCTCAGGAAGTTGCCGGCGGTGCCGACATTGCTGAAGCGCACCGGCGGCAGATTCCACTCCAGCATCGAGTGCACGAAGCGACGACCGGCGAGCTCATCGATACCGAAACCGGGGAAACTCTGGTAATCCCGATAGCGTTTGATGGTGCCGTTGTCCACCCAGTTGTTGCCGAAACTGCCGAAGAAGAAATTCGCGTACGGGTTGTTGGCGTTGCCACCGGCCATGCCGGCGGAAGTGCGCAGCCAGAGTGAGGAGTGATCGAACAGAAACGGCATGCCCACGTCCACGCCGCCGTACAGCGCGGGCACGGTGATGCCGTTCGCGTGGTTGGCCAGCAGATTGAGGTTCCAGCGAATCCCTTTTTCATCGTCGACGTGGCCCAGCGAATTGAGCACGTAGCCGTAGTCGAGTCGCGCCGCCGCAGTCACCAGCTTGCTGCCGGGCGCGGAGACGTTCTGGAAACCGGGCAAAGTATCCAGGCCGTTGAACGCGTTCAACGACAGATCCAGATCCAGCGTGCGCGGCAGATCGAAGATCAACGCCTTCTTGTACCCGGTCAGCCACTCGTTGCCGCGCAGGCTGACCTTGGTGGGGCCGAACAAGTCATAAAAACTCGCGCCGTTGTGCTTGTAGCCGAAGCGCATGCCGAGGTTTTCCCACAGCACATCGAAGTGCATGCGCTCGTACTTGGGCAGGCTGGCGTCCGGACTGTAGGCGGCATTGACGTTGAGGTGCGCCAGCCCGACCGGATCGGCCCAGGTGCCATGCATGCCCAGCGCCCAGCTGTCCTTGTAACCCTGCACAATGGGATACAGCGCCTGCTGGCGGACTTCGTGCACCGGGCGGTACGGACCCTGGCTCACGATCAGCCGGTCCAGGTCAATTTGCGACGGCGGGCCGACATTCCACGTTTTCACGATCGGATAGTGGTCGGCGATCTGTGCCCCGAGGAAGGTGATGGCAGCCAGGTCCTCGCGCGGTTTTGCGTCAATGAAACCCGGGATGAAACCTTGCCCGGAATAGTCGAAGGCCAGCATGCGCCCGTCCGGCAGCGGCAGCGGGCGGACAAAGCCGGTTTCCGCGTTGGACAAGGCCGCGATCTGGTGACTGGCAATGTCGTAGCGATAGATGTTGGAGACGCCGGTGTAATACGAACTGCCATACAGCGAGCGTCCATCCGGGGCAAACACGAAGCCGTCCGGCACTGCCGTGCCGAAGCTGTAGCTCGCTGCCGGCTTGGCGTCGCCGGCAAGCAGGGCGTCGCGTTGGACCAGGTACAGCGCCTGATCGCCATTGACCGCCGTGTGCGAGAAGCTGAGCAGCTTGCCGTCTGGCGAAACGTCCAGACCGTAGGCAATCTCGCCGTACGGCCAGGTGTAGACCTGATGGTAGGTGTCGTAGGGGTAGGGCATGTTCACCAGCGTGACCAGGCCATTGAGGTGACGAATGCCCCACAACGAGCGGTCGCTGCGATCGAACACCAGATCGCCGATGCGGGCATCCTTCAGCAGCATGTGCGCATGACCGGTGACCGTATCCAGCGCCATCACGTCGCGGTAGCCGCTGTTGTTGTCGGTGGTGTAGAACGCCGTTTTCGTCGCCGGATCCCAGGCCAGCGAGGTGACCGTGTATTCCATCGGGCCCTTCACGTCGACCAGCGGTTTGATGCTGCCATCCTTGAGTGACATCAGGCCGATATACGCGGCCACGCCGGGATAACGGAAGCCGGCGAGCATGACGTCGCGGCTCGGGTCGTAAAACGCGCGCGAGATCGACCCCAGCGCGCGCTGCGACAAGGGTTGCAGGTGGGTCACCGGATATTGGGCAATGGCGGCGAGGTTTTTTCGCTGGAAGTCGTGCTCCCAGGCAATCCAGTCGTTCCACACGTCATTCAACGAACGGCCGAACACCTGGCGGAACTGGTCCGCGTAGTAGCGCTGGCTGCCTTCGTGGCGTGCGGCCCATTCCACCACGTCCTGCGGCGAATACTTCAGTGCGAGCCAGGAAACGAAGCGCGTTCCGTACAGGTAATTGTTGACGCCGACCTGGAAGTCGACCTTGGTGCCCTTCGCGGCCAACCCTTCCGGGTCGTAGAAGTGGGCGTTGTCGCGCACCATGGCGCGAAACACCATTTCGTCGTAGGCGCCCTGGGCGCGGCCGCGACCGCCGCCCATCCAGGTTTCGAAGAACACCGCCACCCCTTCCAGATACCAGCGTGGCACCACCGTGCGCGGCGCCGTCAGGAAGCGGTAAAGCAGCGTTTCCGGATGCTGCGCATCCACCTGTACCTTGCCCCCGAGCGCACGTCGCCAACGCGTGTCCGCCCGGGTCCGCTGATCCATGTTGGCCACGTGCACCAACTCATGGTTCATCAGCGAGAAAATGCGCTCGCTGGAAACAAAGGTTTCGAACGAATACGAGAACGGCGCAATGTCGATGATCAGTGCGTTGTTTGGCGTGGAGCGGGCGCCGGCGTTGCCGAAATCGTTGAAGTCCTTGATCAGCACGTTGGTCTTGCCGTCGGGCGTCCAGCCCCAGGTACGCCGCTGCCACTGCATCGAGTTTTCGAAAGCCCGTGCCACGTAGGGGGCGAGGTAGTCTTCCTGTGGATGAAACCAGACCAGCTGCAGATCCCCGGTCTGCAGTTGCTGCAGGGGCGGGGCGGCATGCGTGAGTACCGGCAACATGCATACCACTGCGCAAGCGATTGCCGCAGCACCGAACGTGATACGCATAGCCTTTCCCCCGTTCCCCAAGGCGCAGACGATAGCGTGATTGCCGCGGCGCGAATGAAAAACCGGCACCCCTCTGGCTGCCGGTCTTGGTCAAAACCTGGAGATGACTCGCGGAATCATTCCAACGTCGTCGCGCGTCGCGCCTGTGCCTGGAACGATGCGTTCGTCAGCATCGCCGAGAACGAGGCATTGGACGCCAGCGCCTGAAAGTCTGCGCTTTTCGCCAGTGCCTGGAACTGGGCGTTTTGTGCCAGCGCGGCGAAGTCCGCGTTCGATGCCAGAGCGGCAAACGCCTGCGGATCTTTTGCCATCGCCGAGAACGCGGCGGAGTCACGCGACAACGCCATGAAGTCGGCGTTCTTTGCCAATGCCATGAAATCGGCGTTCTTCGCCAGCGCAGCAAAGTTGGCGTCTTGGGCCATGGCCATCACCTGCCGGAAGTTGGCGTCCTTGGCCATCGCCATCATCTGCCGGAGATTGGCATCCTGGGCGAGCGCCTGGAAGTTGGCATCTTTCGCCAGCGCCATGAAGTCGGCGTTCTTCGCCAGCGCAGCGAAATTGGCGTCCTTGGACATGGCCATTACCTGGCGGAAGTTGGCGTCCTTGGCCATGGCCATCATCTGCCGGAAGTTGGCATCCTTGGCCATGGCCAGCCGGAAGTTGGCATCGTTGGCGAGCGCCTGGAACTGCGCATTGTTCGCCAGCGCAGCAAAGTTGGCATCCTTGGCCAAAGCCATCGACTGGCGGAAGTTGGCATCCTTGGCGAAGGCCATCGACTGTCGGAAGTTGGCATCCTTGGCGAGCGCCTGGAACTGGGCATTCTTGGCCAGTGCAGCAAAGTCGGCACTCTTGGCCAGGGCCTGGAACTGGGCATTGCTGGCCAGGGCGGCAAACGCGGGGCTGCGCGCCAGTGCGATGAATTGCGGGTTGGTGGCAAACGCACGGAAGCTGGCGTCATTCACCAGCCGGGTGAACGTGTCGGTCTGCATCAGCTTCACGACGCTCTGGTCACCGGTCTGCACGTCGGCCGAGTTGACCGTATCCGCCTGGTAGCGTTGTGCCGGGGCGATGGTTCCGGACACATCACTGCTTGACGGTGGATAGCCCGCGCCGAAATACAGCACTGCCGCAATCGCCACTGCCAGACTGCCAGTCAACGCGACGACTCTTTGAGTTTTCATGTGTGCCTTTCCCCAGTCGTGGTTTTGGGATCCGGACGCCGTTCTGGTTACCGGAATGGTTTTGCCTGATGTACGGTGCCTGGACTTGCGTATGTGAGTCATATACGCCCAGACGCGGAAAAGGTTGGAAGACGCTGCGATCGACCTGCCCGCGGCACCCGCAGCACCCCCGCGAGCGTGACGTGCAGCATCAGATACCGATGCTTGCGCGGCGGCGTCCACCGCCATGACCAGGCGCTGATCGAGGTCCATCGGTGCCACCACCGGCGGCAGCTTTTGCAATGCCGCGGCCATGGCGGTCAGGTCGGCGTGCAAGGTGCTGGCCTCGGCGTCGGCATGCAGGGCACGCTCAAGTCCGTTCTTGCCGTCGGCATCCAGCTCGCCGTCGACATCGGCGTTGATCAATTCAAGGGTGCGGGCGTCGATCATGTCAGTCTCCCGCCTTGGGTACGAGGACTGCGCGCAACGCCTGGCGCGCGGTGAACAAACGCGATTTCACCGTCTTGACCGGGCACCCGAGAATCTGCGCCAGCTCCTCGTAGCTGCAGCCTTGCAGATGCTTGAGCACGATGATGGCTCGATAGTCGGCAGGCAATTGCATCAACGCGTTCTGCAAGGCCACATCGTCCTGCTCGCGGATGGCCAAATCGACCGGTCCGACATGACCATCGACGATGGCGTCATCGAGCACCTGCATGGCATGCTGCGTGCGTATCCGATCCAGCGCCTCGTTGACCGCGATGCGGCACAGCCACGGGCTGAACGACTGTGTCACGTCGTACTGGCCCAAGTGCTGATAGGCCTTCAGGAAGGCGGTCTGCGTCACGTCGAATGCATCCTCACGATTGTTCAAGACCCGGAACGCTACTGAAAAAACCCGCTTGGAGTGGCGCACCATCAGGGCGTCAAACGCGTGGCGGTCACCGCCGCGGTAGCGAAGGACCAACTCGGCATCCGTGTCGTCAAGCATGCATACGGGTCGCGCGGGAAAAGGTTGGCGCGTGCGTAGCCATCAGGCCAGCGGCTCCACCACAAACACCCGATCGAATCCGGAAAACCGGAAGATGTCGTGGATGTGCCGGTTGACGTGGATCAGCCGCAAGCCGCCGCCGGCGGCGAGCAGGCGCTTGTGCAACGCAAGCAGTACGCCGAGGCCGGCGCTGGAAATGTATTCGAGATCCTGAAAGTCCAGCGCCGTGGGCGCGGCGGCCGCAGCAAGGAATTGCTGGGCCTTGTCCGCCTGCGCGGCGTCGAGCCGCCCTGCCAGGGTGATCACCCCGTCGTTGCCGTAACCAATCTCGAACATGAGGCGTTCCCCTGTGTCCGCACGTACAGCTGGCTATTGTTGGTGTATGCCGCCCACTCGCGCCGGGGCGGAAAGCTTTCTGACGAAACTCACGCGGCTGCAGCGTCCGGCGTAGTCATACTTGATCGAATCGACGAGCCGACGAACCAGGTGAATTCCCAGTCCGCCAGGATGGCGCCGTTCGACGGGCTGTTGGATATCGACATCAGGCAGGCGGGTCATGTCGAAACACTCACTGTCCGGATCGCTCAGCTCGCAGGTTACCGCGTCTGCCGTGCATTTGACTTCCAGGCCGATCGACCCCTGGCCTGCCGGGTTGTACTTGACCATGTTGGTGAACAGCTCCTCGATGGTCATGATAATCGCGAAATTGGCCGCGTCGCCGATGCGCCGCGCGGCGAGGACCGGTTCCACAAAGGCATAGACGTCCTCGAGCGCGGCAAGACTGCGCGCGAAGTCGCGGCGCTCGCACCACGCCTGAGCGGTGTCATCAGCAGCGTTGGAACCTGACTGTTCGGTCATCGTGATGCCTGCAAAGCCGTGGCCGCCGCGTCGTGGCACGGCCCAATTCACGCCTTCCGTCTTATCAATACCATGGTGACGTCATCGGTCTGCACTGCGGCACCCGCGAATTCACGCACGGCTTGCAGCAGTTGCGCCGTCAATTCTGCCAGTGGCAGCGCATGACAGCGTGCAAACACCTGCGCCACCCGGGTGTTGCCAAACAATTCGCCCTGCGCGTTCGCATATTCATAGACACCATCGGAAATCAGTGCCAGCAAGTCGCCGCGGGCCAGCGCCAGTTCGCCTGCAGTGCCGGCGCGGTCCACCAGCATGGCCCCGAACGGAAACGTGGTTGGCGCCTGCCAGTGCGCCGTGTTGCCCGCCGCCTCCCAGTGCAGGATGGGGCCTTGCCCGCCGGAGTGAAAACGCACCCGATGATTGCCCGGGTCGAGAAAGCCCATGAACGCAGTGATGAAACGGTCGTTGGGCAGATCCTCGCTGAGCTGGTTGTTGACGTGCACATAAGCCTGGTCCAGGTCGGCGCCGCAGCGAAAGGCGACGCGGAGCATCGCCTGCATCTGCGTTGCCGACAGCGCGGGGCCAAAGCCGTGGCCGGTGGCGTCACCCAGCAGGATGAACAGCTGGCCATCCAGCACTACCAGATCAAACAGGTCGCCGCCGGCCTCTTCGGCCGGCTGGAAATGGCCGTGCACTTCATAACCCGGCACCTGCGGCATGGTCTCCGGCAAGGTGGCGAGCTGGATCGCACGCGCCAGTTCCACTTCCTGCTGCAGCCGCTGGTAGCTCATCTGTTCCAGATAGACCCGTACCGCCTGCAGCGCCACGGCGATCAGTGCGGCCAGCAAGCGCGCCATCGCCTCGGCCTGGGCGGCAAACGGCAGGCCGTCTTCATCCAGCAATTGCAGGACGCCAGTCAGGCGATCAGTGGAATCGATGATCGGCACGCTCAGCATGGAGCCGTGATCGATCAGTGCGCCGCCATCCAGCGTCCGCATGAAATTCGGATCAGTGGTGACATCCGGCACGTTGATCGTGGCGCGGTTCGCTGCACAGGCGCCGACCAGTCCGACGCCCGCGGTAGTTGTCAGCGGCGGGTCCGAGCGGGGAATGACACAGGTCAGCTGCGTGTCATCGGCCTCGAGCGTCCACAGCGTGACCAGTTCCGCACCAAACAGGGTCTGCGTCGTGTTGACGATCTCGGCCAGGACGGAATCCAGATCGAGATGCGCCATCAACTTTTGCAGCAAGGCCACGACGCGCTCGAGCGGCAACTCACCGTGCTCGTCAAGCGCGCGTACAAACATCGCGTGGGTGGATCCGGTCCGCAACTCGGGCATGTCGACTCCACAACACCGGGCCAGTGCGGTCCGTCGCCGCAAAGATGGCGCGACGGGCCGCGAGACGCAAGGGATTGGCAGCGCGTTCTTCGCGATCGCGCGGCGGATTGGACGGGAGCGTGTGCGGTAGAAACCAAGGGGGGCGAGGCAAAGCCGCAGCCGCTTGCGTTTCTACCGCCCACGCCCCTAGATTCACCAACGGAAGTCCGCCGGCTGATCGGCGCACGCGGAGTGGGCCGACGGCATGCACGAGCGGTGGTTGTTCGACCTGGTTGACCTGGCCGGCACATTTGCGTTCGCGATCAGCGGCGCGACGGCGGCGCGGCGTTGCCACCTGGATTTGTTCGGCATCCTCGCCATCGCGTTCATCACCGCCTGCGGTGGCGGTATTGCGCGCGATCTGTGCATTGGCGCGATCCCGCCGGCCGGGCTGGCCGATTGGCGCTATCTGTTCACCGCGATGGTTGCCGCGCTGCTGACCATGCTCGCTTATCCGTGGGTGGAGCGCCTGACCTATCCGGTGCGATTGTTTGACGCGATGGGCCTGGGCCTGTTTGCGGTGTACGGCGCGCACAAGGCGCTGGCGTTCGGCAACAATGCCGAGGTGGCCATTTTGCTGGGCGTGGTCACGGCCATTGGTGGGGGCATGGCGCGCGATGTGTTGCTGGCACGCGTGTCGGTCGTATTGCAAAAGGAAATCTACGCCAGTGCCGCGCTGGTTGGCGCCACGCTGGCGGTGCTTGGCGAGTATCTGCACTGGTCGGCGATGTGGGCAACCTGGCCGCCGATTTTGGTGGCCTTCGGCTTGCGCTTTTTGTCGTTGCGCTATCACTGGAACTTGCCGCGCTTCGGACGCGGCACGCGGTCTTGAGCAAGGTAACCACACCAGCGTGTTGGTCGCGCTGCGTTGGCTTGCCGTTGACCGCCGGGCGGGCCCTGCCATTGGTCAGCTTCGCTGCTGGCGGGGTGCATGCTATTTTGCGGTGGCCATGTACCACTTGAGTGCGCCTTCAGCCGGAGGGATCCATGACATCACCCAGTGTGCGTATCACCACAGTCACCAAACGATTTTCCGGACACGTTGCGGTCAATCGACTTTCACTGGATGTCTTTGCCGGCGGCATCTTCGGCCTGCTTGGGCCAAACGGCGCGGGCAAGTCCACCACCATTCGCCTGATCATGGGCATTCTCGAACCCGACGAAGGCTCGATTTCGTTGTTTGGCCTGCCCGATGGCAGTCGCAAGTTGTCCGCGCGCATCGGCTATCTGCCGGAAGAGCGCGGGCTGTACAAGAAAATGCAGGTGCTCGATCACCTGATTTTTCTGGGCGAGACGAAGGGCATTTCGCGGCACGACGCCAGAATCCGCGCCCGGGCGTGGCTGGCGCGACTGGGCATTGCCGATTGGGCACAGAAGAAGGTCGAGGACCTGTCCAAGGGCATGCAGCAGAAAGTGCAGTTTGCCGGTGCGCTGTTGCATGAGCCGGAACTGGTGATCCTGGACGAGCCATTCTCCGGGCTGGATCCGGTCAATGCGCAGGTGATGAAGGATATCGTGGTGGCGATCGCGGCCGAGGGACGCACCGTGTTGTTTTCCACCCACGTGATGGAGCAGGCCGAGCGCATGTGCGATCACATTGCCATCATCGCGCGCGGGGCCACGGTGGTCAGCGGCGCGGTGGCGCAGGTCAAGGCGGATTTTGGTGGACGCCACGTGGCGCTGGCCTTCACGCACGATAGGGAGCGCGCCGCACGAATTCTGGCCGATCGCACGCTGGTGGCCAGCATTGACGACTATGGCGCCAGCGCCCAGTTGCAACTGGCCGAGGGCGCTGATCCGCAGGCCCTGCTGGCCGCGCTGGTGCACGAGCGCGTCGGCCTGCGCCATTTCGAACTGGTCGAGCCGTCGCTGCAGTCCATCTTCATCGCCAAGGTTGGCGCCGATGCGACCGTGGCGCGCGCCGAGGTGTCCGCATGAAAAAGATCTTCTCCGTCGTGCGCCGCGAGTTTGTCGAGCGCGTGCGTACCCGGGCATTCCTGATCTCCACCTTGCTGCTGCCAGTGTTCATGGTGGCGGTGTTGCTGCTGCCGATTTTGATGAGCGGCACCAGCCGCACGAGCCGGGTGGCGATTGTGGACGCTTCGTCCGCCGCAGTCGGCGCGCAGATTGCCGGGATGTTGCAGCAGGAAAGGCTGGGTGACAAACCTGCCGCCGAACCGCGTTACAGCGTGCAAGTGTTTCCCGCCGCGGAAGGCCAGTTGGCTGCCGTGCGCGATGGCCTGGTGGCAAAGACGGGCTTTGGCCGCGGACATCAGGCTGACCAGTGGACCGGGGTGCTGGTGCTCACGGATGCGACACTGGCCAGCGGCAAGCTGGCGTATTACGGCGGCAACGTGGGTGGCCTGGAAGCGATGAGCAAGTTGCAGCGCACGCTGTCCCGGGCGCTGGCCACGTGGCGGTTGGGCAAGTCCGGCGTGGATCCGCAACTGGTGGCCCGGGCCACGGCGCCCGCGGATCTGCGAACGATCAAAGTCGAGGATGGCAAGTTGGCCGGGCAAAGTGGCGAGCAGTCCTTCATGCTGGCGTATGCCATGGGTTTCATCCTGTACATCGCCGTGCTGATTTACGGCCAGCAGACGATGACGTCGGTGGTCGAAGAAAAGAACTCGCGCATCATGGAGGTATTGGCATCGTCGCTGACGCCGTTCCAGATGTTGCTGGGCAAGGTGCTCGGCGTGGGCGCGGCGGGCCTGGCGCAGATGGCGATCTGGGGCGGCTCGGCGGCGCTGCTCAGCAGCCAGCGCGGACCGCTCGGCCTGTTGTTCGGCATGAATGCGAGCACTCTGCAAAGCTTGCCGATCCCCAGCATGTCGGCCAGTGTGCTGGTGGTCTTTTTGCTGTATTTCCTGCTCGGCTTTCTGCTTTACGGCGCGTTGTACGCGGCCATCGGTGCCATGTGCAACTCCATCCAGGAGACGCAGCAGTACGCGTTGTTCGTCACCATGTTCATCCTGGTTGGCTTCTTTGCCATGTTCAGCGTGATCCGGGATCCCAACAGCACGCTGGGCATGGCGATGTCGCTGGTGCCGTTCTTCGCGCCGTTCGTGATGCCGGTGCGCTGGTCGATGACCACGGTGCCGCCGCTGGAACTGGCCATGTCGCTGGGCCTGATGGTCGTCGGCCTGCTCGCGTGCACCTGGCTGGCCGGACGCATCTACCGCACCGGCATTTTGATGTACGGCAAGAAGCCGTCATGGCGCGAGGTGTGGCGCTGGATTCGGGCGTGACGAAGTCGCTCCCACCAGACAACTCGCTTGCTCAACTGGCGTCGAACAGTTCTGCCTGCAGGCGGTAGTCGTCGCGATCCACGAAGCCGGCCAAACCCACGCCGACGAGCCGGTAGCGCGCGTCGGCGGGGCGATCGACGCGCTCGCGCAAGGCGCAGGCGATATCACCCAGTTCGACTGCGGAGGCGGGACACGTGGATGGGGTGAGGCTGCGGGTCAGCGTGTGGAAGTCGGCCGTCTTGAGTTTCAGCACGACGGTGCGCGCGATGCGTGTGGACTCGTGCTGATAGCTCGCCCAAGTGTGGTTGGCCAGCGCGCGGATGGCCGGCTCCAGGTCGTCCAGCGTGAGATCGTGTTCGAACGTGTCCTCGCTGGAGATTTGCAGGGTCGGACGATCGGGTTGCACCGGGTGTTCATCAATGCCCAATGCCAGCTCGTGCAAGCGTGTGCCCCAGCGGCCGAATTGCATGGTCAGCTCGGCGCAGGTGCGTGCGCGCACATCGGCGACGGTGCTGATGCCGAGGGCGCTCAAGCGCGCCTCGGTCACCTTGCCCACGCCGGGCAGGCGGCCGACCGGCAGTGGCGCAAGAAACGCGCTGACCTGGCGCGGCCGGATCACGCACAAACCATCCGGCTTGTTCCAGTCCGAGGCGATCTTGGCCAGGAATTTGTTCGGCGCCACGCCGGCGGAGGCGGTGAGCCCGGTTTCCTCGCGGATCGCGGCGCGGATTGCCATCGCCGTGGCCGTGGCCGAGGGCAAACCGCTGTCCAGCAGGCTCACGTCGAGATACGCCTCGTCCAGCGACAACGGCTCGATCAGTGCGGTGTGGCGCGCGAAGATCGCGCGAATCTGCTGTGACACTTCGTGATAGCGGGCGAAATCCGGCGGCACAAAAATCAACTGCGGACACAATCGCTCGGCCCGCGCTGACGGCATGGCCGAACGCACACCAAACACCCGCGCCTCGTAGCTGGCGGTGAGCACCACCGAGCGCGTGCTGCGCCACGCCACGGCAATGGGCTTGCCGCGCAACGACGGGTCATCGCGTTGCGCCACCGACGCATAAAACGCGTCCATGTCGATGTGCAGAATCTTGCGCGTTGGTGTGGGCACGCGGGCAACCGTGAAAAACCAATGCGTTGATTCTAGACGCGTGGGCTGCTGTGGCGTGCCCACTGTGCGCTAGTGACGTGTGCACGCACGGCAATCTGCTTGCCTTCGGCTCGGTCAGCGCATCGTTGGCAGCGATTGCACCAATACAGCCGCACGCCTGGTGGTCCTTGGGTAGTTCCCTGGCAGCGCCAGCGGCTACGCTCAACGCCAGAACACGATGGTATCGGCGTTGTCGCGAGCCCGCGCGGCATCGTCGCTGCCGTCGCGCGCGACGCGCAATACGTGGCGCCCGGCAGCCAGCGCACGCACGTCGATCATCGCCTGCAGCGCGGGACGGTCGGTGCGTGGGTCGCTGCCGGCGTCGTAGCGCAACGTCGCCAGCGGCTGCCCGTCCAGCGTGACCGCATGCAGGCGCGCCAGGCAATCCAGCAAGGCCTCACCGCGGGCGGCGCCAGCGGCCAACGCTCGCGCGCGGACACAGGCGTGTTGCTGGGCCGGCGCATCGTGCTGCGGTCGGTAAGGCACGGTCAGACGCAGGTAGGGCCCGTCGATCACGGCACTTTGCACAAACGGCGTGGCCGGATCATGCAGCGGGTCGCGTTGATCGTCGTAATAGGCACTGCGCAGCATGCGCGAAGCGTCGACGCTGTAGGGAAACAAGGCGTAGCTTCCCGCGTGGACGGATTTTTTCATCGCACTCAGGCTGAAGGTCACGGCCAGGATCACCACGACAATGGCGCTGGCCGTCAGCAGATTGACGCGGCGCTCGCTGCCGTGGCTGGCCAGCAGCGCCATCACCTCGGAACGCCGACCGATGCCGCTGCGCGAAAGCACGTTGAAAGTGCCCGCAAGCAGGCGCCGCGGCAGGCCAGCTTGGCGCAGGCGGTGGCCGAACAAGTGATCGACGCGACGCGAGACCAGCATCAACAAAACGATGACGGCGAAGCACAGGCTGAAAGTCAGGAACAAATTCACCGGCACGCCAGCCAGCAGCTTGACTGCCATGATCAGCGCAAACACCACCGCCACCAGCAAGCTGATCTGCAATAACCGCGAGGCGAGCATCACGCCGATGGCGAACACTACGGTAGCCCGGTTGTCGGCCCGTTCGATGGATTGCGCGGCGCTGCCATGTCGGCGCTGTTCGAATTCCCGGCGCACCGGACCCATGCGCAACTTCGCCCAAAGCACCCCGTCGGGATACACCGAATGCATGCCGACCAGGGCGATCCATTGGGCGCGCAGCAGCAGGTGCAGGCCAAATGTCACTGCCAGGATCAGCGCCGCGCTCTTGAGATAGACATACAGCGGCAGCGCCACCCCGGCCAAGTCAGTGTCCAGTCGCGGGATCAACGCGAACAGCTGGCGATCCAGCCACACCGGCAACTGCAACATGGCGAATACCGCGACGCCGGAGATCAGCAGTTCCACCTCCCAGGTCGGCGTGGTGTGCCGCGGTAGCTGGTCGCGATCCGCTGTCGGTGTGGCGTGGTCAGTCATTGCGGCCTGCTCCACCCGGTGGTGCCATGGTCGGCGCCACGCCTCACAGACTGACCCGCCGTGGGCGCAGCGGTTGGGCGTCGAGGCGCGCCACCAGCTGTCGCGCCAGGTGTTCGGCCACCTGCGGCTGCTCGGCCAGGAACAGGAACGGCTCAACCAGCTCCAGTTCCATGAGCAGGAACTGACCGGCGCTGACCACGCCATCGACGCGCGCGTATGCATGATCGCCGTACCCGAGTG
>DATCWU010000419.1:0-5233 GCA_036566165.1 Rhodanobacter sp. | reverse complement strand
AATTCCGCGACACTGGCTTGTGCTGCCGCCAGCTCGGCGCGCAGCGCTTCCACCTCGGGCGCAGTCAGCGTCGGCTCGTTGTTCTCCGCGTGCACATCGTCTGGTGTCTGCGGGTCGCTGTCTTGCATGAAAAAACTCCATGTGGGTGGTTGGGTATGGACTTGCGGCCACCCCGGGGTTGCGGATTCAACGCCATTGGCAGCGGTTATAGGGTCGTCGCGACGCGATTCAAGGCATCGCTGAGCAATCCGGCAGTGGCCTGCACGACCGGGATGACGCGTTCGTAGGCCATGCGGGTGGGGCCAATCACGCCCACGGCGCCCAGCACGCGACCTTGCGCACCGTAGCTGGCGGTAACCACACTGCAGCCATCGAGTGCGGTGAACCCCGACTCCTCGCCGATGAACAAGCGCACGCCAGGAGCCCGCGCACAGACCTCCATCAACTGCAGCAATTCACTCTTGTGCTGGAACGCTTCAAACAACTCGCGCAGACGCTGCACGTCCGCCAGATCCGTGCAGGCCATTAGATTGGTCTGGCCGCTGACCAGCACGTCATCGCCGCCCACTTGCGGCGCAAACGACGCGGTGGCCAGCTCCACCGTGGTTGCCAGCAGCCGGTTGAGTTCACTGCCGGCCGCGCGCAGCTCAGTCAGCAAACGGGAGCGGATGTCATCCACGCGCAAGCCGACAAAATGCTCATTGAGATAATTCGCTGCCTGGGTCAGCTCACGGCCACGCAACGGCTTGGCCAATTGCACGACGCGGTTCTGCACCTGGTTGTCGGTGAACACCAGGATCACGAGTACCCGTGCGTCTGGCAGCGGGACAAAATCGATGTGTCGCAGCGGAAAGTCCACTTGCCGCGGCACGGTAACAACACCGGCAAAGCGCGTCATCGCCGACAGCAAGGTGGATACATTGCCGAGCAGGCCCAGGGTTGTCGTCGAGCCCGGGGGCAACTCGCGCTTGAGCCGGGCAATTTCATCCTGCGGCAGTGGCTGCAACTCGATCAGGCTATCGACAAACAAGCGCAACCCGCGCGGCGTCGGCACCCGCCCGGCGGACGTGTGCGGCGAAGCAACGAGACCGGCATCCTCGAGATCGGACATGATGTTGCGAATGGTCGCGGGGCTCACATCCAGCCCGGAGGAACGTGACAACGTGCGCGAGCCGACCGGCTCGCCGTCCACCAGATATTGCGAAATCAGCGTGCGCAGCAAGCGCCGCGTCCGCGCATCGAGGTCATGGCCGTTGGGGGAAATCATGCGCCGTAGCGTTCCTGCCGTAGCAATCGGTGAGACAGCATAGAAATAAGGTCTGTGTCGGCATGTTGCAAGCCGCGTTGCCAGTCTCGCTGCCGTGGGCTGCCTTGCTGACGTTACAATCCGGCCATCCACTGCTGCGGTCACCCATGCTTACCTCGCTTTACGTGCGCCATTTTGCCGTCGTCGAGGCCGCCGAGGTCACCTTCGGCCCTGGCCTGATCGTGGTCAGCGGCGAAACCGGCGCCGGCAAATCGTTGCTGGTGGACGCACTGCTGCTGCTCGCCGGCGCGCGTGCCGACAGCACCATGGTGCGCGCCGGCAGCACGCGCGCTGAACTGGCGGCGGAGTTTGACCTGGCCGACCTGCCATTGGCACGCGCATGGCTGCAACGCGAAGAACTGGACGATGACGGCACCTGTCAGTTGCGTCGGGTCATTCGCGCCGAAGGCAGCTCGAAGGCCTGGATCAACGGCCGACCAGCCAACGCCAGCCAACTGGGCGAGCTGTCCACGTTGTTGGTGGACATACATGGCCAGCACGAACACCAGGCGCTGCTTTCCCGCCGGCACCAGCTGGAGTTGCTCGACGCCTATGCCGGGCACGACGCCCTGGTGAACAGCGTACGCGACAATGCCACGCAATGGCACGAAGCCGGGACGCGAGCACGCAAACTGGGCGGCGGCGAAGACCGCACGCAACGCATCGAGTTGCTGCGCCACGAGATCGACGATCTCGAACAATGGGCTCTGTCAGCCGACGAACTGGTGGAGCTGGAAGCCAGCCACAAACGCCTGGCCAACGCCGAACGCCTGGCCACCGGCGTTGCCGGCATCAGTGAACAGCTGGATGGTGACAGCGAATTCGCGCTGCAGCGGGCACTGGCTCGTGCCCATGACGAATTGGCCAAGCTGGCGTCGCTTGATGACCAGTTGTTGCCCACGCTGGAGTTGCTCGACACCGCCGGCATCCAGCTCGGCGAGGCCACTGACAACCTGGCGCGCTACGCCCAGGATGTGGATCTGGATCCCGAGCGCTACACGCAAGTGGACGACCATCTTTCCCACTTGCACGACTTGTCCCGTCGCCACCGGGTACCGATCGTCGAGCTGCCTGCGAAGTTGGAGGACCTGCGCACCCAACTTGCCGCGCTGGAGAACGCCGGCACGGCACTGGAGACCTTGACTGCCCTGCGCGCCCGACTGCGCGAACAGTACGCGGCGACCGCCGCAAAATTGAGCACTTCACGCAGCCAGGCCGCCAGCCAATTGGGTGCCGCCGCAAGCGCACTGATGGCCGAGCTGGGCATGGCGGGTGGTCAACTGCTGGTGCAACTGGAACCTGTGGCGGGTGATGACCCGGACCCACAAGGTCACGAGCGCTGCGAACTGCTGGTCAGCACCAACCCCGGCCAGCCACCGCGTGCGCTGCGCAAAGTCGCATCCGGCGGTGAACTGGCGCGCATCAGTCTGGCCATCGAGGTGGCGACACTCGGCAAGGACACCGTCGGCAGCATGGTGTTTGACGAGGTGGACAGCGGCATTGGCGGTGCAGTCGCCGAAGTCGTCGGACAAAAACTGCGCGCGCTCGGCGCACGCTGTCAGGTGCTGTGTGTCACCCACCTGCCGCAGGTGGCGGCGCAGGGGCACCTGCACCTGCGCGTAAGCAAACACACCGATGGCGAATCCACGCACACCCGGATCGAACAGCTAGATCCTGCTGGCCGGCGCGACGAGCTGGCGCGCATGCTGGGTGGCGTGGAAATCACCCGGGAAACCCGGGCGCACGCGCGGCAGATGCTGGATCGCGCGCAGGCCAGTGAAGCCTGAATGGCGCTGGCATATCCAACTGCCTCAATCCATCGGCGGCAATAAACCCCGCTCGGTCGCCATGCGATACAAATCCAGTTCCGATCCCGCGCCAAGCTTACCCATCAGACTGGCGCGATGGATGTAGATCGTCTTCTGCCCGATACCCAGCCTGGCCGCAACCTGTTTGGGCGCCAGCCCGCCAGCCAGCAACATGAATACCTCACGCTCGCGCGTGGTCAGGCAGCTGATGGGATCGAGCACCCGGTCCGGTTGGCGCGCCCGGCGTTCGCGCAAGTCCGAGCTGAGGAAACATTCGCCGCACATGACCGCCCGCAAACCGGCAATGAGCTCCTCCGGCCCGGCACCCTTGGTCACATAGCCACTGGCGCCACGGCGCAAGGCCTCGGAGACGTATGGTTCGCCGCTGTGCATGCTCAACACGACGACCCGCGTCAGCGGCGACACACTGCGCAGGTGTTCGATCAACGGCAGCCCGCTGCCGTCCGGCAGGGACAGATCGAGCACGACCAGATCGGGATGGCGACGACCGACTGCGTCGACGGCATCGTCGGCGGTGCGGCATTCCGCGACAACGTCTAGATCGCTCTCCACTTCGATCAAGCGTTTGAACCCCTCACGCACGATGGCATGGTCTTCGATGAGAACGATGCTGTACATGGGCTCACTGTACACAGTGACCACACGATCTTGCAGTAGTCGGGCCGCCGCCGACGCATCTGAACGTGACGCATGTACCATTTGCCGGTGCACTCCAAAGCCCGCCATTCGCCCGCCTTCGGCCCGCTGCTCGGTGCCGGTTATGTCTTCATGTGGCTACTGCTGTGGTCCGCCGTGCAGCCGTACTGGATGCTGCCTTACGGTTTTCGTTTTGGTGCGCTGTTGCTCACGCCAGTACGCTATTGGGGCTGGTTGCTGGGTGCCGAATTTGCCGCCAGCGCCGGCATCATCATGGTCGACGGCTTGCCGCCCGACTGGTACGGCGAACTTGCCGGAACATTGCCCGAGCCACTGGTGACGGCGGGCGGACTGTGGGTGCTGCGCCAGTTCAGCCCACACGTCACGCTGCAGACGCCGCAGGATGTTACGCGACTGCTGTTGTCGGTGGTGATAATCGCGGTGGCAACGACAGCGGTGGATGCAACGCTGCTGACGCTGGCGCGCGCGCCAGATTCGGTGCAACAACTGCTGGGTAGGTTCGGCGAGGCGTTACTCGGCCATTACCTGGGCATCTTGTTGGTTGCACCGTTGATGCTCCTGCTGGTGCGCAGCCGCCCGGACCGGCCAGCCCTGGCCAGCCTGATCATGGACAGCATTCTGGTGTTGGGGCCCGTAATGGTGGTGTTGCTGCTGATGTCCGAACAGCCCGCACCGCAGCCGCAGTTGGCGCGCGTGTTGTCACTCGCACCAGTGTTGTTTTTTGCATTCCGCCATGGCTGGCGTGGTGCGTGCCTGGCCATGGTCATCACCAACCTGGGTATGACACTGCAGGAGCAGCATCTGGGCAATGTACCTTCGAGTGCGATCGCCTACCTGTTCCTGGCAGTGGCGGGTACCGGTGCGCTGCTGCTGGGCGCGGCTACCGACGCCCTCCGCCGCAGCACCGAAAAAGTCAGCGAGCAAAACGCCTATCTGGGTACGGTCAACCGCCGGCTCGATCAACTCGCACAGCAACTACGCCGCGCGGCACGTGGCAACCTGCGCATTGAGGAGGATCAGCGCCGGTATCTCGCTGCCGAGTTGCATGACGAACTGGGGCAAAACATCACGGCGATCCAGACTCACATGAAACTGGCTCAATCCCGGTTGCACGCCGCGGGAATGGCGGACGTCACCACTTCCGTCAACGCGATCCTGGCCCACATGCGACACGCGCTGCACCGCTTGCTGGATGACCTGCGGCCGGCGGTACTGGACGAGTTCGGATTGTTGCGCGCGCTGGATGAGGGGCCGATCCGCGACCTGCTCAACGCCGCCGGCATGACCTACCGCACCACGCTGCACGGCAACCCGCGGCTACTGGACGACGACACCCGTACCGCGATCTATCGATTGGTCCAGGAAAGCGCAACCAACGCGGTGAAACATGCCCAGGCCAGTGAGTTTTCACTGCGTTTGCGCATCGGCAAGCGCCACGGCG
>DATCWU010000413.1:0-11323 GCA_036566165.1 Rhodanobacter sp. | reverse complement strand
CCTGCTGACCTCATCGGCGATCTTTGGTCGCGCACCGTACCAGGACGTGCTTACGCATGGCTTCGCGGTCGACGCGAACGGCCGCAAGATGTCCAAGTCGCTCGGCAACGTGATCGCACCGCAACGCGTGATGGATGCGCTGGGCGCAGACGTGCTGCGCCTGTGGGTGGCGTCAGCCGATTACCGCAACGAGATGACCGTCTCCGACGAGATCCTCAAGCGCGTATCCGATACTTACCGGCGCCTGCGCAACACGGCGAAGTTCCTGCTGGGCAATCTGAATGGTTTCGATCCGGCGAAGCATTTGCTGCCGGTCGCCGACAGCTTGCTGCTCGACCAATGGGCGATCCAGCAGGCGCATGACGTGCAGCAGGCGGTGCTGGCCGCGTACGAGCACTACGACTTTCCGGAGATCGTCGCGCGCGTGCAGAACTTCTGCACCAACGAACTCGGCGCGCTGTACCTCGACATCACCAAGGATCGGCTGTACACCATGCCGACCAACAGCCATGGCCGGCGCAGCGCACAAAGCGCGATGTTCCGCATTGCCGAAGCCATGGTGCGCTGGCTGGCACCGATCCTGGCATTCACCGCCGAAGAAATCTGGCACGCCATGCCCGATACCAGCGCGCCGGACAAACGTGGCGACAGCGTGCTGTTCGAGACCTGGTATGACGGCCTGGCTGCCACCCAAGCCACGCCCGACCAGCGCCGCTACTGGACCGACCTGGTGGCGATCCGCGACACCGCCTCGCGTGTACTTGAAGGCATGCGCAACGCCGGGCTGCTGGGTGCGGCGCTGGAAGCGAAGCTGGTGATCCACGCCGATGCCGCCGTGCAGGCGCGCTATGCCGACATGGCCGACGAACTGCGCTTCTTCTTCATCGTGTCTGAACTCGAACTGGCACCACTTGCCCCACGCCCCGACACTGCGGTGAAAGTGGAGATTGCAGATGCCGAGGTATGGTTGTCCGCCAGCGTCAGCAGGGCCACCAAGTGCGTGCGCTGCTGGCATCGCCGCAGCGACGTCGGTAGCCACCCGGAACATCCCGGACTGTGCGACCGCTGCATCAGCAATGTCGAAACCAGTGGCGAGGATCGCCGCTGGTTTTGATCTGGTTACCATCCCTCGGTCGCGAGCGAGGGCGAGGAGCCGGTGGGCACTGCCCGCCGGCTCTTGCTTGACCCAACATGGCCGCGGGTCTGTCGTTGCGCGTGCGAGCAGGCCGGGAACAACAAACGCGGACTGCATGACGTTCTTCCCTGCACCCGAACATCGATGCGATAAGCTTCCGCCATCACCGCAGGATGTCCGCACAGCATGAGCAGCAAACCCAACGCACTCCCTTGGCTGTGGTTGTCCGTGGCCGTCATTGCGCTCGATCAACTCAGCAAATGGTGGGCGTTGCACGCGTTGCAGCCGATGGGCGTGCCGCATGCGGTGATTCCCGGGTTACTCAACTGGACATTGGCATTCAATCGCGGCGCGGCTTTCAGTTTTCTGGCCGATGGCAGCGGCTGGCAGCGCTGGTTCTTCGTGGTGCTGGCGTTCATTATTTGCGCGGTGCTGGTGGCGTGGCTGGCGCGCACGCCACGGCGCGACTGGCGCAATGGCTTGCCGTTGGCCTTGATCATTGGTGGCGCGCTTGGCAACGTGATCGACCGCCTGCACGCTGCGCAGGTCACCGACTTCATCCAGGTGTACTTCCGCCAGTGGAGCTACCCGGTTTTCAATCTTGCCGACAGTGCCATCACCGTGGGCGCGGTGTTGCTCGTCGCGTTTGGCCTGTTCGCCGGCAAGCGCGCGGACGCCATGCGATAATTCACCGCCGGTTCCGTTTTTGATATGGGTTGTGGGAGCGGCTTCAGCCGCGATGCTTGGTGGCTGAACTCGGTGGCTGAAAGAGCATCGCGGTTGAAGCCACTCCCACAGGAACTGCACATACAAACGCGCCACGGCGCCAACGCCACCGAGGTCTTGTCTGGATATCCTGCTCGCCAATCCCCGTGGTTTCTGTGCTGGCGTGGATCGTGCGATCGCCATGGTCGACCGTGCGCTGGAGTCTTTCGGCGCACCAATTTATGTGCGTCACGAGGTAGTGCACAACCGGCACGTGGTGGCGCGGCTGCGCGCGAACGGTGCAGTGTTTGTCGACGAGCTGCATGAGGTGCCGGATGGCGCCATGGTCATCTTCAGCGCGCATGGCGTCTCCCAGGCGGTGCAGGCCGAGGCGGCGCGTCGTCAGTTGCGGGTATTCGACGCCACTTGCCCGCTGGTCATCAAGGTGCACATGGAGGTCGCGCGGCTTGGTCGTGCCGGGCGCAGCGTGGTGTTGATCGGACACGCCGGGCATCCTGAAATTGAAGGCACGCTGGGTCAGTGGAACCCCGCGAGTACGGGCGAAATCTTTCTGGTGGAATCGGTCAACGGCGTCGCCACGTTGGCGCCGAAGGATCCGCAAGCGCTGGCCTACGTCACGCAAACGACGCTGTCGGTGGACGACACCAAGGCCATCATCGCCGCGTTGCGCGCCAGGTTCCCGACCATCGAAGGCCCGCGCAAGGACGACATCTGCTATGCCACGCAGAATCGCCAGGATGCCGTGCGGCGCATGGCCGATGCGGTGGATTTGATGCTGGTGGTCGGCTCGGCGAACAGCTCCAACTCCAATCGCTTGCGCGATCTCGCGGCTCGGCGGGGAGTGCGTACGTTCCTGATCGACGGCGCCGAAAACCTCCAGCGTGATTGGCTGGATGGCGTGCAGCACATTGGCTTGACTGCCGGTGCATCTGCACCGGAACGCCAGGTGCGGGAAGTCATCACGCGCTTGCGCGAGTGGGGTGCTGGCGAAGTTCATGAGCTGGACGGAGAGCGCGAGGACGTCACCTTCGCGCTACCCAGGGAATTGCGTTCCGTCGGCAGCAATCCGGGATAGGGCGCCGCCGCTGCCGACGTCGGATGTGGCAACGGCAGGCTCCTCCACACCGACCCACTCTACAGGGTGTTAGAGATGCGGGCGTGCGCCGATGGGTGTGCACCGGATGAATACGCAGCGCCCGTGCTTGCACCGTGGCGTCCCGCACCGTAAAATTCGCGGCTCTGTGCCGGGATAGCTCAGTTGGTAGAGCGGCGCATTCGTAATGCGTAGGTCGGAGGTTCGACTCCTCTTCCCGGCACCAGCCTTCGCAACATCCGCAGCCCCGCAAAGCACGAGTTTTGCGGGGCTGCCTGCTGTGACGCGGCAGGGTGGGTGCATCCACTCTCGCAGCGGAGCGATGGCACGTGGTGATTGCATTGCAAGCATTCGTCGCATCACTGGTCGGGCATCCGGCGTGAAAGCATGGCGGCCCGGGATGCTCTCTGGCTGTCGCCGTCAGACTGTAGATTGCTTCAGAGATCTCTCGCCGTCCTGCGCAGTCGGCCGTGTCGCGTTCTTGCTGCGCTGAACCGCACTGATTTGGCGCTCTGTGCGCTCCCCATCGGCAGCACCTGACCACGATCACCATCGCGGCGTGTTTCGCCACTTGTCGGACAATCCCTACCGTCCGTCGCCTGCGGTCTGGCTATCCCGCGGCCGATGCGTACTGTGCATACAGGGTATTTGGGGAGATCACATGCAACTGAAGTCGTGCCAGCGAGGCGTCTCGTTGATCGGGGTACGCAGGCCGGGCATTGCCTGCGGCCGTGCGTCGGCGCGCGGGCCAATACGGCGGGGTGAACGCGGCTTCACCATGGTCGAGCTGTTGATCACCATCGCGGTGGCCGCAGTGTTGATCGTGATCGCGGTGCCGAGTTTCAGGAACATCACACTCTCCAACAAGCTCACCACGGCTGCCAATGACGTCATCAGCGCGATCAACGTCGCACGGATGGAAGCGGTCAAGCGCAATGCGAATACCCAGCTGTGCAGCAACTCGGCAAGCGTCAATACCGCCGATACCCTGGGGACGGCCTGTACTACCGAAATCGGCGCGGTCTATGCCATGTCTGGTGCCACTCCCACTCGGGTAGTGGCTGGTGCGCCCGGCATCACCGGGGCTGTGCAGCTGAAGGGCGACATGAAGGCGATTCGCTTCAGCGGACAGGGACTGGGGCAGGCCGTAGGCACCGCAGGTCCCTATAGCGGCAAGGTGGCGGACATCTGCACCAGCCAGATGAGTGCCGATAACCATCGCGAGATCTGGATGACGGCCGGTTCGATCCTCGAAACCAGGAAAACCACGGGAGCCTGCCCATGACGACCCCTCTCGGTTTGACCGTGCCACGGAGTCCCGCAGCCTTGGCTGCGCGGCGGATCGGCCGCTTGCATACCCAGTCCGGCGTCGGCTTGATCGAAGTGCTGGTGGCGGTGCTGGTGTTGTCGATCGGTTTTCTCGGTATCGCCGCGTTGCAGGCGATGTCGTTGTCCACCAACAACAGCGCCATGGCGCGCAGCATGGCCACGATCGCCAGCTACTCGATCATGGATGCCATGCGGGCGGATAGCGTCCGCGCCAAGGCCGGCAACTACAACACGACAGTCACCGCCGATGCATGCGGTACTGCCTCAGCCGGCAGCCTGCCGAGTGCCCAGCTTGTGCAGTGGTGCAACCAGCTTGGCCATGGCCTTGGTGCGACAGCCAACACCACGGGCGGCATCAGTTGCTCCGGCGCCGGCGAATGCACCGTGACCATTACCTTCGACGACAGTCGGGCCGGCGTGGGTGGCAGCGCCACTCAAACAGTTATTACCAAGGCCATCCTATGAGCCGGCATCCCGTTATCCCTCACGGCAAGGCACGGCCTGCGCCGCGCTTGCGCAGGCTGTCGGCCGGCTTCACCCTGATCGAATTGATGATCGCCATGCTGTTGGGTTTGATCGTCATCGCCGGTGTCACCAGCGTGTTCCTGGCCACGCAGCGGTCCTATCGCACCAATGTGGCGCTGGGCGACGTACAGGATGGTTCGCGCATCGCGTTCGAGATGATGGCGCGCGATATCCGCGATGCCGGGCTTACCGGTTGCGGTAACGCCGGGCGCGTCGCCAACGTACTCAATAACAGTCCCACCGGTGGCGGCACACCGACGTGGTGGGCAGACTGGGGCAACGCCGTGCATGGATACGATGTCGGCACTGGGGCAGATCCGGCATTGACCGTCGGGACGGCTGCTTCGAATCAAGTGAGTGGTACCGAGTCGCTGCAACTGCTGGGCGCCGTCGACACCGGCTTGAGCGTGGCCGCTAACCCGAGTTCGACCGCCGCCAATTTCAAACTCAACGACACGACCTCGGATCTGACAACCGGCGACGTGATCATCGTGTGCGACCCCGATCACGCAACCATCGTGCAGATCAGCGATTACAACGACAGCAATGTCACGGTCGTACACAACTCAGGCACGGGGAACCCCGGCAATTGTTCCAAGGGCGTGGGTTACCCCACGGTTTGCACCACCAACGGCAACGGCTACCAGTTCGGACCCAACTCGCAAATCTTCAAGCTTGGCGCAGTGGATTGGTACATCGGCATCAATCCGGTGGGCGGCAAATCACTGTATCGCGTGAGCCTCGTCACTACGGGTACCACACCCACCCCAATTTCGCAGGAAATGGTGCGCGATGTCACCGCCATGAACATCCTTTACCACCAGGCGGGCGGCACCAGTTTTGTGCCTGCGGCGACGATTGGCCTCCCCACTGCCAATTGGGCCACGGTGGATTCCGTACGGGTCAAGCTCACGCTGGAAAGTGTCGACAAGCGTGCTGGTACCGACGTCAAAGCCCTCACACGTGACTTTACGGCCACCACCACCGTGCGCAACCGGGTGCCATGAAGATGAGCCACATTTCCGCATTTTTCAACGTTTCAAGTTACTTCAGCGGCTCAGACTGTCGGCGCTGCGTGCGGCTCCCGTATCGCGCGGGCCAGCGCGGCGTGGCGTTGGTGGTGGCGCTGATTTTGCTGCTGGTGGTTACCTTGGTTGGGTTGGCTGCCGTGCGCGGCACGATCATGCAGCAGAAAATGGCCGGCAACATGTACGACCGGCAGATCGCCTTCCAGAACGCCGAGGCGGCGATGCGTGCGGCGGCGGCAAGCATCCCCACCAGCCCCGGCGACATTGCCCGCAATTGCCAGTCCGCCAGTGTGGTCTGTCTGGCCAACCCCTTTGCTGATCCGTGGATCAAGGCCCATCCGGGCAGCATCAAGACCCTCGCTACCAGTCAATACACTGCAGGCTCACTGGCGACCGGTCAGCCGCAGTATGTGATTGAGAACATGGGCAACTTCCAGGACCCGAGTGCCAACACCGGCTTCAACCAGAGCGCCAACGCGCACAACTACGGCGTCAACGGCGGCTCCATCACCAATATCTATTACCGCGTCACGGCCCGTAGTGGCGATCCGGCCGTGGTGGGCGGCCGCGCCGTGGTCGTGTTGCAAGCCATGATCAAGCAGGGTTGAGTTTCCCGCCGTACGTTGATTTCACCAGGGCGCATGGGTCTTCCCACGCTGCACCATTGCACAAAGCGGATTCGACATGAACATCCTTTCCCGTCTGCACGGCAAGTCCGTCGGCTTCATCGGCAGGCTGCTGACCACCACCACCTGCATGTGGCTGTTGGGCGTCGCCCTTACCCCGGCGCTGGCTGCCACGCCGGTGGTCGACCAGGCACCGCTGATCATCCAGAAGCCGTTGCCGCCTAATATCGTGCTGATGCTGGATGATTCGGGGTCGATGAGATGGGACATCATGCCCGACTATGGCTCGCTGAGTGACACGAGCAAGGAGGCCCTGGTCAATTCCGACGTCAATGGTGTTTATTACAACCCGACGGTGACCTACACACCTCCGCTCATGGCCGATGGAAAAACTTCCTATCCACAGACGGACTTTAGTACGGCGTCGGTGAATGGTTTTGTTGCGAGTGGCAATACGGTGGACTTGAGTACGTACAGAGGAGGGTATGACTCATTTGCTACAGGTTTCGTGGGAACTCCGGTCGCATACTCAGTTTCCGTCGCTGATGCAGGGGCATCCGCTTACAGTCCGAGCAGCTTGTGCCCAGCGAATACGTCTCTTTCTGGTGGCGCCCAGCCAGGCTACTGCGCCTTTAGCGACAAAAGTAGCGTCCCTGCAGTCCCGTTCAACTTTTTCGATGGAAACAATGGCTACTTTTACGTCAGTCGCTGCAACAGTATCAATGATGTGTATACAGATTCCACGACCGGTGGGACATGTACCCCAGGCCACTCCTTCTTTACGTATACGACGGCCAAGGCCGGTGGGGGCTACACCCAACATTATGTAGCCAAAACGGCGGGCGATTGCGCAAAGGCTGGCTTGTCGAGCGACGTATGTGACGAGCGTGTGGTTACCCGGCAAAATGTGGCTAACTGGTTTTCCTATTACCACACACGTATCTTGATGGCCAAAAGCGGCCTGATGAATGCGTTTGCGACGATCGACCCAACGTTCCGCGTCGGGTTTGGCTCGATCAATAACAAAAATATCAGTGGCATAACATCCACTGGTAGTTACACCAATAGCTATAATGGTAAATACATCGCCCGCGTTCAGCCGTTCGGCAACGGCTCTTCCGGCACTCAGAAAAGCAATTTCTGGGGCTGGGTGGCTGGGATTAGTCCCAATGACACGACACCCTTGCGCTTGGCGCTGGATGCTGTAGGCAAGTATTACCAGACGGCTCAGCCATGGCAAACGGGCGGGACGGGTAGTGACGCCACTACCGAACTTGCCTGCCGACAGTCGTATACCATTCTGACCACCGATGGTTTCTGGAATGGGGCTGACCCAAAAGATGTTGGCGACGTGGACGGCACACCAAAAAGTCCCATTACGGGTCCCAACAATCAGCCTTACACCTACACCCCGGTAGCGCCTTATCTGGATGGTTACAGCAATACCCTGGCGGATGTCGCCATGAAATACTGGGTGACGGACTTGCGTACAACCGTCACCAACGAAGTGCCGACCAACAAGGACGACCCGGCGTTTTGGCAGCATATGGTCACGTTTACGTTGGGCCTGGGCTTTGCGCCGGTCGGCATTTTGCCTACCGGTACGACTGTCGACAATATCTTCACCTGGGCTAACGCTGGCTCCGGTACCCCTTCTGATTTCAGTTGGCCGCAGCCTTCGTCAGCGAACAACGGTTCCATTAACAACATTGCCGACTTGGCGCATGCCGCAGTTAACGGTCACGGTGGCTTTGCCTCGGCAAAATCGCCGCAAGAGTTCAGCCAGGCGTTGATAACGGCGTTGAAGCGTGCCTCCGACCGCGTGGGCACCGGCGCCAGTCTGGCGGCCAACTCCACGCAGTTGAAGACTGGTGCATTTGCCTATCAGGCCAACTACTACACCGGCAACTGGAAGGGTGACCTCAAGGCGATCAAGGTGGATCCCAACAACGGCATGCTTGCCTTGACGCCTACCTGGACTGCCGCCAGCGCCTTGCCAGCGGCTGGCAGCAGGAATATCTACACCTACAACCCAACGGTGAGCCCGGTGGCGGCAGTACCATTCAACGCCACGACCGGCTTGTCCACCGCCGAACAGACCGCACTGGGCAGTGACGCGACCGCGCAGCTGAACATGATCAATTATTTGCGCGGCGATGGCACGCTGGAGCAGAAGAATGCCGGCGGCAGCTACCGCACCCGCCAAACCCCGCTCGGCGACATCGTCAACTCCCAGCCGGTCTATTCCGGGCAGCCCGAAGCAAACCAGTTTGTGGGCCAGCTGTTTACCGGTTCGGATACCTATCTCACCTATGCCGCAACTGTGCGGCAGGGTCTGATTTTCGTGGCGGCCAATGACGGCATGCTGCATGCGTTCAACGCCGATACCGGCGCGGAAGTCTACGCCTACCTGCCGGCTGCAGTGATCACCACCAACACCAGTACGACCCGCACCACTGGTGACCTGACCACTTTGTCCGATCCCGACTACGGCACCACGGCGTCAGTTCCGCATCAGTTTTTCAATGACGGCGAGCTGACAGTGGCCGATGTCTATTTCGACTCGGCCTGGCATACCGTGGCCGTAGGCACCACCGGTCGCGGTCCGGCCAAGGCAGTCTATGCGTTGGATGTGACAGACCCGACCAACATCAAGCTGCTGTGGGAGCGTTCCGCCGGCGACCTCAAGACCGGCGCCGACTCTATCGGCCAAATGACGGGTAAGCCGGTGATTGCCCAAACCAGCGATGCTGTTTGGTCAGTGCTGATCGGCAATGGTTACAACAGCAAGAACGGGACGGCAGCCTTGCTGCAGTTCAAGATCTCCGACGGCACCCTCAGCGTGCATCCCACCGACGCCACGACCGATAATGGTTTGGCGGCTCCTGGCGTATGGCTGGGTGATCTGTCCAAAGGGGTCAGCACCGTGGCCTATGCAGGTGATGTCAAGGGCGGCGTGTGGTCGTTCAGCCTCAGTACGAGTAATAGCAGCGGAACCAAGCTGTATACGGCAAAGGATAAGGACGGCAAGGTACAACCGATCACCGCTGGCATGCTGGTTGGCAAGGATCCGGATCCGGCGGCGCAAGGCAACCTGTGGGTGTTCTTCGGTACCGGGCAGTATTTGAACAGCAGCGATCTGACGAATACGTCCACGCAATCCTGGTATGGCCTGATCGTGAGTTCCACGATCAAGTTCAAGGGAAACAACATCGCCGTTACCCCCACCAGCGACCGAATAAGTGCGCTGGTCCAGCGCTCCATCATCGCCGAAACGCCGGGAACCGCAGAAGCGTTGAATGCCGATGGCAGCGTGAAAACATCGGCCATAGCGCCAGCGCGAGCCGTGACGGCGTTGCCGGATCCCTCCGACATGGCCGGCAAGTCGGGCTGGTACATCGACTTGCTGTCGCCGACCAGTACCACAGCCAGCGACGGTACGGTGGCCTACACCGCCAATCAGGTTGCCGAAGGGGAACGAATCGTTACCCCGAACCAGTTTCAGGGCAACCGGTTGCTGGCGACCACGCGTATCCCGCAAGCAGTGGACCTGTGCAATCCTTCCGGGCGCGGCTGGATCATGGCGGTTGACCCGTTCACTGGCACCAATCCGAAGCTGAGTTTCTTCGATCTCAATGGCGATGGCATGATCAACCAGCCAGCCGACTACATCATGGTGAACGGGAAGCCGATGGCGACCGGTGGTATCGGCTTCAGCTCGCTGCCGAACAATCCGATCTTCATTGGTGGCAGCATGCTGGTGAGTTTCGACAACGGCAGCGCCACCAGCATCAAGACCTCGGGTACCTCCAACACCTTGCAGCGCGTCTCCTGGCGCGAGTTGATCGCCCAGTAAAGGAATGAATGATGAAATCGCTCTCGTCGGATGAAAGGTCGGTGCTCGTGGACACGAAGTGCGGTGCGCCGTTTGTCGGCAATATCCATGCGGTTTGCCGCAATCGTACTTGGAGCTGGGCTGGTTTCACCCTGATTGAGCTGATGATCGTGGTGGCGATTGTTGCCATTCTGGCGGCGATTGCCTATCCGGCATACACCAACTACATCGTCAAGACCCGCCGGGTAGCGGCCGCATCCTGTCTGTCGGAGTACGCCAATTACATGGAGCGGTACTACACCACCAACCTGCGTTACGACAAGGACGCCGCAAGTAAGGACAACGTGTTGCCGTCGCTGGACTGCGCCAGTACCGCGCGGACCGGCAACTACTACGACTATGACTTTGACATTGACCAACCGACCGTCAGCGATTACGCCCTCACTGCCAAGCCGAAAGGCGCTCAGGCCGTCGATACCAAATGCGGCACGTTGACGCTCGACCAGGCGGGAAAGCGCACGGTTTCCGGGACTGACACCGTGGATCGGTGCTGGTAGAAATCACACAACACATCCCGTTGTCGCACGTCGCGCCTTCAGTTGCAGGGCTTGCGTGCACCGAGGTAACTGAGCGTGCCCAGTTGATGCGATGTGTCCCGGCAGCAACTGCGCGGCATGTACCGTCAGCGCCCAGGCCCATGATCGGGCTGGATCATTTACACCGCTCCGGCAAACAGGAAGCGAGACGCCAACCGCTGCCCGATAACTTTTTTGCATTGCAGCATGGTTGGCGCACTCTATTGCCCCTCCTTGTTGACCGGGCAGACCGGCGGTTTACACGTGCGCGTTCGCGCGCGGGTCAACTGGTTCCAGCCAGCTATGCGCCGTTGTAGCAGTGCGCTATCGTTTGCGCGCACCCGTATGGGGAAGGCAATGGCCAGTCGAGGACCAACACGGCGCGGGCTGCGTGAGCGGTTTTACCGCAGTGTGGCCGAGACGTTGGTACTGCTGCACACCGCGCCCGGAT
>DATCWU010000374.1:0-5217 GCA_036566165.1 Rhodanobacter sp. | reverse complement strand
GGCTGGCGGGTAGCCGTACACGCCGCAACTGATGGCTGGAAACGCAATGCTGTGCAACCCGTGTGCGCGCAGCAACTGCAGCGCGTGGAGATAGCACTGCGCCAGCAAAGTGCTTTCACCCAGGGTGCCGCCATGCCAGATCGGCCCTACGGTGTGGATGACCCAGTCGGCCGACAGATTGAAGCCGGGCGTGATGCGCGCTTCTCCCGGAGGACAACGCACGCCCGGTACAACCTCGGCGAGGGCGCGACAGGCACGCAGCAGCCCGGGACCGGCGGCGCGATGGATAGCGCCGTCCACGCCGCCGCCCCCCAGCAGGGCGGGATTCGCGGCATTGACGATCGCATCCACGCGTAGCGTGGTGATGTCGGCGGTGATGGTGGATATGGGCATGGCGTCGGTGCAGGTGGAGCCGTATCCTGCGCATGAGTATGGAGAGGGTGCAACACGTCATGGCGAAAACGGGAGACGCGGCTTTCGGTTATTTGCTGAATGACGTGACCTTGTTGCTGCGCAAGCATTTTGATCGGCGTGCCGTGAAATTCGGGCTTACACGGGTGCAATGGCGTGCAGTCAAGATGGTGTATCACCGTCCGGGTTTGCGCCAGGCCGAACTGGCCGAATATCTGGAGATGGAACCGATTGCTGTCGGGCGCGTGATTGATCGGCTGCAGACGGCCGGTTTTGTCGAACGCTGCGCCGATCCGAAAGATCGGCGTGTCTGGCGTTTGCACACCACGCCGCAAGCGGCGGGGGTGGTCGCCGACATGGAACAGATAGCGCACCAGTTGCGACGCGACGCCACCGCCGGTATCGGTGCGGCCGAACTGCAGCAGGCGCTGGCCGTAATCACGCGGATCAAGAGTAATCTGCTGGCGTTGGAGCAACCGGAAAAACCGGTGTCAGGCGCGGGTCCAGTGCCATAGGTAAGGTCAACACGCCTGCTCATTCGCGGCATAGTGGCTCGGGTCACAGGGCCGGCGTCAACCAGTACCCCATATTGACGTTTTCAATCAGGGGCGCGCTTTTTTTTCTCATGGTGGTCGTCCTCGATCCCGACGGGTAAAACCTGTGCCGTCCACGGGCGACACACTCATTGAAAACCACTGCCCATGTCCTGGAAAAAGCTCGCCCTGATTGTCGTGTTGTTGCTGGCGGTGGCGCTGGCGCTGCGTTTCGGCTGGCGCGCGGGTACGCCTGGCGCGCGCGCGTCGATGCCGATGGCGGCTGCGGTTCCGGTCGAGGTGGCAGCCGCCGTGCAAGGTGATGTCGAGCTGTCGCTGAAGCTGGTGGGTCGGGTGGAGGCGTGGTCGACGGTGACGCTGCGGGCGCGGGTGTCGGGCCAGCTGGAGTCGTTGGCGTTCACTCCGGGTGGGCTGGTGCGCAAGGGCGCGGTGCTGGCGCAGATCGATCCGCGCTTGTTGCAGGCGCAGCTGGATCAGGCGCGTGGCAACGTGGCGCGCGATCGGGCGTTGTTGCAAAAGGCCCAGGCTGATCAACAACGCTATGCCGACATGCTGGCCAAAGGCTTTGTCTCCAAAGCCGATTACGATCTGTACCAAGCGAACCTGGCGGTGGCCAAGGCCACGTTGCAAAGCGACCAGGCCGCGCAGGAACTGGCGCAAACGCAGCGCGACTACACCCGTATCGTGGCGCCGTTTGATGGCGTCGTCGGCGCCCCGCTGGTGTATCCAGGGGCGCAAATCAGCGCCGACAGCACGGACATCGTGGTACTCAACCAGATTGAACCGGTGCGTGTCGCCTTCAATATCCCCGAAGACAGCCTGCCTGCCGTGCGTGCCGCGCAAAACCTTGGTGCACTCAAGGTGCAGGTGACCATCTCCGGCGACCGCGCGGCGCCACTTGCCGGCACGCTGGATTTCATCGACAACGCGGTGGATGCCGGCACCGGCACCATCATGCTCAAGGCGCGTTTCGACAACGCCGCGCATCGCCTCACGCCCGGTCAGTTTGTGCAGGTGACGCTGCCGACCACGCGGCTGGTCAACGTGGTGAGCGTGCCGGTGCATGCGCTGCAAAGTTCCAGCAGCGGCAGCTTCGTGTTTGTGCTGGGCGCGGACGGCAAGGTGCAGCAGCGTCCGGTCAGCACCGGCCCGACCACGGCCGGGCGCACGGTCATCGACAAGGGCGTGCGTGGTGGGGAACAAGTGGTGACCGAAGGCCAGATGCTGCTGGTGGACGGCAGCGCCGCCACGGTCAAGCGTGGCCCCGGCGGGGCGGAGTCGCGTCGGTGAATCTGCCGCAGCTGTGCATCCGCCGTCCGGTGATGACCACGCTGCTGATGACGGCACTGCTGGTGTTCGGCCTCGCGGCGTACCCGCAGTTGCCGGTGAACGAGCTGCCGAACGTCGATTTCCCGACCATCAGCATCAGCGCCAATTTGCCCGGCGCGTCGCCGGAAACCATGGCTTCGGCGGTAGCCACGCCGCTGGAAGGCCGGCTGTCGACGATTGCCGGGATTAGTTCGATGAGCTCCACCAGTGCGCTCGGGTCGACCTCGATCACGCTGACGTTCGAGCTGGACCGCAACATCGATGCCGCCGCGCAGGATGTGCAATCAGCGATTTCCTCGGCATTGCGCCAATTGCCGAAAGAAATGACCACGCCGCCCACGTTCCGCAAAGTCAACCCGGCCGATGCGGCGATCCTGTATCTGGCCATGAGCTCAAGCACGCTGCCGCTGACCCAGGTTGACGAGTATGCCGAGACCGAACTGGCGCAGCAGCTGTCGATGGTGGACGGCGTGGCGCAGGTGAATGTGTATGGTTCGCAGAAATACGCGGTGCGCATCAGCGTGGATCCGAACCGGCTGGCGGCGGCCGGGATCGGCATCGACCAGGTGCAGGACGCCATTGCCGACGCCAATGTCAACCAGTCCACCGGTTCGCTGTACGGCACGCGGCAACAGTTGCCGATCCGCAGCGACGGGCAGTTGCTGCGGGCGGCGGCATACAACAACATCGTGGTGGCGTATCGCAACGGCGCGCCGGTGCATGTGGGCGACATCGGGGTGGCGCGTGACAGCGTGCAGGATGATCAGCGCATCAGCTCGTTCAATGGCCAGCGCGCCATCGTGCTCGCCATCCAGCGTCAGCCGGGCGCGAACACGGTGGCCACGGTGGATCGCATCAAGACGGTGTTGCCGAGTTTTCGTGCCGGGCTGCCACCGTCGGTAAAGCTGGACCTGCTGTACGACCGTTCACAGACCATCCGTGCCTCGGTCAACGATGTGCAGTTCACGCTGCTGCTGGCCGGCATGCTGGTGGTGTTCGTGATTTACCTGTTCCTGGGCAATCTCTCGGCCACGTTGATTCCGGCGGTGGCGTTGCCGATCTCGGTGCTGGGCACATTCGGGGTGATGTATGCACTTGGCTACAGCCTCGACAATCTGTCGCTGCTGGCCCTGACCCTGGCGGTCGGGTTTGTGGTGGACGACGCGATCGTGATGCTGGAAAACATCGTGCGCCACATGGAAGCCGGCGTGCCACCATACGCGGCCGCCCTGCAGGGGTCCCGGGAAATCGGCTTCACGATTTTCTCGATGACGCTGTCTCTGGTGGCGGTGTTCATCCCGGTGATGTTCATGGGGGGCATCGTCGGCCGGCTGTTCCACGAGTTTGCGGTGGTGATCAGCGTGGCCATCCTGATCTCCGGTGTAGTGGCCATTACGCTGACGCCGATGCTGTGCAGCCGGTTCGTCAAGGCGCACGGGACGCAGCGGAAGAACTGGCTGGTGGGCGGATTCGATCGCGGCTTCAGCGCCGTACAACATGGTTATGCCGACAGCCTGCGCTGGTGCATGGCACGTCCGCGCCTGGTGCTGGCGGTGTTTGGCCTCAGTCTGCTGGCGACGGCGCTGTTGTTCTACGTGGCACCGAAAGATTTCATTCCGGCCGGCGACACCGGTCAGCTGCGGGTGAATACCGAAGGACCGGAGGATGTTTCGTTTGACGGCATGCTGGGCCGCCAACAGCAGCTGGTCGACGTGGTCGCCAACGATCCGAACATTGCCGGCTATATGTCCACCGTGGGTGCCGGCGGCGCGCGCAGCACGATCAACAACGGCTCGATCCTGCTGTTGCTCAAGCCGGCCAGTCAACGTCAGCTTGATCCGGCTGGCATCATCCAGGAGCTGCGCCCGAAGCTGGCGCAGGTACCGGGCATCCGTACCTACATCCAGAATCCGCCGGCGATCCAGATCGGGGGGCGGCAATCCAAGGCGCAGTATCAATACACCTTGCAGTCGGTTGATCTGGCGGGCTTGTACGCATGGAGCGGCAAGGTCACCGCGGCGTTCAGCGCATTGCCGGGGTTCCAGGACGTGACCAACGATCTGGATGTGAACAGTCCGTCGATCCTGGTGCAGGTGAATCGGGAAAAGCTTGCGCCGCTGGGGCTCACCATGGCGCAGGTGCAGACCGCGCTGGGCATCGGCTTTGGTGAAAACCAGGTGTCCACCATCTACGGCTCGGCCACGCAGTACTGGGTAATCCTGCAGGTGGAGCGTGCGCTGCAGAATGATCCGGCGGTGTTGTCGCAACTGTATGTCACTTCCAGCAACGGCCGGTTGGTGCCGCTCAGCGCGGTCGCCACGTTCAGCCGCGAGCCGCAGGTGCTGACGGTAAATCATCAAGGTCAGCTGCCGGCGGTGACGGTGTCGTTCAATCTGGCGCCGGGCGTATCACTGGGCGAGGCGGTGGCGAGCATGAACGGGGCAATGGCCAGGCTCGGCCTGCCGGCGACCATCAGTGGCAGCGTACAGGGTACGGCGCAGGCGTTTCAGCAATCGATGCAGGGCATGGGGCTGTTGCTGTTGCTGGCGGTGTTCGTGATCTATCTGGTATTGGGCATCTTGTACGAAAGCTTCATCCACCCGCTGACGATCCTCTCCGGCCTGCCGGCGGCGGCGGTGGGCGCGCTGTTGACCCTGCTGATTTTCCACGCCGCGCTGGACTTGTTTGCGTTTGTCGGCATCGTGATGCTGATCGGCATCGTCAAGAAAAACGCGATCATGCTGATCGACTTTGCGCTGGAGCGGCAGCGCGAGGAGGGCATGGCGCCAGCGCAAGCCATTTTCGACGCCTGCCGCGTGCGCTTTCGCCCGATCATGATGACCACGATGGCGGCGATGGCCGGGACGTTGCCGATCGCCATTGGCATGGGCGCCGGGGCCGAGACGCGCCGCTCGCTGGGTCT
>DATCWU010000287.1:0-1931 GCA_036566165.1 Rhodanobacter sp. | reverse complement strand
AGCAAGCCGCTGGCCTGGGGATCGAGCGCGCCAGTGTGTCCACCCTTGGCTGCGCGCAGCAAACGTCGCACGGACTGCAGCGCCTGGTTCGAGCTCAGCCCCAATGGTTTGTCGAGCAGGATGATGCCATGCAGATCACGCAAGCGGGCACGTGCGGCACGTCTCAGCGCCTGCCGCGCGCGGGCTTCAGCTCTGCGCGTCATCGGTCGGTGGAGTCAGATCCCGAGCCTGCCCGCGCAGCAGCGTTTCAATGCGCTCGCCCTTGTCCACGGAATCGTCGTACTTGAACTTCAACTCCGGCACGCGACGCATGCGCATGCCACTGCGCGCCAACGAGCGGCGGATTTCATAGGCAATCGTGTTCAGTGCCTTGACTGCCGGCAAACCTTCTTCCGGCAGCAGCGTGGTCACCCACACCGTAGCCCAATCCAGGTCACGGGTGATTTCCACGTCGGAGACACTGACCGAAGGCAGCCCGTGATCACGCACGGCCGCATGCACCAGCAAGCCGAGCTCACGACGCAGCTCGGCGCCAATGCGGTCAGTACGTTTGAAATCTCGAGAGGGCATAAGAAAGCTCCGAAGGACAAATTCCCTTCTCCCTCCGGGAGAAGGTGCCCCGAAGGGGCGGATGATGGTCCGGGCCCGCCTGATGCTTCAACGGAGACGTGAACCCTCACCCCAGCCCCTCTCCCGGCGGGAGAGGGGCTCAAAGTTACAGCGTCCGTGCCACCTCGGTACGTTCGAAGCACTCGATCTGATCTCCGGGTTTGACATCGTTGTATTGCTTGACGGCAATACCGCAATCCAGACCATTGCCCACTTCGTCGACCAGGTCCTTGAAGCGGCGCAACGACTCCAGCTCACCCTCGAAGACGACCACCTGCTCGCGCAACACGCGGATCGGCTTGCTGCGCTTGACGACACCTTCCGTCACGCGGCAACCGGCCACCGCACCAAACTTCGAGCTGCGGAAGACTTCGCGGACTTCGGCCGTGCCGATGATTTCCTCGCGCACTTCCATGCCCAACAGGCCGGTCGCTGCCTGGGTCACCTGATCAATGACGTCATAGATGATCGAGAAGTAGCGCACATCGACGCCGGAGCTTTCAATCACCTTGCGGGCCGAGGCATCGGCACGCACGTTGAAGCCGATCAACAGCGCCTTGGATGCCGCCGCCAGCGTGGCGTCGGACTCGCTGATGCCGCCCACCCCGGAAGCCACCACATTCACCCGCACCCGCTCGTTGCCAATCTGCGTCAACGACTCGCGCAATGCTTCGACCGAGCCTTGCACATCACCCTTGACCAGGATGTTAAGCGTCTGCTGCTCGTCGCCCTGGCCCATCTTGGCGATGATGTCCTCCAGCCGGTTGCTCTTGCTGACCATGCGCGTCGCGCGGCGTTTCTGCTGACGCTCCTCGGCCACCTGACGCGCCAGGTGTTCATCCTCGACACAGACAAAGTCATCGCCGGTCTCGGGCACACCAGACAAGCCCAGCACCTGCACCGGGATGGACGGCCCCGCCGACGCCACCTGCTTGCCACTGGCGTCGATCAACGCGCGCATGCGTCCGTACTCGATGCCGCAGACGATGAAATCGCCCTTCTTCAGCGTGCCCTGCTGTACCAACACAGTTGCCACCGGGCCACGGCCGCGATCCAGACTGGATTCAATCACTACACCCGTTGCGCGACCATCCACGACGGCCTTCAATTCCATCACTTCCGCTTGCACGGAAATGGCATCAAGCAAGTCCGCGATGCCCATGCCGGTTTTGGCCGACACTGGCACAAACTGCACGTCGCCACCCCAATCCTCGGGTACGACTTCATGCTGCACCAAGCCCTGCTTGACGTTGTCCGGATTGGCACCTTCCTTGTCCATCTTGTTGACCGCAACGATCAACGGCACCTTGGCGGCGCGGGCG
>DATCWU010000350.1:0-3162 GCA_036566165.1 Rhodanobacter sp. | reverse complement strand
TACCAGAACCTCACCAAGTACGACCCCACCACCGAAACGGCCGGCGCCTTGATCGGCGACGCCACGCTCAACGGCATCAACAGCACGCTGTCGCGCATCGTCGGCGGCACCGCCAATGGTGCGTCGCTGGCCTCGATCGGCATTTCGCTGCAGGTGGATGGCACGCTGAAGGTGGACAGCGGCAAGCTGGCCAGCGCACTCGGCGACGGCGGCAAGCAGGTCGGCAACCTGTTTGGCGGTACCAATGGTTTTGCCACGCAGTTGAATGCATCACTGGCGAACTGGGCCGGCAGCGCCGGCGTGCTGGCCGGCCGTACCGACAGCATCAACCAGCAGCTGAAGGATTTGGCGACGCAGCAGGCCACGCTGAACACGCGCATGGACAGCCTCACTGCACGCTATCAGGCGCAGTTCACCGCGCTCGACACACTGATGTCCAAGCTCAACAGCACCAGCAGTTATCTGCAGCAGCAGTTCGACGCGCTGACCAACGTCAACAAGAAGTAGTTCCCAGGGACACCAGCAAGAGGAGATGGTCATGGCATTCGGCTACGGCGCAGGCGCCTATCAACAAGTTCGCTCGCATGGCGGGGTGGAGTCGGCGGACCCACACGGGCTGATCACGCTGCTGATGGATGGCGCGCTGGAGCGGCTGGTGAAGGCCCGCGCACACATGGTCCGTGGTGAGGTCGCCGCCAAGGGCGAAGCGATCTCTCGCTGCATCGAGATCCTCGGTGGATTGCGCGGAAGCCTCGATCGCAAGGCCGATCCGGTGCTGGTCGAGCGGCTGGATTCGCTGTACGACTACATGAGCCGCCGTCTGCTGCAGGCCAACCTGCGCGACGACGCCAGCCTGATCGACGAGGTCAGCAACCTGCTGCAACCCATCCGCGACAGCTGGGTGAAAATTGCCCCCGCCGCGGCCCAGCCTGCGACCAGCGCGTGAGCACGGACATCCTGGAGCGCGCACTGCAGCTGACTTGCGGCATGCTGGCCGCCGCGCACGCGCAGGAATGGTCGCGGCTGATCGAGCTGGAGGCCGAGCGCGAGCCGTTGCTGCTGCGTAAGCATGCATCCGATCCGGACAGCCTCGCCCGGCTGGACGAGATTCTGGCGTACGATCGCCAACTGCAGGCGATCGTCGGCAGCGCACGGGATTTGGCCGCCGGACAATGGCAGCAGGAGACCGAACGCGCCCGCGCGATCGCTGCCTACGTTCAGCCGTGACAGGCCGCGGCTGCTGAGTTCCATCTTCGAAAACCGCCGGCGTGGCGGTTTCGGCATTATCGCGTCGCGGAGCCGCACCATGACTTCAGACAGTATGACTCCGGGCAGCATGACCCCAGTCAGTTGGGACGATTTCGAGCAACGGGTCAGCTGCGAAGAGAGTCTGCATGCCGACTGCGAGCCGCTTGCCTGGCCGCCGTCGCAGGTACAGCTGCAGCAGCTTTCCGAACGCAACGCAAACACGCTGGCGGCGATCGCCGCGCTGGAAGAGCGCCGTGCCGATACCGGCGAGGACGACACTCCGCTGATGCAGGAAATACTGCGGATGGATGCCAAGCTCACCGTGCTCATGGAGATCGTCAACAACCTGCTGGTGCCCGGCAGCATGCTGCCGCCACGGCAGCTGCTGCGCTTCAATGCGACCGGCGCGATTCTGCCTGCGGGCCTGGCGCCGGCCGGTGGCGGACTGTTGCTGCGCATCCGTTTCGATCTCTGCCGCAGCTTGCCTCTGGAACTCCCTGCGCGAGTGGAACGTCAATTCGACGATGGTCGAGTCTTCGTGGTTTTTGCGCCGCTCGGCGATGCACTGGGTGACGCAATTGAGCGGCTGGTTTTCCGCCATCACCGACGCAAAGTGGCAGGGGCGCGTCAGCTGATCGGTTGAAGCGCGCTTTGGTCGGCAGACGCTGTGTGACGTGGTTCGCATTTACGAAATTCGGTCCGCGGTTACTCCGACGCCGGTCACACCTGCCACGCGTGCCCTGTCACGCCGCGAACGCCACGCAAACGTTTCTTGTTTCATGTAGTTACAAGGAACGCCCGCGTATGTTCGCCGGCGCAGGAGCGTCACTTTCCTGATACGCGACGTTTTGTCGTCGCGATGGCCTGAAAAATTGGCCTCCTTATTGCTCATGGTTCATCAGGCCGGCGACGGAAAGTCGGCGCCGATGAAAAAGTGGCTCCGCTGGAAGCGGGGGCCGCCAAATGAGCAGTGTGGTAAGGAGAAAGCGATGCAGAAATTCGATTTCCTGGTCATCGAGTCCGATGAGACACGTGTGGAGTCCGTGCTCTCGGCGCTCCACTTCCTCGGTTACCGGCCACAGCACGGCGCCGCCTGCCGCGAGACGGACGAATCCACCCATGCATGGCGCGCGGTGTACATCGGCGGCGTCGACGATGCCGTCGAGGCAGAACGTCAGTTCGCACTGCTGGGTGCCGCTGCGTCACACGCTCCGGTATTGCTGGCCAGCGACTCGGCCTGGGTCGAGCGCTTCAGCGCGCCGACCTCGCCGTTTGCCGCGCGGGTGGCCACGCTGGCGTTCCCGTTGCGCTACGAGAAGATGGCCGAGGCCATGCGCAACATCTATGCGCGCCTGCTTGGCGGCCAATCCAGCGGTTTGCGCTTTGTCGGCAACTCGGCGCCGATGATCCGCGTCAACGCCTTGATCCACCAGGTTGCGCCGTTCGATTCCACCGTGCTGGTGCTGGGCGAATCGGGTACCGGCAAGGAAATGGTGGCGCGCGCGATCCACGAGCATTCGCCGCGCCGGGACAAACCCTTCGTGGCGATCAACTGCGGTGCAATTCCGGCGGAGTTGCTGGAGAGCGAGTTGTTTGGCCACGAGAAGGGTTCCTTCACCGGTGCGATCAGCGCGCGCAAGGGCCGTTTCGAAATGGCCGAAGGCGGCACCCTGTTCCTCGACGAGGTCGGCGACATGAGCCTGCCGATGCAGGTGAAGCTGCTGCGCGTACTGCAGGAACGCGCCTACGAGCGGGTAGGCGGCAGCAAGACCATGCGCTGCGACGTGCGCATCATTGCCGCCACGCATCGCAACCTGGAGCAGTCGATCGCCAGCGACCGCTTCCGCGAGGACCTGTTCTATCGCCTCAGCGTGTTTCCGCTCGAGCTGCCGTCGCTGCGCGAGCGGCTGGAGG
>DATCWU010000315.1:0-7119 GCA_036566165.1 Rhodanobacter sp. | reverse complement strand
GGCGAGCTTGCGGCACACCTCGATCAGATCGCGCACGATGATCGGTGCCAGGCCCTCGAACGGTTCGTCCAGCATGATCAGCTCGGCGTTGCGGATCATCGCGCGGGCGATGGCCAGCATTTGCTGCTCGCCGCCCGACAGCTGCTTGCCGCGATTGCGCTTGCGTTCGGCCAGGCGCGGAAAGGTGGCGTAGATGGCCTCCAGCGATTGCGGGTTCTTGCATGACATCGCGGCCAGCTGCAGGTTCTCCTCCACGCTGATGGAGCCGAACACGCGCCGTTCCTCGGGCACCAATTGAATGCCCCGCTGCGCTCGCGCGTACGGCGGCAGATGCTGGACCTCCTCGCCCTTGTAGCGAATCACCCCGGTCTTTGGCTGCACCGCCCCCGCCAGTGATTTGAGCGTGGTGCTCTTGCCCGCGCCATTGCGACCGAGCAGGGCCACCACCTCGTGCTCTTCGACGCGCAGGGACACATCAAAGAGGATGTGGGAATCCCCGTAGTAACTGTTGATCTTGTCGACCTCAAGCAGGCTCATGCGTCCACCCCACCGAGATAGGCTGTCTGTACTTCCTTGCTGGCCCGGATCTCATCGGGCGTACCCGAGATCAGCGTACGGCCCTCGTGCAGCACGGTGATGCGCTCGGCCAGTTGGAACATCGCGTCCATGTCGTGGCCCACGACCACGATGCTGCGATTCTTGTGGATCGACTTGAGCAACTTCACCACCAGCACGCGTTCCTCCGGCCCCAGGCCGGCAAGCGGTTCATCGAACAGCAGCACATTGGCGCCGGTCGCAAGGGCCAGGCCAATCTCCAGCCGGCGTTTCTCGCCATACGCCAGCTCGGCGACCGGCGAATCGATGCAATGCGACAGGCCCACGAGCTCAATGGCTGCTTCGACCTGTGCGTCGACCTCCCGCAGGTGATGCGTACCGCGCAACATGTCCAGCTTGAACCGGCCACGCTGGCGCGCGAGCACCGGCACGGTGACGTTTTGCCGTACGGTGAGTCGTTCGAACAGCTGGTTGATCTGATAGCTCTTGCTCATGCCGAGCTGGCATACCGCCGTCACGCCGATGCCGGTGATCTCGTGGCCGCGGAAAAACACCTGGCCGCTGGTGGTCGGCAACTCGCCCGTCAGCATCGCAAAGAACGTCGACTTGCCGGCCCCGTTGGGGCCGATCAATACATGCAGTTCGCCTTCGGTCAGCGAGAAATTCACGTTGTTCACGGCCGTGAGACCACCATATTGCTTGGTGACGCCGCGGGCTTCGAGCACGGGCCGGGTGTCGCTGGCTACTGCCGGCACCACGTCCAGTTCGGCAATCTCGCCCGCGCCCTCGGCGCGCGCTCCGGCCACGCCGGTCACGGGGGCAGTCGGCTGGGCCCGTCGACGCGAGAACAGACGCACCAGCGCACCACCTACACCGAACCGGAAGACGGTGACCACGATCACGAAGATCACGCCGAGGATCAGTTTCCAGTACGCACCGATGCCGGCGATGCCCTGCACCACATTGAAGATGTACAGCCAGATGGCGGCGCCGAGCAACGGGCCGAGCAACGTGGCCACCCCGCCCATCACCGTCTGGATGATCAACTGCGCCGAGGTGTCGATGGCAAACGCATCCGGCGGCATGTAGCCCTGGAACACACCCAGCAAGCCACCGGCCACACCGGCGTAGACGGCGGCGATCACGAATACCGTCAGCTTGTAGTGCTGGGTGGCATGCCCGAGCGCGATGGCGCGCTTGGGGTTGCCGCGGATGGCACGCAGCACCGCGCCGAAGGGTGAGCGCACGATGCGCCGCGCGATGAGGTAGCCAACGAAGAAAAACACCGCGACAAACCAGTACATCGGCATGCCGCTGGAGATTTCGATGTTCGTGAAGCCCAGCGAAATCTCCGGGGAAGGGACGCCCGCAATGCCGTTTTCGCCGCCGGTGAATTTGCCCAGCACGGAGTTTTCCAGGAAGAAGAACATCTCGCCAAAGGCGAGCGTACTCATGGCGAAGTAGATGCCGCTGCGGCGCAACGTCAGATAGCCGATGATGACCCCGGCCACCGCCGCCGCTGCCGCGCCAGCCAGCAACGCCACCAGAATGTTGGCGATGCCGTTGGTAAGCAAATAGGCGGTCATGAAACCACCGGTGCCGTAAAACGCGGCTTGGCCGAACGACAGCAGCCCGGTGTAACCGAACAGCAGATCGAAACCGATGCCGAACAAGCCCCAGATGAGGATGCGGGTCATCAGTCCCGGACTGAAGCCGAGGTACGGCAGCAGGAACGGCGCAAGCACCAGGCCGACCAGTACCAGCACCTCCGGTAACCCGCGGCGCACCGCCGATTGAGCATTCGCTGGATTCATTCGCGGCCTTCCACACCCATGATGCCCTGCGGGCGGAATATCAGCACCAGCGCCATGGCGACGAACAACATCACCTGGGAATATGCCGGATCGAACATGGCGGTGAGGCTGAGAATTTCCCCGGCGATGATGCCGCCCACGATCGCCCCCTGGAACGAGCCGATGCCGCCGATCACGACCACGACAAACGAATCAATCAGGATCCGGAAACCCATGTCGGGCTGCAACGTGACGATCGGCGCATCGATTGTGCCGGCGTACCCGGCCACCATCGCACCGAGACCGAACACGATGAAAAACGCGCGTTTTACATTGATGCCAAGCATGCTGACCATGAGCGAGTCTTCGATGCCGGCGCGGACGATCAAACCGATCTTGGTCCGGTACAGCATCAGGTACAGCACCAGCAGCGTACCCGCCGAGATGAACAGCGTCTCGAAGCGGTATTTCGGGTAGATCAGCGACCCGAGGTGCACGATGCCCTGGCCCCACTCGGGCGTGGGCACCGACAGGTTCACGCCGCCGAAGATGCCGCGCATGATCTCCACCAGGATGATGGCCACGCCGAAGGTGACCAGGATCTGGTCCTCCGGCGGACGGTCGTAGAACAATCGCACCAGGCCGCGCTCGAGGATCAAACCCACCACGAGCGCGACCAGTGCACCAGCCGCTACCGCCAGCACGAACGATTGCGTGCCACCGTAGACCGCATACCCGACGTAGGCACCCACGACAAACAGGGCACCGTGCGCAAAGTTGACCACGCCCAGCGTGCCGTAAATGATCGTCAATCCGGCACTGATCAAGGCCAGCAACAGGCCGGCGGTCAGTCCATTGAACATCTGCGACAAAAACAACGACAGGCTTGGCATGCAATCCTCCTCTTCAAACGGTGCGGCAGGTCGTGCGTGAACGCCTGGTCAGACGTACTCGCCAAGCTTGCAGCCGAACAACTCAAGCGGCGGCAACACCGACTCGCCATTGACCACCTCGAGGACCTCGAAGAAGTCGTCCTTGTTGCGCATGTCGGCTGGCTTCTTGCCACGTACGATCGGGAAATTGACGGCAGCCTGATGATCGCCCCCACGGAACCAGACTTGACCGGTCGGGCCTTCGCGTTTGACGCCGGCCTCAAGGGCCTTGACGACTTCTGGCGGGTAGAACGAGCCGGCGCGTTCCACGCCATCGGCCCACAACGCCATGCCGAGGTACGCCACGAAGGCCGAATCCTGCGGCCGCTTGCCACCAAACTTCTTCATGTACGCATCGACGAACTCCTTGGCACCCGGGTACTTCGGGTCTTCGGCCATGGTCCACCAGAAGTTCGTGGTCGCGTACACGCCCTGCATGGTCTCGGCGCCCAGCGAGTTCGCCAGGTACGACGACATGTACGGCACCACGACCTTCATTTTGGCGAGAATGCCGAACTCCTTGGCCTGCTTGATGGAGTTGACCGAGTCTGCACCGTAGTCGATGACGACCAGGGTGTCGGCACCACTATTGGCGATGTTGATGAGGTATGAGCTGTAATCGGTGGCACCCAACGGATGCACCTGCTCGCTCACCGACGTCCAGCCACCGTCCTTCGCGCTGAATTCCTTGAATTGCGTGGCGGTCGTGTGACCGTAGGTGTAGTCGGGAATCAGATAGGCGGCCTTGCGGTTCCTGCCAAGTTCCTTCGCCACCACTGGCGCCAGCGCCTTGCACGCCATGTATGCATACCAGCAGGGGCGGAAACCGTAGCGCTGGCATTTCTCGCCAGTGGTTTCCGTCGACCCGCTGATCGCGACCATGTATGGCGTCCGTTCGCGATTGCAGTAGTTTTCCAGTGCAATGGCGACAGCGCTGCTGGTGCTGCCCGCGACCAACATGGCCTTGTCGTTCGTAATGAAGCGCGTTGCCAGCTGCACCGCCGAGTTTGGCTTGGTCTCGGAGTCGCCCGCCTGCAGCTTGAGGGTCTTGCCCAGGACGCCCTTCTTGGTCAATGGCGATATCCGGCGTATTTGCGCGGCACCGGAGTTCAACTGCTCGGCGGCAAGTTCGTAGCCGTTGCGTTCCTCCTCGCCTTGCGCCGAGTACGGCCCGGTCAGGTCGACCGTAAGGCCGGCAACCACGGTGTTGCCGCTGACCCCGGCCGGATAGTTGCCTATGGGTGCTTTGGACTGTGCCACTGCGCTGAACGGCACGCCGGACAAGATTGGCACCCCCACTGCAGCCGCACCCACCGCGCCAGCCAGTCCTTTCAGCACCAGGCGGCGTGACGGCTGGTCAACGGCATCCCCATTGTTCTTGCGCTCGTTCATTGCATCGTCTCCTCAGGTATGGTGCGCATCAAAGTCGACGCGCTATGGCAACGGCAGAAGTGATAGACCGCGATTGGCTCAAACCGGTTGTCGTTGGTCGTCTTGCGGTGCACGCCGGTGGCAGTTGAGTCGAGTTTGTCGTGCGTCGTTTCCAGGCGGGCGGCGTAAGCCTCGGCGCGAGCTGCGCCTTGCAGCGACCATGCGTCCGGCTTGCGGGCCCGGCGGCACATGTGTCCTTGTTTCGCGGCCATGAATGCCCCCAGAACGACAACTGCCATCAGCATGCCCACGCCTCGTGCACACCGCCATTAGACGATGGTCGATCACCGACCACGGTCGCGTGCGCACCCGACCGCGCGCAGCATTTCCTCGCGCAGGGTGCGGCGTGCGGCTACCGCGCCGACGGTGCGAATCGCACGTCTGACACCCGCATTGCCGACAACCAGCTGCTGGTTCATGACGCCCTGAAACGCGCGTGCCGATCGCGCCGTCGCAAGCATGCGTGCATGGCGCCGTCGAACCTGCCCGGGTGGTTGGAACTGACCGCAGCGCTCCCTGCAGCAGAGTTGGATAACTGCTCGCTGTGGCTGACGCGGCAGTGCAGACCTCCATCTGGCGTTCGGGTCTCCACTCACTCCGCGCCGCGGGTGCAACACGGGGGTTCCAGGGTTACCCGCCGTCTCGAGAGAGAGTTGTCGCCAGCGGCCGGTTTGGGTGCGGGTGGCGTCCGCCGTGTTGCACACACCGGTGCGCCAACCCCTGCCAAGTTGCACTTGGCGCCCCGCGGCCGGGGCGGTAGCGTGGCGGCTTTGCACGCTCTGGAGTCGGACCATGTCGCACCACCCATCCTGCGGTGTACCCCTGTTGCTGCTTGCCGGCATGCTGACCACCGGTGCCGTTGCCACGCCGGCATCGCCAGCCGCGGTCGACCCGCGCATCGAGTCGTTGCTGACCGACCTGGCGCAGGCGCAGTCCATCGACGCGGTGGCGCTCTCCCCGGATGGTGCACAACTGGCATGGGTGATTGAGCGCGATGGCAAGAGTGCGATCGCGGTCGCCGCGGCCGATGGCACGCATCCGCGCACGGTCAGCGCCGTCGCCAAGCCGGGCACGTGCAGTGAGTCGGGCATTGCGTGGGCGCCGGACTCGCGACATCTGGCCTTTGTCGCCAACTGTCACGTCGACCTGACCAGTACGCAGCCGATGCGCAACGACATCTATCTGGCCGACACCGCAGACAGCGCCGCGCCGAAACGGCTGGCGCAACTTGCCGGTTACGTGCGCGCGTTGCAGTGGACGGCCGATGGCAAGGCGCTGGGCTTCCTGTACGTGGCTGGCGCCACCCGACGCGCGAGCGCCGTGGCTGCGGCCAAACCGCTGGTCGGCGAAGTGGGCGTCAGTGGGGTGGAGGTGCAGCGCGTGGCCAGCATCGACGTGGCCAGCGGCGCGCTGCACGAATTGACCCCGGCGAGTGTGTACGCCTATGAATTCAACTGGTCGGCCGATGGCTCGCGTATCGCCTACACCGCAGCGCAGCCACCGGGCGACAACAACTGGTGGGTCGCCAAGCTGTATGCCCAGCCGGCCCGCGCCGACGCCCGCGCGACGTTGCTGGTGGACCCCAACGCGGCCAGCGGCGGCGCGCTGCGCGGCCTGCAGATTGCGCTGCCGCGCTGGTCGCCGGATGGCACGCGCATCGTTTTCATCGGCGGGCTGATGAGCGATCAGGGCGCCACTGGCGGCGACATTTATGCGGTGCCGGCCACTGGCGGCGCACCGGTCAACCTGACCCCGGACATCCGCGTCACGCCGACGTGGCTGGGCTGGGCCGGGCCACAGTCGCTGCTGGTCAGCCAGATCAGCAACGGGCAGAGCCAGTTGGCGAAGTACCAGATCGATGCCAGCAGTGCGCGGCAGCAGCAGTTGTTGTTCACCATCCCCGCCAGCATCGGCGACGGCAGCGCGGCGATGGCCATGTCGCTGTCCAGCGACAGCCAGCACGTTGCGTTCCTGCAAAGTTCGTTCGCGCAGGCCAAGGAAGTGCATGCCGGACGCCTGGGCACCACGCCGCCACCGGCGGTGACCAGCATCAACGCCGCGCTCAAGCCGGCGTGGGGCAAGGCAGAGTCGGTGGAGTGGAACAACGAGGGTTTCCACGTGCAGGGCTGGTTGCTGTACCCGGCCAACTACGACGCCAGCAAGTCGTATCCCATGATCGTCGTGGTACACGGCGGCCCGTCCAGTGCCGTGATCCCGCGCTGGCCGGGGGTGGGTTATGGCGGCGCGCCGCTGTCTGCGCTGGGCTATTTCGTGTTCATGCCGAACCCGCGTGGCAGCTTTGGCCAGGGCGAAAAATACGTGCAGGCCAACCGCCAGGACTTTGGTTACGGCGATCTGCGCGACATCCTCGCCGGGGTCGATGCCGTGGAGAAAATGGTGCCGGTGGA
>DATCWU010000314.1:0-8043 GCA_036566165.1 Rhodanobacter sp. | reverse complement strand
GCCACCGGCACGGTGAAGGAGCCATAACCACAACCAAACTCGATGACATTGCCGTGCCCAGCCGCGGCTCCCAACAGCTTGGCTACGGCCGCCTCGCAGTCGAAGAAGCTGGCCCACAGCGCTTCGTCGGGCATGCCACTTTCACGTATCTTCATCACGCTTCCACTTGACTGACGCGCCCGACCATCCAACCACGGCCACAGCATCTGCTTTGTCCGCGCCGATAATTGTCGCCCACCAGGCGCTCCCGCCCGACGATTGCCACGATGGCGTTGAACGCTGCGCAACGCGGACCGGGTGACGGGTTCACGCCACACCTCCACACGCGCAAGGCGCGTCAGCGCTCATGTCCCCGGGGCACTGGGCAGCGCGTCGAGGCGGTTCAACATGTTTCCTCCTGCCATTGAAGCGCTCAGCCGCCATTGCGGCACGGCACGGCTTCGGCGAGAAAAGCCCGCAAGCCAGCCTCATCCAGGTTCGCCAGCAGCTGCTCCGCTGCGTCCAGGTTGGCCGCCTCCGCATCCAGGGCTTTCTGCAACACCTCGCTGCCACCGATCCGGCCGAACACCAGCACCACGCCGCCAAAGGAAGCTTCCATCAAGGCCGCCTGCCAATGCTGGCCCTGGGTATCGTCGAAAGTACGCATGGATGAAGACTCCGGATGAAGATCGATCCTGCCCGTGCCGGCACGCGCCAGACACGCGATGGCTGCCTCCGCGCCCAACCGGCGAACGGAATGCACGGACCAGTTCACGCCAATCTACCGCGCATGGACAAAGAGATGAACGAACTTTGCGTGCGTGCCGGTTTTGCAGCAAGCCGCGGGCCGCAGGCGCCCGGCGTGATGCTGGATCGCTGCGCGCGCCCGCACCAGTCCCGGCAGTCCGCCCCGCCGCTACAACTGCGCAGCGGCTTGCGCGGAAAGCCAGTCGAACACGCGCTGGCGCCATGGCCGCGCGCGCCACTGTGCCAGGGTCAGTTCACGCGAGCGGTCAATGTCACTTTCGATCACGGCGGTCATGTGTGCGGCAAACGCGCGGTCATGAATGTTGAGGTTGGATTCGTCGTTGAGCCGGAACGAGCGGTTGTCGAAATTGGCCGAGCCACCTATCGTCAGGTAGCCGTCCACCACCAGCAGCTTGTTGTGGAACAGCGAGGGCTGGAACTGATACAGGCGCGCGCCCGCACGCAGCAGCACGCCCCACTGCTGCTGCGAGGCGTTGCGCACCACGCGGCTGTCCACGTACGGCCCGGGCACGACGATGCGCAAGCGCACGCCGCGCCGCAACGCATCCAGCAGCGCCGTCGTGGCCAGCTCGCCGGGCACGAAATACGCGGCCTCCAGGTCGATGCTGTGCCGCGCGCCGTTGATCGCCATCAGGTACAGCAACTGCATGTTGATGCTGCCGCCATCAGGCGAGCTGGCAAACGCCTGCAGCGCGATGTCACCGGCGCGTGGCGTGACCGGATAGTAGGCTTCCCCCAGCATGGTTTCGCCGGTAGCGGTCAGCCAGTTGTCGGCGAAGATCGCCTGCATCTGCGCCACGACCGGGCCCTCCACCCGGAACTGCATGTCGCGCCAGTGATCGGGCCGGGTCGCGTTGCCATCCCACTCGTCGGCGATGCCGGCACCACCGTTGAACGCGATCCTGCCGTCCACGATCAGCAGTTTGCGGTGCGTGCGATTGTTGATGCGATCCAGCGAATACCAATGCAGTGGATGGAAATACTCGAAGCGCACGCCGCCGGCGCGTAGTCGGTCGATCAATGCCTGCTTCATGCGCGTGGAGCCGAGCCAGTCAGCCAGCACGTGCACCTTGACTCCCACGTGTGCGCGTTCGATCAGCGCGTCGGCGAATTCCCGGGCGATATTGCCGGACCAATAGATGTACGTTTCCATGTTGATGCTGTGTTGCGCACCGCGGATCGCGGCCAGCATGGCGGGAAAAAATTCCACGCCATTCTGGTAATCGGCCACCGCGTTGCCTGCCACCACGCTGGCGCCGAGCAAGGTACCGATCTCGCGCCGGAACTGGACGCTGTCCACCGCACTGACATGTTGCAGCCGATGCTGCAGCTGCTTTTCCTGCGGCCACACGTTGAGCAGGATGATCCCGATCAGGAACGCCACCAGCGCACCGACTCCAGTCCACAACACGCGTCGCCTGGTCCGCCTCGTCACCATCGGTCGCTCCCGTGTGGTTTTCGCTACCGCCTGTTGCTCCTGCGCGCGCGGGCCTGCCGACGCGACGCAGCGGTGGTGTGCGGCAGCCGCGCACCACCAGCCATCCCCGACTGCCACCCGCTTCGGCCCAAAGATGGAGGCCGGCGTCAGCAGGCGCCAACCAGCTCGTGCGCAAACGCATGTGCCGCCACCATCGCCGCGTCCGCGCTGGCGAAATGCTCGCCTGGCACCGTGCGCAAACTGTCATCGGGCAAGCGTACCGTGACACTGAAGCGGCCATCGTCCTGCTCGTTCAACAGCGCCGCAAAAGCTTTGCCGCTGTCCTCGAAAGTGCGCTCGTACCGGGGCTTGGTCATGCCGTCGATCCTCCACAGAAGCGGTGCGCCCGCAGCAGCCGTGCACAGCGCAGACGCCATCAAGCCACAATCACGTCGGCGCGGGCGTGAAGAACGCAGATTTGCGCTGACACCGCCACTCCATGCCGAAATGCATGTCCGACAACACATCGATGGCCAGCGCCGTGACGGGCCTGGCCCGCTCTGCCGCTGACACTTGCCGGCGTGCTTCGGTCGGCCAGTGCAGCGGTCGGCGCGCACCCGCGAGCACCCGCAGGCCTGGTCGCGTCACGGCGGATCTTCCCGCGGTCGCCGAGCCATCACGGCGCCGTGGCCGATCAACGACCCGCGGTTAACCCGATCACGTCTAGATTGTCGACTTCTGCCGGAACCGCGGAGCACGATCATGCCCAAAGGCGACAAGTCCTCTTACACCGACAAACAAAAGCGCCAGGCCGAGCACATCGAGAAGAGCGAAAAGGACGAAGGGAAATCGGAAAAGACGGCCGAACGCATTGCCTGGGCCACCGTCAACAAGCAGGACGGCGGCGGCAAGAAGAAGAAAAAGTAGCGTGCCGAAACGGTCGCCGAATGCGAACGCATACCGCGCACCATCGCTTCGACGAGACATACCGCTGGGAGGCCAGCCGTCGGCCGCAACCACGTGTTAGACCGATCCGGTTGGTCGGCAAACGCGATGGGCAATTCATGCGCCGACGACCCCGCGTGCGCTAGCGTGAACCAGCGCACTGCCGACAAAACCGGCTCACGCGCACTGCCATCCCCCAGCTGAGAGGAATCGCCCATGGCCGCGTCGCAGCGGACCGAGACTTGCGATGTCGCCGTGATCGGTGCCGGCACGGCCGGTCTGGTGGCGGAGAAAACCGCACGCGACCATGGCGCCAGCACACGTCTGATCGACGAGGCGTTTGCTGGCACCACCTGCGCCAGCGTCGGCTGCATGCCATCCAAGCTGCTGATTGCCGCCGCCGACGCGGCCCAGGCGGTGCGCGACGCGGCGCAGTTTGGCATCGACGCGACTCCGCGGGTCGATGGCATAGCAGTGCAGAGTCGGTTGCGCCGGTATCGCGACACGTTCGTGAAAGGCGTGACCGACAGTTTTGCCCGGCTGCCGGCCGGCACCTGCCTGCAGGGCCGCGCCCGCTTCATTGCCCCAGGCCAGCTGGAACTGGATGACGGCACGCGCATCAAGGCGCGTGCCGTGGTGGTGGCGACCGGCTCCCGACCAATGCTGCCGAAAGCTTTTCAGGCAGTGGAGCAGCGGATCCTGACCAACCAGAACATCTTCGAACTGGAGGACCTGCCCGCGTCGGTCGGCGTGATTGGCAGCGGCCCGATCGGACTGGAGCTGGCGCAGGCCCTCGCGCGTCTAGGCGTGCGCGTCGCAGTGTTCGACCGCGGCGATCGGCTGGCCGGCCTGCCCGCCAGGGTCAGCGCCGAACTGCACCGGATCTTGGCCACTGAACTGTCCATCCACCTGGGTCAGTCACCGCGCGCCGAATACGCCAACAATCAGCGCGACAGCGTACGCCTGGTCTGGGACGGTGGCGCCGCACAGTTTGACTGGCTGCTGGTCGCCGCCGGTCGCGCACCGCAATTGGATGCACTGGCCCTGGACCAAGCCGGCCTGCGGCTGGACGCCAACGGCCTGCCGGACATTGACCCCGCCACCCTCCAGTGTGCCGGCGCACCGGTCTTCATCGCTGGCGATGCCAACGACCTGCATCCGCTGTTGCACGAAGCCGCGGACGACGGCGCGGTTGCTGGACGCAACGCCGCCAGCTATCCGGAGCTGCGCCGGGCGCGTCGCTCCGTCCCGCTCGCCATCACTTTCTGCCGGCCGGTAGCCGCGGTAATCGGCAAGCTGCCCGAGCCCGGCAATCCCGACACCGTAACTGGCGCCGCCGATTACGCCCGGCAGGGTCGCGCCAAGGTGATCGGCCAGGCCCACGGCATCTGCGAACTGCATGGCGCGCGCGCCGACGGCAAACTCACTGGCGCCGCGTTGTGCATCCCGGGCGGCGAGCACATCGCGCAACAGCTCGCCTGGGCCATCGCCGACGGCTTGACTGCCTCGCAGCTCCTCGATCGCCCGTTTTATCACCCCACCCTGGAGGAAGGCCTGAAAACCGCCCTGCGCCAGATCTGCCGGCAAGTAGCCGCCCCCGTCCCCTGGAATCATGCCGACCAGCCATTGCCGGGAGACGACCGCGGCCGTGGTCGCGAGGTGTGAGCTGCGGCGAGGCCGGGCGGCAGCGCAGGGCGTTGCGCTCAACCCTCGCCATGGTCCTTACACCCCTTGGCAGTGACACCAGCGCAGGTGGATACTTCTCCTCACATGGAGTGCCTCCCTGCGCAACCCGGAGGTTCTCCGGAGCCGGATGCCGGCATCCTGCACAAGACCGCAGCGGCCTGGCAGCAATCGCACGCTCAGACCGGCCGCGGATCAACCGGCAACAGTCGGCCCCAAACAAAAAAGCCGGGATCATTGCCGTTCGCGAGTGGCACGAGCTTGATCCGCTTTCGCGGGCGCCAGCAGACTGCCGGGCTGCCACTTGGGCGGCGCGTCGCCATTGGCCACGTTCGCCACCAGCGCATAGAAAAAGCGATTGAACTTGCCGGCGGCAGTCCAATCCATCGGCTGGCTCAGATCATCCTGTGGGCGGTGGTATTGCACCTGATACCAGTGGCGATAACGCTGCTCCGATTCGCTGCCCGGGCGATAACCGAAAACAAAACCCGTCGCGGGAATGCCGGCCTGGATGAACGGCCAGTGATCCGAGCGATGCAGCAACTGGCGCTCCGGCTCGGGGTCGCGCTGGACCTCGATGCCCAGTCCAGACGCCACAGTGCGGACCGCGTCACCGAGCGTGCTGTCGTTGAGCGCGTGCACCGTCAGCAGGTCAAGCGGAAAAATCGGGCGTAGCTGATCGAGGTTGATGTCGGCCACGATCGAGCCAAGCGGCACAGTGGGGTGCGCCACGAACCAGCGACTGCCAAGCAGGCCCTTTTCTTCCCCGGTAAACGCCGCGAACAGTACCGGGCGGCGGAACCCTGCGCCGTCTCGCCGCGCGGCCAGCCGCTCCAGCAGCGCCACATAGGCAGCATTGTCGAGCGTGCCGTTGTAAATGGCGTCGCCGTGCACCGGCTCACCATGGCCGTAGCCGTCCAGATGCGCCGAGATCACTACGGTCTGCTGGCGCAGGGCGGGGTCCGTGCCCGGCAGCATCCCCAGGACGTTGGCGGAAGTGATAACGCGATGCTGCACCTGGAAATGGGCGCGAAAGTGTCCCGGCACATCGAAGCGCGGCAACGGCTGGCCCGCGCTGCCCCAGGCGAGCAACTGTGTTGCGTCATGCCCGGAACCCGCGATGATCGGCGCCAGCGCATCGGCATTGAGCAAGGCCGTCAGGAGCTGATCGCCAGCCGGTGCCGGCGCACCCACGGGCGTCACCGCACGTGCGTACGCCATCGGCCAGCGGGTCGGCTCTTCGGTGAACCCCGGATCGGCAATGTCGAGGATGCCGACGCCGCCCGCCTGTGCCACCGCCTGCAGGCGATCGGCACGACGGGTATGGCCGGCCCGACGCCAGCCGTAGCACAACACCACCTTGCCCCGCACGTCGCCCAACGTGCGCGGCGCGCAATAGCCACCAAACACCACCGACGCATCCAGCGTGGTCGGCATGCCCGGCGAAAGACGTGGAAAGATGTCGTACAGCAAGCGCAGCGGCTGCTTGCCTACGGCGATATGCGTGCCGGCGGTGGTGATCCGCCTGTCGTCAAGCTGGAACGGCTGAAACCAGGTACCGTCCACCCCCGCGGGCTGCAACCCGGCTGCGGCAAACCGCTTGGCCACCAGGTGCGCCGCGCGATCGTAACCGGCCGAGCCGATGTCGCGTCCCGCCATCGCATCGTTCGATAGTGCCTCCGTCGCCTGCCACCACGCCCGCGTGTCCGGATCGGTGATCTCGTGCAGGCGCGAAGCGGCAACCTGGGCCGCCAGCGACGACGCCGAAGCAGCGAGCAGCAGGAGGCCAAGCAGCACCGAGGTTGACTTCATTGCCGACTCCGAGAGGATGGTGTGTTGCCGTGAGACTGGCGATTCCGCCGATCAGGCACTTGCCCAAAAAGCATACGGCAACGCGACCGCATCACCAAAGGATCTCCTGACGCATTCCCCGACCCGCGGGTGATTCCGTTCCCCCGCGGCGTCGCGGTGAAGATGCCGACTGGCGGAGCACCCGAGACCTGACGCCTGCCCCTGTTATTGAACGCCCTTGGTGGATCGAAGCTCCAAGGAGGTCGGGGTAGTGGTCACCAGCGGCACGAAGTTGTCGCCCAGCGTGACTTCGCGTTTGCGCTGGGTGAAGCGATACAACGCATAAGCGGCCAGTATTCCGTCAAGCACGGCGAACCAGACAAACAGCAGTTGCGGCGTTACCAGGTTCATGAGCGCTCCAGCCAACAGCGGCCCCACGGCCGAGCCGATGCCGTTGACCAGGAGCACGGTGCTGGACGCCGACAACAGTTCGTCGCGATGCAGGTAATCGACCAGGTGCGCTACCGCAATCGGGTACAAGGTGAAACTCATGCCGCCGAACGCGAATATCACCACCATCGCCGCCGCCCCTCCCGCCGTCGGCAGAAACAGGTTGGCCAGCGCTGCCAACGCCGCGAGTGCGCTGATCAACGAAAGCGCCAGCCGGCGATCGATACGGTCGGAAAAGCGCCCCAGGGGCCATTGCAATACCACGCCGCCCGCGATGGCGACGCTCATGTAGGTGCCGATGCCCTCGGCACCGAGGCCACGCGCCGCCGCGTACAACGGCAACAGCCCCCAGAACGCACCAAGCACCAGTCCGGAGATGAGCGCACTGACCAGTGCGGTGGGCGCCACCCGGAACAGGCGTTTGATTTGCACCCGGGGCATCGAGTGAACTTGGGGTTGCGGCTGACGGGTCGCGGCCACCGGCAAGCTGGCGGCGCAAAACAAAATCGCGACCATGCAAAACAGCACGAAACCCTCGCCGCCAACCCGCAGGAACTGCTGCGCGACGGCGCTGGCACCGAGATTCACCATCATGTAGACCGCAAACACCGAGCTGCGATGCGCCGGCTCGGCGGCCGCGTTCAGCCAACTTTCGATAATGGCGTACAGCCCGACCAGCAGCAATCCTTGCAGAACACGCAGGACGAGCCACACGCCGTATGCCGGGACGAGCGCTTGCACCAGCACCACCATCGCCACCAGTGCCGTACAAAAAGCAAACGTGCGGATCTGACCGATGCGATGCGTCAACCGGGGCACCGTGTAGGTACCGACCAGGAATCCGGCGTAATACGCCGACGTCAACACCCCAATCATCGCCACAGAAAAGCCGAGCGTCCGTCCCTCCAACGCGATATGCGTGTGGAGCAAGCTGACCCCCATCAGCAGGAAGACGGTGCTCAGCAGCAGCGGCGTCGAGGAGCGGATACTGGAAAACATCAGCTGGGAAG
>DATCWU010000282.1:0-4528 GCA_036566165.1 Rhodanobacter sp. | reverse complement strand
CTGGAACGCCGCGGCTTTCCCCAACTCGATTTGCTGCAGGCAAACTGGGAGGCCATCCGCGACGAGGCGCTGCAACTGACTGACCAAGGCCACATCCGCGGCACGACCAAGAACGACGACGCCAGTTTCAACAGCTTCATCAAGCAAGGCTGGAAGCGCTTCTACCTGAAGTGGTACGGCGAGCCGTTGGCCTCGGCCCAGGCGCTATGCCCGAAGACGGTGGAACTGCTCAATTCCATCCCGGACATCAAGGCTGCGATGTTTGCCACCCTGGCCCCGAACAGCCGGCTCAATCCGCACCGCGACCCGTTCGCCGGTTCGCTGCGCTATCACCTGGGCCTGATCACGCCGAACTCGCGCGAGTGCCGCATTTTCGTCGACGGCGAGGAACACGCTTGGGGAGATGGCAAGGACGTGGTGTTCGATGAAACGTATGTGCACTGGGTGGAAAACACGACCGACCAGACCCGCGTCATCCTGTTCGCCGACGTCGAGCGCCCGCTGCGCAACCGCTGGATGAGCGCGATCAATTACCGGGTCGGCGCGTTCATGGGCAAGATCACCGCCTCGCCGAACAGCGATACGGAGAAAACCGGTCTTGTGAACCGGTTGTACGCACTGAGCCAGCGCAAGGGCGCCATGCACCAGTGGAAAAAGGAATTCAAGCGCCGCCACAAGAAAATTTACAAGGCCGGCAAGTACGTCGCCATCCTGGCCTTGCTGTGGCTGATTTTCCTGGCACCGTGGCCACTTCTGGCTGAGTGACCGCGCCTGACGGCACGCCGGTCACTGCACCACGACCACGTAACACTGCGCCAGCGAATTTTGGTGCCCGCCGCGCCAACCTCAACCGACGATGACGCGGCGGTCCACCGTCAATGCTGCAGACGCGCGATGACTGCGTCGGCAAAACTTTCGGTGTTGCCGCTGCCACCCAGATCCGGCGTGATGCGTGCGCGATCCGTCTCCACCGCCGCACGGATGGCATGCCGCAATTGCCCGCTCCTGGTGCACAGGTCCAGATGGTCGAGCATGTCGGCCGCGGCCAGCAGCAGGGCACACGGGTTGGCAATGCCCTTGCCGGCAATGTCCGGTGCCGAACCATGCACGGCCTCGAAAATCGCCACGTCCGCGCCGATGTTGTCGCCCGGCGCCAGGCCCAGGCCGCCGATCAAGCCCGCGCAAAGATCCGACAGGATGTCCCCGAACAGGTTGGTGGTGACGATAACGTCGAACTGCTGCGGATTCATCACCAATTGCATGCAGGTGTTGTCCACGATCATTTCGTTGAACGTGATCTGCGGATATTCCCGGGCAATCTCGCGCGCCACGTTGAGGAACAAGCCGGAACTGGTCTTGAGAATATTGGCCTTGTGCACCGCCGTGATCTTCTTGCGGCCACGCTTGAGCGCCAGCTCAAATGCGTAACGCACGATGCGACTGCTGCCCTTGCGGGTGTTGCGGATCAGCGACAGCGCGGTTTCGCCATCAGCGGACAGCGTCTGCCCTTCGGCCAGATACGCGCCTTCGGTGTTCTCGCGGACGGTGATGATGTCGATGTTGTCGTAGCGCGACTTGGTGCCCGGGAAACTGACCGCGGGACGCACGTTGGCATACAGCTCGAAGTGCCGCCGCAAGGTAACGTTGACCGACGTGAAGCCATCACCAATCGGCGTGGTCAGCGGCCCCTTCAAGGCGACCTTGTGTTCGGCGATGCTGGCCAGCGTGGCGGGCGGCAACAGTTCGCCATGCTTTTCCAGCGCAGACAGACCCGCGTCAACCCGCTCGTACACCAGGCCGGCATCCAGCGCGTCCAGCACGCGCAGCGTCGCCGCCATGATCTCCGGGCCAATGCCGTCGCCCGGAATCACGACAATCGTCTTGCTCATGAAAACTCCTCACAACTGAAAGCCCCACAGCACCCGCAGCCGACTGCGCGATGCGTGTGGGAAGCCGCCAATTATGACCGCTGCCTGCCTGCGGCAACAGTGCACAACGCGTGTTCACGCTTGCAGATAGTCGCATGCAGCGTTGCGCGGAATGAGACGAAGCGCGACTTCAGCCCACCTTTCACACATGCTCTGCGCAGGCGCCGGTTGGCGCGGGTGCGCCCGATTCAAGCTGATCCAGCAGATCCACCGCGCGGCGCAAATGCGGAATGACGATGGAACCGCCCACCACCAGACCCACACTGAACACCTCGAACATCGCGTCGCGTTGCACTCCGGCTTCCTTGCATTGCACCACGTGATAGCTGATGCAGTCGTCACAACGCAGCACCAGTGACGCAACCAGGCCCAGCATCTCCTTGGTCCGCACATCCAGCGCGCCGGCCTTGTAGGTTTGCGTGTCCAGCGCAAAGAAGCGGCGCACGACCTGATTGTCTTCAGCCAGGATCCGCTCGTTCAAACGTTGGCGAAACGCCGTGAATTCAGCCAGGCGATCGGTCATGCGGGAACTTCCAGCAGTTGCGCGAGCTTGCCACTGCGATCGGCAGCAACCAGGTCGTCATAGCCACCGACATGCTGGTCGTTGATGAAGATCTGTGGGACCGTGCGCGCGCCACCACTGCGCGCCAGCATGGTTTCACGCTGCGCCATGTCGGTATCGACACGCACCTCGCTCCATTCCAGCCCCTTGGACTTGAGCAGATTCTTGGCTGCCACACAGTATGGGCAGCTGGCAGTGGAATAAATCTCGATCTTGGACATGGCAACACACGGCCTCGATGGCAGATGGTGGTTCCCACATGGGGACACGCGGCGCCCGGCGCAAGCCACGGCCGCCGGCGGCGGAACCGAAACAGCCGGCAACGGTCACAGTGGTATCGTCCCGATTATATGATCATGCGACTACGACACCCCCCCGTGCGCCTGCTGACGGCACTGCTCAGCATGACGCTCGCGTTTGCCGCTGGTGCCCAACAGGACGTGCGTTTGCCCGACCTTGGCAGCTCCGCGAATGCGTTGATCTCGCCACAGGAGGCACGGGATTATGGGGCGTCCATGCTGCGCCAGATGCGCGCGCTGGACATGGTGGTGGATGACCCGCTGCTCGACGATTACGTCAACGACCTCGGCTACCGCCTGGCATCCAACAGCAGCAAGCCGAAGGATCGTTTCACGTTTTTTATCGTGAAAGACCAGGAGATCAACGCATTCGCGGCGCCAGGCGGCTACATCGCGGTCAACGCCGGCCTGATCAACATCACGCGCAGCGAAAGCGAGCTGGCCGGCGTCATCGCCCACGAAATAGGCCACATCACCCAGAACCATCTGCAACGCACGTTCGAGGATTCGAAAAAAGACGCGCCGCTGATGGCACTGGTACTGCTCGGTGCAATCGCCGCGGGTGCGGCCGGAGGCGGTGGCGATGCCCCCATGGCGGTGCTGGCCGGCGGCCAGGGGCTGCTCGCGCAAAAGTCGATCAACTTCACCCGCAAGGATGAGATCGAGGCCGACCGGGTCGGTATCCAGACGTTGGCCAATGCCGGCTTTGACCCGGATGCCATGGCCGCGTTTTTCGAACGCATGCAGGATGCGCAGAGCACCGGTGCCGGTGGCGACGACGTGCCTGCGCTACTGCGGACGCACCCGGTCAACGTGGCGCGCATCAGCGACGCCAAGGCTCGCGCCGGTGCATTGAAGGCCGCGCAAAAATTGCGCCCGTCCGGCACCACACTGCAACCGGAGCAATGGGCCAAAAGCACGGCGCCAATTCCGTTCGTCAAGGATCCTACGCAAATCACCCGCGTGGCTGCCGTCAGCGCCGGGCTGGACACCTACGACCTGATGCGTGAACGCGTTCGGGTGCTGGCTGGCAGCGCGCCCAAGTTGGCGATCTACTACGCGTCCAACTTGCAACACGATCAGGGCTTCGACACGCCAGCCAACCGCTACGGCTATGCGCTGGCACTCAGCCGCAGTGGTCGCGACGGGCAGGCCATCAGTGAACTGGCGCCGATGCTGCAGGCGAACCCCGGCAATCTCGTGCTCAAGCTCGCGCTGGCCGACGCGCGGCTGCAAGCCGGTCAGCGTGCCGCCGCGCTGGCGATCTACAGCGAACTCAACACACAATCTCCGCGCAATCGCGCCGTGGCGCTGGCGTATGCCAACGCGCTGACCGCGGGCGGCGACAAGAGTCAGGCAACCAGCGCCGCCGACCTGCTGCGCCCTTTGCTGGACAACGCCGTGGAGCCGGAAATTTATTCCGCCTACGCCCGCGCCAGCAGCAAGGCGGGTGACGACGTACGCGCTGCAGAGGCCTTCGCCGACGCCAGTTATTACTCCGGGCGTCCATTCGACGCGATGGAACAGCTCAAACGCATGCTCAAGCGCACCGATCTGGACTACTACGCGCGTGTGCGCATCCAGGCACGCATTGCCGAGCTGACCCCGTTGGTGCTGGAGCTGGAAAAGCGCAAAGTGAAAACCGGGGACCGGCCGGACACCGACTAGCTGTGATCTACTGGTTGCCGATGACAGTCGCCGTTGCGGCGGATTCGGACTTTGCCGCAACGTTCAAGATT
>DATCWU010000306.1:0-24437 GCA_036566165.1 Rhodanobacter sp. | reverse complement strand
AGCTATCGCGTCAACGACATGTGGTCGGTAACCACCTCTCGCGACATCCTGGTCGCCATGGCTGCGGGCGAAGGTCCGCGCGAGGCGGTCATGGTACTTGGCTACGCCGGTTGGGACGCGGGGCAGCTGGAGCAGGAGATCATGGCCAACGCGTGGCTTACCACCGAGGCCAGTGACCGCATCGTGTTTGACACACCGCTGGAGGAGCGCTGGAGCGCGGCGGCTGGCCTGGTCGGGGTGGACCCGAGCCAGTTGTCTGGCTACGCGGGTCACGCGTGAGCTGTGTGCTCGGCTTCGATGTCGGCAGCCGGCTGACCGGCGTGGCGGTGGGCAATGCGATCACCTCGAGCGCGCGCGCGCTGGGCACGGTGGCCATGCGCGACGGTGAGCCGGACTGGCAGCGCCTCGATGCCCTGCGCAACGAATGGCTGCCCGACGCGCTGGTGATCGGCTTGCCGCTGACGCTGGACGGCGCAGAGCAGCCAGCCAGCCGGGCCGCGCGCCGCTTCGCCGCGCAGTTACAGGCGCGTTACGCCCTGCCGGCCACCCTGGTCGACGAACGCGACAGTTCACGCGAAGCGGCACAACGCTTCGCCCGCGCGCGCGCCACCGGGCTCAAACGCCGCCACGACAGCGCCACCATCGACGCCGAAGCCGCCGCCATCATCCTCGAGCGCTGGCTGCTGCTCAACGCATCTGCCACGTCCGCCACCAACCCATCCTGATCTCCTCTCTATCCGGTACGTCCATGAGTCCTCGCCTGCGTCATCTCACCACCCTCGAAAACCTGCCGCGAGATACCATCGAGCGCCTGCTTGATCGCGCCGAAGCACTGCGCGATGCCTGCGCACATGGCACGCGCAAGCTCGATATCCTGGCCGGGCGCACGGTGCTCAATCTGTTCTTCGAGCCCTCCACGCGGACGCGCACGTCATTCGAGCTGGCGGCACGTCGACTCGGCGCCGACGTGATCAATTTCAATATCGGTCTCTCCTCCACCCGCAAGGGCGAGGAGTTGTTTGACACGCTGCATACGCTCGAGGCCATGCATCTGGACGCGATCATCGTGCGCCACAAGGAGGGCGGCACGGCGGACGCGCTGGTGCATCGGGCAATGAGCGGGGTATCGGTCATCAACGCTGGCGATGGCGAGCACGCGCATCCGACGCAAGGCTTGCTGGATGCGCTCACGATCCGCCAGCACCGACCGGACTTTGACCAACTCACCATCACGATTTGCGGCGACATCAAGCATTCACGCGTCGCCCGCTCGGATGTGCAGGCGCTGACCCGGCTGGGCGTGAAACGGATTCGCTTGTGCGGACCCGCCGCGCTGATGCCCGATGCGCAAGAGTTTCCGCAGACCAGCAGCTACGACGATTTCGATCAAGCCATCGTCGGCGCCGACGCGGTCATCATGCTGCGCCTGCAAAAAGAGCGCATGGCCGCCACCGAACTGCCCGACGAAGCGGCGTACTTCGCCCGCTACGGGCTGGACCCGCAACGCCTCGCACGCGCCGCCAAAGGCTGTCTGGTAATGCATCCGGGCCCGATCAATCGGGGCATCGAGATAGCGTCGGAGGTCGCCGACGGTGCGCAGTCACGCATTCTGGAACAGGTCGGCAACGGCGTATTCGTGCGCATGGCCGTGCTGGACGAAGTGCTCGCGCGCTGAGCCATGCGGGGCGCAAGCCGGACCCACTCGGCGGCACGCAAGACCCCAGCCAAACCCGCCACTGGCCGCGTGCGCAAGGGCAATGCAGGCATAATGCGCCATGCAGCGACCATCACCACGGGACACAACATGCGACTGACGACGCGTTTCATCGCGCTGGGCCTGGCGAGCGCCATGCTCGTGGCTTGTGCACACAAGGACAAGGATGCCCCGCTGGCGTTTGCCCCGGCGGACACGCCGTACGTACTGGCCAACCTGGATACGCTGGACGCCGACACCCGCGCGGCGTTGCTGACGCAGGCGGACGCGCAACTGCCCTCGCAGCTCGCGCAACTGAATGCCACGGCTGACCGCTTCGCCGAGAAGGACCCGGACGGTGCGCGCCTGTTGCACGCGTTGACGGCGGAGTTCAAGGGCAAGACGATCGAAACATTTGCCCACGACGCCGGCATCAATCTCGGCGGCTACCATGCGCTGTACGGCATTGGACTGGCACCCGTCGCCCGTATCGAACTCAGTGACCACAAGGCATTCGATCGCTTCGTGGATCGCCTGGAAACCGCTTACGGCACGCAACTGGACGTGCTGCGCGAGGGCGGACAAAGTTACCGGCGGCACGTCTTCGCCGCCTCGGGCACCGAGGTCGTACTGGCCACGCAAGGCAAGCACGCGGTACTGGCAGTGCTGCCGGCGGACGCGTCGAAGCCGTTGCTGCGCCAGGCACTGGGGTTGGACCGGCCACAAAAGAGTCTGCAGGACGACGGTCGTCTGGCCAAGCTGGCCAAAACCAACGGTTACACCAAGTACGTGATCGGCCAGGTAGACATGACCCGTCAGCTGCCGCTGCTGCTGGGTGGCAAAGATCCCCTGCTGAATGCCCTGCGCAGCGCACGCGCCAAGGCCGTGTCCGTCAAGACCGGGGAGCCGGTCGCCAACCAACTGGTGGCGGTGCCGCCAAGTTGCGTCGCGGATGCCAGTCGCATCGCCGCCCGCGTCCCCGCCCTGAGCTTTGGCTACACGACACTGAACGCCAAGCACCAGGACGCGCGCCTGGACATCGCGCTGGCCACCGACATCAGCCAGGCATTCGCGGACTTGAAAGTTGCCTTGCCCGGACTGGGCAGCACCGGCACCGCGCCACTCGATGTGAGTATTGCGTTGCCCATAGCGTCGTTGCGCACGTTCTGGTCGGCCCAGGTGGACGCCGTGGCCGCCAAGCCGTTCACTTGTCCGACGCTGCTCGATCTCAATGACAGCTTCGCCAAGCTCGGCCCGGTGGTGCAGAAGGCTGCGATCCCGCCGTTCGGTGACCTGCAGGGGATCCGCATTGCGCTGGACAGCCTGGTGCCGGCCAACGACGGCCGTGGCATGCCCACGTTTTCCGGCCGCCTGCTGGTGGCGACCACCAACGCACCCGGCTTGTTTGCCATGGGCCAGATGAGCGTGCCCTCACTGAACCAGTTGAAGCCGGCGGTGGACGGTACGCCGCTGGCGCTGACCAAGGATCTGACAACCATGCTTGGCCAGCCCGCATGGATTGCCATGACCGACAAGGTGCTCGCGCTCGGCGTCGGCGCCGGCGCGGACGCCAAACTGCGGGAGAGCCTGAAATCCCCTGGCGGTGACGCAGGACGCATGGCACGCATGCACTTGAGCGGCAACATGTACATGGAATGGCTGCGACTGATGGAGCAAAAGGTCGACAGCTTTGCGGCGGCAACGGCAGCCCTCACCAGGAGTGACGAGCCGTCCATGACCCCCGACAGCACCAACGACGTCCAGGAAATCGCGGCCGACGCGGCGCGCTCCAAGGCGCAATTCGCCGCCATGCAGCTGCAGGCCGAACGCATCCTGAACATCGACGCGGAAATGCACGTCGACGACAAGGGCATGGTAGTTACCAGCCAGACGACGTTGAAGTAAGCTGGACGAGTCGATGCGCACCGGTGCGCGACCGGGCTCACGCCCACCCGCACGCCAGCCACCCCCACGGAGATGAACATGCAAAGCGGTAACCCGGCACTCAACAAGAACACGTTCCTGGACGTCGCCAATGGCGCACTGATCGCCCACGGCGACGATGCCATGACCATCAACGGTACGGTCAACAAGACCGGCTTGATGCTGATCCTGGTACTGGTGGGCGCGATGTACAGCTGGGCGCAGTTCACCGGACCGGACAGTGCACCAGCCATGATGCCGCTGGTGCTTGGCGGCGCGATCGGTGGCCTGGTACTGGCGCTGGTCACTGCCTTCAAGAAGACCTGGGCGCCGTTCACCGCGCCGCTGTATGCGCTGGTCGAGGGCGTGTTCATCGGGGCGTTGTCGGCGATCTTCGAGGCGCGCTATCCCGGCATCGTGATGCAGGCCGTGGGTCTGACCTTCGGCACCATGGCAGCGATGCTGCTGGCTTATCGCAGTGGGCTCATTCGGGCCACCGAGAAGTTCAAGCTGGGCGTGGTGGCCGCGACCGGCGGCATCCTGCTGCTGTATCTCGCGCAGTTTGTCATGGGTTTCTTCGGCCACTCGATGGACTTCATCAGCGGCAACGGCTTCATGGCCATTGGTTTCAGCGCGTTCGTGGTGATTATTGCAGCGTTGAACCTGGTGCTGGATTTCGACCTGATCGAATCCGGTGCGCAATCGGGTGCACCAAAGTACATGGAGTGGTACGGCGCGTTTGCGCTGACCGTGACGCTGGTGTGGCTGTACCTGGAAATCCTGCGTTTGCTGTCGAAGTTGCAGTCCCGCAACTAAGCCGACGCTCGTCCGGGGCGCTCGTTGGCGACCCGGACCTGCGCGCGATTCGCCCCATCCGCGGCTCCCTACGACCCGCACCATTTACCTGAACGGTGGCAGCTGACGCGCACGTCGTTTTCACGGCGTGCGCGTTCTCATCGTGCCACACAAGCGACATAGCCGCGGCTTGTCGTCGACCCCCGTCTGGCAGCCGCCCCACCTCAGGAGACTTCCATGCGTAATCACATGCTTCGCAATAGCGTCTTCGCCGCCGCGCTGGTAGGCGCCTTTGCTGCCGTGCCACTCAACCAGGCGCTGGCGCAATATGCCACCCCGCAGACGCAAGAATCCACGGACAACCAGACCGTACCCGACAAGGCCGCGGATGCCTGGATTACCGCCAAGGTAAAGTCCGAACTGGCCACCGCCAAGAACGTCAAGGCTTCAGACATCGATGTGGATACCAGCGACAGCATGGTCACGCTGTCCGGCATGGTGTCGACCAGCAGCGAGAAAACGCGCGCGGTGAACCTGGCCAAGGCGGTGAAAGGGGTAAAAAGCGTGGATGCCAGCAATTTGCGGGTAAGTGGCATGGGCACCGACCACCCCATGCCCAAGACCGATCACCCGATGTCTGATATGCCTGCGCGCAGTGCCAGCGCGGGCCATTGATCGACCCATCACGGCAAATGCAAACGAAAGCAGGGGCCCACTCGGGCCCCTGCTTTCATGCCGGGCTCACGAACCATACGCGGCAAAGTCCGGGCAACGTGCGCAAGTTGGCACAGCGCCAGCGCGCTCGTGGTGGGTCAGCGATTGAGCAGATTGTTGCCGCCGAAACCGCGCTGATCCGTGGTTTCCTCCACGTCGACACCATCCATCCCCTGTGACAGGGTATGTGCGTCCCCACCTTGGGACAACTTGATGCGCAGCCGCACCTCGTTCGAGCTGTCGGCATGGCGCAATGCGTCTTCGTAGGAAATCTCCCCGGCCTGATACAGCTCGACCAGGCTCTGGTCGAACGTCCGCATGCCGAGCAAAGTCGACTCCTTCATGACTTCTTTCAGCTTGTGGATTTCACCCTGACGGATGTAATCCTGCACCAGCGGCGTACCCAGCAGGATCTCCACCGCCACCCGGCGCGCCTTGCCATCCGGGGTGGGGATCAGCATCTGCGCGACGACGCCCTTCAGGTTCAGCGACAGGTCCATCAGCAACTGTGAGCGATGATCCTCGGGGAAGAAGTGCAGGATGCGATCCATTGCCTGATTCGCATTGTTTGCATGCAAGGTGCACAGACACAGGTGACCGGTTTCGGAGAAGTTGATCGCGTGCTCCATCGTCTCGCGCGTACGCACCTCACCAATCATGATCACGTCGGGCGCCTGGCGCAGCGAGTTTTTCAGCGCGTTCTCCCAGCTGTCGGTGTCGATGCCGATTTCACGCTGGGTGATGATGCAGCCTTCGTGCTTGTGCACGTACTCGATCGGGTCCTCGATGGTGATGATGTGACCGCTCGAGTTCTGGTTGCGATAGCCGATCACCGCCGCCAACGAAGTGGATTTACCCGTGCCGGTACCGCCGACGAAAATGATGATGCCGCGCTTGGTCATCGCCAATTGCTGGACTACCGGTGGCAGGTGCAGTTCCTCGACGCTCGGGATCTTCGACTCGATTCGCCGCAACACCATGCCCACGCAGTTGCGCTGGTAGAAGCACGACACGCGGAAACGGCCTACCCCTTGCGCTGAAATCGCAAACTGGCACTCGTGGGTTTTCTCGAACTCCTCGCGCTGCCCCGGCGTCATCACATTGAGCACCATGTCGCGCGATTGCTGCACGCTCAGCGGGCTCTGCGTCACCGGCACGATACGCCCCTGCACCTTCAGCGACGGTGGCACGCCGGCCGTGATGAACAAGTCGGAGGCCTTCTTGTGCACCATCAACTTCAGGAACGAGGTGAAATCAAAATCGCTCATGGGGTGTGCCCTCGAGATGGCGGAGCGGAAACGCGACACAGGAAATCGGGGTCAACGGCAACAATGCGCCAAACATCAATAACCGGCAAAGCCCGACCATGACGTTCTCCCTCTTTCCACACTTACTTGAACAAGTCCTTGCTCTTGGCGTAGCCGGACGCTTCCTGGCGTGACACCACCCCGCGCTTGACCAGATCCTGCAGGCATTGATCGAGCGTCTGCATGCCGAACTGCTGGCCAGTCTGGATGGCCGAGTACATCTGCGCCACCTTGTCCTCGCGAATCAGGTTGCGGATGGCGGGGATGCCAACCATGACCTCATGGGCGGCCATGCGCCCGCCGCCCACCTTTTTCAGCAACGATTGCGACACTACCGCGCGCAACGACTCGGACAGCATGGAGCGCACCATCGGCTTTTCGCCGGCGGGAAACACGTCGATGATGCGGTCGATCGTCTTGGCGGCGGAACTCGTGTGCACGGTGGCGAACACCAGGTGGCCGGTTTCCGCAGCGGTCAGCGCCAGGCGGATGGTTTCCAGATCGCGCAACTCACCAACCAGAATGAAATCGGGGTCCTCGCGCAACGCCGAGCGCAACGCCTCGTTGAAGCCCAGCGTATCGCGGTGGATCTCGCGCTGGTTGACCAGGCATTTTTGCGAAGTATGCACGAATTCGATCGGGTCCTCGATCGTCAGCATGTGCCCGTACTTGGTCTTGTTGATGTGATCGACCATCGCCGCCAGTGTGGTGGACTTGCCCGAGCCAGTCGGCCCGGTCACCAGGATCAGCCCCTGCGGCTGATCAATCAATTCCTTGAAGATACGCGGGCAGCCAAGATCCTCCAGCGTCAGCACTTCGGCAGGAATGGTGCGGAACACCGCGCCAGCACCGCGGTTCTGGGTGAACACATTGACGCGAAAACGTGCCAGACCCGGAATCTCGAAGGAGAAGTCGGTTTCGAAAAACTCCTCGTAGTCGCGGCGCTGCTTGTCCGACATGATGTCGTAAATCAGCGAGTGCACCTGCTTGTGCTCCAGCGCGGGGATGTTGATCCGGCGTACATCACCATCGACGCGAATCATCGGCGGCAACCCCGCCGACAAATGCAGATCGGAGGCCTTGTTCTTCACCGAGAACGCAAGCAGTTCGGCAATATCCATCTGTCGCTCCCCTGACTGATCATGTACAGCAATGAACGGTACGCAGCACTGGCGCGGGTCACTCGCATGTCTCGCCACCGGCGGCAAACGCCCGCCAGCGCAAACCCGGCAACGGAAGACCCGACCCCTGCGGCTGTCTGGATGGTACTCGGCCGGCGGCGTGCGCGACCAGCCCCGCACGTCGCAAACGCACAAAGCTTGACGCACGCCGCAGTGGCTTGCCCGGGGCGCCCGCTGCACGCCGTTCCCGCGACAGCATGTCGACCGTGTCACCGCCACTTCGCGGTGAGCCTCAGCTCCGGCTAAGGTAGCCACTCTGGATGACGCGAGGAACCTTGCATGACACGAATTGCCTTCATTGGCGGCGGCAACATGGCGCGCAGCCTGATTGGCGGGCTGCTCAAGACGGGTATTGCCGCCGACCGCCTCAGCGTGGCCGAACCGCTGGCTGAAGCGCGCCAGGCGCTGGGTCGGGATTTTGGCGTGGCCAGCTACGCCGACAGCCAACTTGCGGTGGCCGCAGCCGAAGTCGTCGTGCTGGCGGTCAAACCGCAAATCATGCCCACGCTCCACGCTGCCCTGCACGACACCCTGCAGCACCAGCGGCCACTGTTGATCTCCATCGCGGCCGGCGTGCGCCTGCACCAACTGGAACGCTGGTTTGGTGCGGGCCTGGCGATCGTGCGCTGCATGCCGAACACGCCCGCGCTGATCGGCGCCGGGGCCACGGCGCTGTGTGCCAACCATCGCGTCGGCCCCACCCAGAAAGCGCAGGCACAGCACATTCTGGACGCCGTTGGCATCACCCGTTGGGTTGACGACGAACGCCTGATGGACACCGTCACCGCGCTGTCCGGCTCCGGGCCCGCGTACTTTTTCGCGCTGGTCGAACATCTGGTGGCGGCAGCCATGGCGCAAGGCTTGCCAAGCGATATCGCGCGTGCGCTCGCGGCGCAAACCTGCCTTGGCGCCGGGCGCATGCTCACCGAAAGTGGCGACGATCCCGCCGTGTTGCGCCAACGCGTCACCTCGCCCCACGGCACCACGCAGGCGGCGCTGGAGAGCTTAAGTGCCGATGACCTGCCCCGCATCGTGGCGCGGGCAGTAGCTGCGGCCACGCGCCGCGGTGAGGAAATGTCGGCCAACCTGGATACGTCCGCATGAGTTACATGTTCAACGCAGTGTCATTCCTGCTGGGTCTGGCTTTCGACCTCGTGGTCACGCTGTTGGTGCTGCGCGCCATGGCGGAGGCGTGTCGCGCGGATTTCCATAATCCGCTGAGCCAGCTCATCTACCGCTACACCAACCCCGTGCTCGCACCGCTGCGGCGGGTCGTGCCCAACTGGCGGCGTATCAATCTCGCCGCGCTGGTGCTGGCATGGCTGGCGTTGGTGCTCAAGCGCCTGTTGCTGTTTGCACTGGCTGGGTTGCTGCCGCAGATACCCGGTCTGCTGGTGCTGGCACTGGCGGACTTGCTCGATTTCGTCTTGCTGGTGTACATCGTGCTGGTCTTCGCCTGGTCGCTCCTCAGCATGTTTGCAGTCGATCAGCACCAGCCACTGCTGCGGCTGATGGATGCCCTGGTTGCGCCCGTGCTGCGTCCGCTGCGCGGAAAACTCATTGCCGGCAACATCGACTTTGCGCCCATGGTGATCCTGCTCGTCTTGTTCCTGGCACGCATGCTGGTGGCCGCACCGTTACTGGATCTGGGCAGTCAACTGGCGGTCGGCGCCTGACTACCACGCACGGTTCCGCCCGCCGTCAGCGACGGCAGTCGGCGCCGCGCACCAGTCATGGCTCAGCGCCGGGCCCACGCCGCGACGATCTGGTGGATCGCATCCAGCCCAGCGAACAACGCCGCCGGGCCGGGCTGCAGGATGATCGATGACTTGATCTCGTACAGGTCACCATGCATCACGGCCGGGATCGCGTCCCACCCGGGGCGCGTCACCACGCGCTCGGGGTGAAAGCGCTTGCCGCACCACGTACCCAGGATGATGTCCGGCGCGCGACGTACGACTTCATCGCCATTGGCCAGGATGCGTTGTTTCGCCAGTGACTGACGCGACAGCTCGGGGAAACAATCGTCGCCGCCGGCAATCTCGACCAGCTCGGCCACCCACTGGATACCGGTGATGATCGGCTCATCCCACTCCTCCGTGTACACCCTGGGCCGACGCGGCAGTTGCGCAGCCGCCGCGCGAATGGCGGCAATATGCCGCTCCGCACGCTGCGCGTAGGCCTCGGCTTTTTCGTGCGCACCCACCATCGCGCCGAGCCGGCGGATGTAAGCGAGGATGCCGGCGACACTGCGATGGTTGCTGATCCATACCTCGACGCCGGCCTTGATCAGCTCACGCGCGATGTCCGCCTGGATGTCGGAAAAACCAATCGCCAGATCCGGCTGCAGCTTCAGGATCGCGTCAATCTTGGCGCTGGTGAACGCGGAAACCTTGGGCTTCTCCTTGCGCGCCTGCGGCGGACGTACGGTGAAGCCGGAGATACCAACAATGCGCGCCTGCTCACCCAGCGCATACAGCACTTCGGTGGGCTCTTCGGTGAGGCAGACGATACGCTGCGGATAGGCGTCGCTCATGGCGCGGTCTGCTGCGCGTCAAGCACGGTCACGAGCACCGTGCGCTGATGCGGCTGCCGGCGGTGTTCCCACAAGTACAATCCCTGCCACGTCCCGAGCTGCAACCGACCCGCCTGCACCGGGACGGTGACGCTCACGCCAGCCAGGATCGAGCGGACATGCGCGGGCATGTCGTCAGGACCCTCGGCCACATGCCGGAACAACGGATCAGCATCAGGCACCGCGCGGGCAAACCAACGCTCCAGATCCTCGCGCACGGTCGGGTCGGCGTTCTCGCCCAGCAACAGCGAACAACTGGTATGCGGAACAAACACCAACGCGATCCCGCAAGTCACGCCACTGCCAGCGACCCGCGCAGCCACCGCGGCGGTGATGTCGATGAAGCCACGCCCGGGCGTGGCTACCGCGATGCTGGAATGCGCGGCCGTCATCGCCCTGCCATCACGGATACAGCAGGTGACTGGTCCACGCCTGTCCGTGTCGGATCCAGCGTATGCGGGTATGCAGGCGAAACGCCGCGCCGTACCAGAACTCCAGCGCATCAGGCTCTACCAGGAACCCTCCCCAGTGCGGCGGCCGGGTGACCTCGCGCCCGGCAAACTCCTGTTCGTAGCGCGCCACGCGTTGTTCGAACGTGGCGCGATCGGGCAAGGTCTGCGACTGCAACGACGCCCATGCGCCGATCTGGCTGTGGCGCGCGCGCGTCGCGAAGTACGCATCGGATTCCTCGCTCTGCAACTTGCGCGCGTAACCCTCGACGCGCACCTGCACGCCATCACGCAGCAGCTTCCAGTGGAAATTCAGTGCCACCTGCGGGTGTACTTCCAGCTGGCTGCCCTTGTCGCTCTCGTAGTTGGTGTAGAAGCGGAAGCCGCGTTCATCGACCCCCTTGAGCAACACCATGCGCGACGACACGTGACCGGCAGCATCCACGGTTGCCAGATTCATCGCCGTGGGTTCGCGATCGGGGCTGGCGATCGCCTCGTCCAGCAGGCCGCGAAAGGTGGTGAGGATCTCGGAATTCAGCATGGGGTCAAAACTTTCCTTTTGCATCGCGCCCAACACGCGGCATCATGGCGCGGATGATCTTCGCTCATGATAAACCAACGCCCGCTCCCGGCCGCACTGCAGCAGCGGATCTGCACACCTCGACGGGGTGTATTCCGGTGCACGCCAGTCCAGCACCGCGGCCACCTGTCCGAGCGCCGGGGGATCGCGTTACACCACCCCCCGGATTCCCTTCGCGCTACCGCACGGGTCACGCATGAAACCGTATGCCAGCAACTCCAACGACGCCCTCGCCGGCCATTTGATCGATCAATACGCCGGCCGCATCGCCCGCTCACGCCGACCTTACGTGCTCGGCTTGTCTGGCCTGCAGGGCAGCGGCAAGAGCACGCTGGCACGGGTAATGAAGGCCAGGGCGGAAGCCGGCGGCTGGCCCACCGAGGTGCTGTCGCTGGACGACTTCTACTACGCGCGCGGTGACCGCGAAGACCTGGCGCAACAAATCCATCCGCTGTTGCGCACACGTGGCGTGCCCGGCACCCACGAGATCGAGCTGCTGTTGTCGGTGCTGGCGGCGATGCCGAGCGCTTCGGTGAAACTCCCGGTCACCCACCCGCGTTTCGACAAGGGTCGGGATACCCGCATACCGCCGTCACGTTGGCCACGCATCATCCGCGTGCCGAAACTGGTGATCGTCGAAGGCTGGGCGCTGGGCATTCGCCCGCAACTGCAATCGCAGTTGCTGGCGCCGATCAACGCCCTGGAGCGCGACGAAGATCCCGACGGCACCTGGCGCCGCTGGGTAAACCGCCAGCTGCGCGGCTATCAACCGCTGTGGCGCAAATTTGATGCGCTGATCGTGCTGCAAGCCCCAAGTTGGGACATCGTGCAGCGCTGGCGCGGGGAACAGGAGCAGGACCTGCTGGCCCGGCATGCACCACTGGCCATGGACGCCGCGGCCATGCGGCACTTTCTTGCCCACTTCGAGCGCTTGAGCCGGCACGCATTGGCCACGCTGCCGGCACTGGCCGACAGCGTCGTGGAATATGACGACGAGCGACACGTCACGGCACTCAGCCACGGCTGAGCGTGGCAACGTTTGCCGCCGCGCAAACACCACCGCATCAGTCGACGATGAAGTTGATCTTCATGTTGACCCGCCACTCCGTCACCTTGCCATCGTCGCTGGTGACCACGGTGATCTCGTTGACCCAGGCGCCCTTGATCTTTGTCACCGACTCGGCCGCCTTGCTCAAGCCGTGCTGCACTGCCGCTTCCAGCCCTTCGCTGGACGAGGCATTGATTTCGATTACCTTGGCTACCGACATGGTCAATCTCCGGTTGGGCTACGCCGGACGGCGCAGCGCGTCGCCCTGCCGCGAAGTCCACCGCTACCCACGCTGCCGACCGGAACCACCACGCTCGCCTGCACCCAGCCAAGCCAGTGGTGCCGAACATGCCACGTCAGTGGCGCGACAGAAGCCCACCACAGGTGGGCAAGCCGCAGATGAAACTGCCAATGGTTCGCTGCAAGGACCTCGGCAGCATGCCGACCGGGATGTGAGAGCGGCGTCGATGCCACCCGCGCGCCGCCGCACACAACCGGGACGGAACTGACGCCCAACGCCAGCTGCAACCGGAACCAGCATCACCCCGGTGCCGGGCGCAACCATTCAGCGCGCCAGCAACGCCGCGTACCCCGCGCGCGCATCCGGCCACTGCGGCGCAAAACCACTCGCGCGCAGTCGCGCATTGCTCAACCGCTTGCTGCCGACACCGGCCGGGGCCGGTCCGTCGCCAGGCAGCGGTGCGCCGATCAAGCCCGCCAGATGGTCGTACAGGACATCCAGCGGCAGTGGCGTGTCGTCCACTCCCAGATACACGGGCAGCGGGTCGCCCAGGTGCAGCACATGCACGATAGCCGCGGCAGCATCATCCACATGCACGCGATTTGCCCAGTGCCGCGTCGCGCGCGGCACCGTGACCAATCCGGCGCGCAAGCGCTCCAGCAACTGCAACCGCCCCGGCCCATACAACCCGGCCAGACGCAGCACAATCGAGCGCACCGGCTGCGCGGTCAGCCACTGCTCGACGTCACGCAACACCGTGCCGTTGAACGCCAGCGGCGCCGTCGGCGAATCTTCGTCCACCCAGGCGCCGCCGTGCTCGCCGTATACCGCACTGGAGGACACCAGCAACACGCGCTGCAGCGTCTCCATGCCGGCGGCGGCCAGCAGGTTGCGCAAACCATCGGCAAACAACGCGCCGTAAGTGCACGCATCGCGCCGCTCCGGTGCGGGCAGATAGATGAGTTGGGTCAAGCCCGCCGGCAGGTGTTGCAGGCTCCGCGCCTCGGTCAGATCGGCGCGTATCCAGTGGATGCCAGCATCAGCCTCGTCTGGCGGCGTGCGGCGCAGCGCCCACACCTCGTCGCCGCGCGCGCGCAGGCGCTGCGCCACACGCAAACCCAGATCACCGCAACCGGCCAACAACACGCGTTCACTCACCATGTCCTCTCCACTGCAAACCTGCGCAGCCGCCGTACCCACCCTGCGCCGCGGACGGCGCGCGCATGCCTCCCGTCGATTCGCGCGAACCAGCACGCTGACCGGCGGCGTGATCTTCGTCGCGCCCACCAGCCCTGCTAGCATTTGCGCATGAACCCGTCACCCAACCTGTTCATCGTCGGTGCCACTGGCGCCGGCAAGACGTCCGTTGGACGCCGCCTCAGCGCGCATTATGAACTGCCGTTTGTCGATCTCGATCAGGAGATCGAACGCGATACCGGAGCGAGCGTCAGCATGGTGTTCGAGATTGAGGGTGAAGCCGGCTTTCGTGCACGTGAAAGCGCACTGCTGGATGCGTGCAGTCAGCGCGTCGGCGTGATCCTGGCCACGGGCGCCGGCGCCGTACTCGCGGCAGCCAATCGGCAGCGATTGTCCACGCGCGGTTTCGTCATCTGGTTGCAAACCAACGTCGAACAGCAACTGGAACGTCTGCGGCGCGATGCCCGGCGCCCGCTGCTGGCTGGCGTTGATCGGCGCGTGCAGCTGCAGGCCATGGCCGATGTGCGCGGGCCGCTTTATCGGGACATCGCCGATCTGGCGGTGCCCGGCGAACGCGGTCCAGTGGCAGCAGCGAGCGAGCGTTGCATCGCCTTGCTCGATCAACACTGGCAGCGACCGGCCGTCACCGACACGCAGCAACGCGCATGAGTCCACAAACCATCACCGTCGCGCTCGGCCAGCGCAGTTACCCGGTGTGGATCGGTGCCGGCCTGCTGCGCGACCACGCGCGTTGGCGTGCCATGTTGCGTGGCCGCCACGTGCTGGTGATCAGCAACACCACGGTGGCGCCACTGTATCTGCAGCGCGTGACACAGGCGTTGGACGGCCTGCACTGGGCAACCTTGCTGCTGGACGACGGCGAGGCGCACAAGAGCTTCGCCAACGTCGGCCACGCGCTGGAAGCGCTGGGCCAACTTGGCGCCACGCGCGACGCCTGCGTGATCGCGCTCGGCGGCGGCGTGGTCGGCGATCTGGCCGGTTTCAGCGCCGCGTGCTGGATGCGCGGTATTGATTTCATGCAGATGCCGACCACCTTGCTGGCGATGGTCGACTCCTCCGTCGGCGGCAAGACCGGCGTGAATCTGCCAGCCGGCAAGAACCTCGCCGGCGCGTTCCATCAGCCACGCGCGGTGATCGCCGATCTCGACACGCTGGACACGCTCCCTGACCGCGAATACCGCGCCGGCCTGGCCGAAGTGGTAAAAGCCGCAGCGATCGGTGACGAAGGTTTCTTCGCCTGGCTGGAACAGCACGCCGACGCGCTCGCCGCCCGGGACGGCGACGCCCTGCTGGAAACCATCGCCCGCGCCGTGCGCTACAAGGTCGGCGTCGTGCAGCGCGACGAAACCGAGCAAGGCGAGCGTGCGCTGCTCAACTTCGGCCACACGTTTGGTCACGCGCTGGAAACTGCCGGCCACTACACCGCGTTGTTGCACGGCGAAGGCGTCGCCATCGGCATGCTGCTGGCCGCGCGGCTCTCCGAGCAACTACGCATGAGCGCACCGGGCGAGCGCGCACGGCTGCAACGACTGCTGCAAAAATTGTCGCTACCCACCGCGTTGCCGCCGCACACGGATGCGCAGGCGCTGCTCGCGTTGATGCGGCTGGACAAGAAGAACACCGCCGACACCTTGCGCCTGATCCTGTGGCACGGCATCGGTCACGCCCAGATCGTGGACAAAGCCAACGAGACCGACATCCTCGCCATGCTGCACGCCGCAGCACAAACCCCGCCGACCAATGCCCCGTAACGCGGGCACTGTCGTCACGACGCGTCAGCGCCATCGCCAATCAACAGCCCGTAGGGGCGGGGACGTACCCGAAGGCGTATGTATGACGCGATGCAGATGTACCCAAACCGCAATGTGCGACAACCTGGGCCGAGCGCGCCCCGGGCGCGTTGCGGTAAATCCTATAAACTGTCTTGCCCGGCCTCGCAGCTGTTTGTGTTTCGCCACAGGAACCCATGCGCCTCTATCTGCAAACCGCGCCCGGTATTACCGACGCTCCGCGCTACGTCCAGATCACGCTGGAACAGGACCTGCTCGGCGGCTGGACGCTATACCGCGAGTCCGGGGTGCAAGGCGGCCGCGCCACCTTGAAGCGTGAGCAGTTTCTGGAACGCGACGAGGCCACTGCCGCGTTTGAAAAGGCGCGCGACGCGCAACTGAAGCGCGGCTTCCGGGTGATGTTTGCCCAAGGCCAGGAAGGCCCCTACGGACGTTGACATGGCTTTCGCTGCGCTGAAAAACGACCGCCTGCTGCGCGCCCTGCGCCGCGAGCCAACGGACACCACGCCGATCTGGGTCATGCGCCAGGCCGGCCGTTACCTGCCCGAATATCGCGCCACGCGCGAACGCGCAGGGAGCTTCCTGGCGCTGGCGCAAAGCCCGGAACTGGCGTGCACGGTGACGTTGCAGCCGCTGGAGCGGTTCGATCTGGACGCTGCAATCCTGTTCTCGGACATCCTCACCATCCCCGAAGCGATGGGCCTGGGGCTGTCCTTTGCCCACAGCGAAGGCCCGCAGTTCGCCCGCCCGGTACGCACCCGGGCCGATGTCAGCCGACTCGGCGTACCGGACATGGACGGCGACCTGCGTTACGTGATGGATGCCGTGCGCCTGATCCGCCAGGAGCTGCACGGTCGCGTGCCACTGATCGGCTTTTCCGGCAGCCCGTGGACGCTGGCCTGCTACATGGTGGAGGGCCACGGTTCGCGTGATTTCGCCACGTTGAAAGCCATGTGCTGGAACGAGCCAAAACTCGCGCACCAGTTGCTCGACATCCTTGCGCAATCCGTTGCGCACTACCTCATGGCCCAAGTCGCCGCCGGCGCGCAGGTGCTGATGATCTTCGATACCTGGGGCGGCATGCTCGGCCCTGCCGCATTTCGCGAATTTTCACTGCGCTACCTGGCGCAAATCATCGCTGCGCTGCAAGTCGATGCGCGCGCCCGCGACGTCCCCGTCATTGCGTTTTCCAAGGGCGCCGGCCAACACCTGGCGGAAATGGCCGCCACCGGTTGTGCGGCGCTGGGGGTCGACTGGACGCTGGACATGGCCGCTGCACGCCACGCCGTCGCCGGCACAGTCGCCCTGCAAGGCAACCTTGATCCCACCGTCATGCGGGCCACCCCCGACGTCATCCGTCGCGAAGCCCGTGCCGTGATGGACAGCTACGGCAACCACCCCGGCCACATCTTCAACCTCGGTCACGGCATCACCCCGGAAGTCGACCCGGAAAACCTGCGGGTGCTGGTGGACGAGGTGCATGCCTACGGGCGCGTTTTGCGCGCCCGCTGACCACCCCGCTCCCTCTGCTGCAATCATCAGGCTGCTGCCGGAAGCGTCAAACTCGCACGCCACGCGCTACCTCGCGCCCATGTGCGGGCGGGACACCACTGCCTCCGGCTTTTGGCAGCGCGGCGCCTGCCCCGTACAATGACCGCCTCCCGCACCACACAAGCGCGCGCCGCATGCGCGCGCCACCGAGCCTTGTCCCATGGAAAAGAGTTTCGAGCCAGCCCAGATTGAAGCGAAATGGTACGCACGCTGGGAAGCCAGCGGTGCGTTCCAGCCAGCGGGCCAGGGCAAGCCTTACTGCATTTTGCTGCCGCCGCCGAACGTCACCGGCACGCTGCACATGGGGCACGCGTTTCAACAAACGGTGATGGACATGCTGGCGCGCTACCAGCGCATGCGCGGCATGCGCACGCTGTGGCAGGTCGGCACTGATCACGCCGGCATCGCCACGCAAAAGATCGTGGAAAACCAGCTGGCGACCGAAGGCAAGACGCGGCACGACCTGGGGCGTGACGCCTTCATCGCACGCGTATGGCAGTGGAAGCAGGAGTCCGGCTCCACCATCACCAACCAGATGCGCCGACTGGGCGTCACCGCGGACTGGTCGCGCGAACGCTTCACCATGGACGCCGGGCTGTCCGCGGCGGTACGCAAGGTATTCATCGACTGGTATCGCGCCGGCCTGATCTACCGCGGCAACCGCCTGGTCAACTGGGACCCGGCGCTGGGCACCGCGGTATCGGATCTGGAAGTGAACAACGTCGAGCGCGACGGCCACATGTGGTCGATCCGCTACCCGACGACCGATGGCCAGGACAGTCTGGTAGTCGCCACCACGCGCCCGGAGACCATGCTGGGCGACGTCGCCGTGGCAGTGCACCCGGACGACGCACGCTACGCGCACCTGGTTGGCAAGACGCTGAAACTGCCGCTGACCGAACGCGAGATTCCAGTCATTGCCGATGAATACGTCGATCGCGAGTTCGGTACCGGCTGCGTGAAGATCACCCCGGCGCACGATTTCAATGACTACGCGGTCGGCCAGCGGCATGGCCTCAAACCGATCAACATTTTCACCAAGGATGCCCGGGTGATCGGCGACGCATCCAGCATCGCTGAAATCAGCGAGGATCTTGGCAAGTACAAGGATCCTGAAGCTGGCGTACTGATTCCAGAGGAATACGACTGGGAGGTCATCCCGGCGAAGTACCGCGGCCTCGATCGCTATGACGCGCGCAAGGCAGTGCTAGCTGATCTCGAAGCCGCCGGGCTGCTGGTCGAAACCAAACCCCACAAGCTGCAAGTGCCGGTAAGTCAGCGCTCGGATGCGGTGATCGAGCCAATGCTGACTGACCAGTGGTTCGTCGATCTGACGTCTGAGCAGCAGGCAGATGGACGTCCTGGGGGCCGCAAGGCCATCACCGAACCCGCGCTCGACGCGGTGCGCAACGGCGACATCAAATTTGTGCCGGAGAACTGGGCCAACACGTACACGCAATGGCTGGACAACATCCAGGACTGGTGCATCAGCCGCCAGCTGTGGTGGGGCCATCGCATCCCGGCGTGGTACGACGAGGCCGGCAACATTTTCGTGGGCGAGGACGAGGCCGACGCACGCGCACACGCCAGCACGCCGCCCGTGGGTGCGCTGCGTCAGGACAATGACGTGCTCGACACGTGGTTTTCCTCCGCGCTGTGGCCGTTTTCCACCCTGGGCTGGCCCGCCACCGGTCCGGTGCAAAACGAGCGCGGCGAGACTGTTGCCAACTGGGAACAGGACAAGGTTTTCCTGCCCAGTGCGGTGCTGGTCACCGGCTTCGACATCATTTTTTTCTGGGTCGCACGGATGGTGATGACGACCAGGTACTTCACTGGCCAAATCCCGTTTCGCGAGGTCTACATCAATGCCATCGTGCGCGATGCCGAAGGCAAGAAGATGTCCAAGTCCAAGGGCAACACGCTGGACCCGCTGGACTTGATTGACGGCATCGAGCTGGCGCCACTGGTTGCCAAGTCCACGAAATCGCTGCTGATTCCGCAGGTGCGCGCCAAAGTCGAAAAACGCATCCGCAAGGATTATCCAGACGGCATCCCGGCGATCGGCACCGACGCGCTGCGCTTTACCTTCGCCGCACTGGCCAGCTACAGCCGCACCATCAACTTCGACATCAAGCGTGCCGAGGGTTACAAGGCGTTCTGCAACAAGCTGTGGAATGCCGCGCGGTTCGTGTTGATGAATTTGCCGGAAGGCGAGATCGCGGCACCGGTCGGGGCGCCGGTCACCGAGGCCGAGCGCTGGATCCTCACACGACTCAAGCAAATGCTGGTGGAAGTCGAACAACACTTTGCCACCTATCGCTTCGACCACCTGGCGCAGACGCTGTACGAGTTTGTCTGGAACGAATATTGCGACTGGTTCCTGGAGCTGTCCAAGCCAGCCTTGAACGGTGACGATGCGGTCGCGGTTGCGTCGACCCGCCACACGCTGCTGTTGGTGCTGGAAACCGTGCTACGGGCCTTGCACCCGGTCATTCCGTTCATCACCGAAGAAATCTGGCAGACAGTGGGGCCGAAACTCGGCCTGCACGAGAAAAGTTTGATGCAGCGGCCATGGCCGAATGCAGCGGAGGTCCCGGAAGACAACGCCGCGACCAATGAAATCGAGTGGTTCAAGAACGTACTCGGCGGTGTCCGCAAGATTCGCTCGGAGATGAACATCTCACCAGCCAAGGTGATTCCGCTGCTGCTGGCCGATGGCGACGCCGAAGATCGCGTGCGGGTGACGAAATTCGCCGCGCAGATCGCCTTTCTCGCCCGCACCGAAACGCCACAGTGGATTGCGGCCGGAGCGACGGAAGCGGCGGCGGCAGCTGCCGTGGTCGGCACCTTGCGCGTCATGATTCCACTGGCTGGCTTGATTGACCTCGGCGCGGAAAAGACTCGCCTCACCAAGGAAATCGCGCGCATCGAAATCGAGATCGGGAAGTGCGAGGGCAAGCTGGGCAATGCCAACTTCATCGCCCACGCCCCGGCCGCTGTCGTCGCCCAGGAACATCAACGCATCGTCGACTGGAACAAAACGCTCGTCGCCTTGCGCGAGCAGGAACAGAAGCTGGGTTGATCCTCAAGCGGACGCAATCTTGCGCTGACCAACTGTGGGCGGCACTTCGTCTCGCACCGCCAACGATCAAGCACCCTGCACCTATTTCCCGGGATTGCCTGCGGCAATCTCGAGGGCCATCACGATCGCATCCTCGCGACCATCGCGCGCCGGGTAATAGCGCAAGCGACGACCAATCTCGTGAAAACCCACTGATGTGTACAAGGCAATGGCGTGGGGATTGGACGGCCGCACTTCGAGAAACATCCGCGTGGCGTGATTCCAGCCCGCGACGCCGATCAGCCGCAGCAGCAAATGCCGCCCCAGGCCCTGACCACGCCGGGTCGGGTCGATGCAGAGATTCAATACGTGAGCTTCGCCCGCGCCCACGGACAAGATGCCGTAGCCAACGGTAACCCCGTCCACCGCCAACACCCAACACGAATGTCCGGCCTTCAGGCAATCGGCGAAAATGCCAGCGGACCACGGAAACTCATAGGAAGCGACTTCCATCGCGCTGATCGTGGCCAAGTCCCCGGGGCACATGGCGCGCACTCTGATCTGCGACTTGACCACGGCGGCCATGACGTTCAGCCGCTCGCCGCTGCCAGGGTCTGACGCAACCTGCGCAGCGCGCCCCACAAGCGGCGCTTGGCGCCCGCGTCTGTCAGCACCTGCGTCAGGTCGTCGACCAGCACGATTTGCGCGCGCTGCAGCACGGCGACCGGCAAACCGCGCCCCAGCGCATGCGCCTGCGCCTCGCCAAACACGAGATATGCCGACGCAGCGGGAACCTCGTGCAATTGTCCGGCGTTCACCGTGACGCGCGCAGCGCGCGCCAGCGCAGCGCCACATGCACTCAGCGCCCGATTCAGCAAATCCAGCTCACGCGTACTGCTGCCTTCCCCCAGCACCACAACACACGTGCTGCCGGCCGCTGCCACCACCACCGGCTCGGCAGCGCTGTCCATTCCAACCTTGCTCGCCACATCGCCGGCCAGCGCGCGCCGCGTCCACGGCGTGATCCCCAACGCACGCAACACGCGAACGCGATGGGCCGCACTGATGCACTGGCGGGCGGGAAGATTCATGGCGTGTTGCGTCGTGCCCGCCGACGCGCGGCCAATCCCGACACCGTCCACAGTGGTCCGGACAGGAGGTACAACGTAAAGCCGACGAATAGCACGCGCGCCGGGTCCAGCACCAGCAACGCCAGCAGCAGGACCGCGCCAACCATCCAGACGAACGGTACGCGCTGACGCTCCCCCACCGGCAGTGATTTGAAACTGAAATAGCGGAAGCGACTGACCATCAGCAAGCCGACAATCACCGCGATCCATGGCGTGACGAAACACAACGCGCTGCCCGGGTAGCCAAACTTGTCCACGCTCCACACAAACGACATGCACACTGCCGCTGCCGCCGGGCTCGCCAGTCCCTGGAAATAGCGCTTGTCGGCCACGCCAACCTGGGTATTGAAACGCGCCAGGCGCAATGCCGCACAAGCGGCATAGATAAACGCGGCGGCGTAACCAAGTTTGCCCCACAGCGGGCCATATCCAGCCAACGCAGACAGCGACCATGTGTACATCACCAGCCCCGGCGCAAGGCCGAAACTGACCAGATCGGACAGCGAGTCGTACTGCACCCCAAACTCCGTCTGGGTGCCGGTCAGGCGCGCCACGCGCCCATCCATGCCATCCAGCAACGCCGCCACGAAAACCGCAATCGCCGCCTCGGAAAAACGTCCATCGATACTGGCAATGATGGCGTAAAAACCGGCAAACATGGCCCCGGTGGTGAACAGGTTGGGCAGCAGATAAATGCCCTTGTGCCGTGGCGGCCGGACTGGCGCTAAATTGCTCATGTAGCTATCCGTGATCTAATGCACGCAGTGTAAACCATCGACCGCTTGAGTCCGGCGTGCCGGGATGCTAACAAGGCGACCTGTTGATTGCCCCTTCGGAGAACACCATGCGTCGTTTGCTCCTTGCCGCGATTCTGCTGTTGCTGACTCCACTGGCGTTTGCGCAGGTCTACAAGTGGACGGACGCTGGCGGCACCGTGCATTACTCCGAAACGCCACCCGCAGCGGGCGTCAATTACAAACTGATCAAGACCAGCGGCAGCGCCGACCCCATCGCCACACCGGCACCCGTAGCCGACCCCGTCGACAACCCCGACGAATCCACGGCAACGGCGGCGGCCAAGCCGATGACAGATACTCCGGAAAACCGCAGCAAGCTGTGCACATCACTCAAGGCCAATCTCACCGCACTACAGGGCAATGCTCCCGTGGTAATGCAACAGGATGGGAAGAATGTGTCGCTGGACGACAGCCAGCGCAAAGTGCAAACCGCAACGGCACAGGCACAGTACGAGCAATACTGCCAGGCGCAATAAGCTCGCCAGCGCCAGCCCGCCGCTGCACGGGACAGGCACTGCCCGCGCTACGGGATTGGCCTGCAGCGCCGCTCCACGAGCGGCGCGCCGAGCCCCGGCCAGGGCGAAAACCACAAGCCACGCGTACACAAATCCTGATCCCCCGTCAGGTGCACCGGTACAATGGCGACTTTCACCACGCCGGAACCCAAGCGCATGCGCCTCAGCCAATTCCACCTGGCCACCGTCAAGGAGGTCCCCGCCGACGCCGAGATCGCCAGTCATCGCCTGATGTTGCGCGCGGGCATGATCCGCAAACTCGCCTCCGGTTTGTACACCTGGTCACCGCTCGGCTTGCGCGTGCTGCGCAAGGTCGAGGCAGTGGTGCGCGAGGAAATGGACCGTGCCGGCGCGATTGAAATGCTGATGCCGTCCATCCAGCCACGCGAGCTGTGGGACGAAACCGGCCGCTGGGAAAAATTCGGCGGCCAACTGCTGAAGATCAAGGACCGCAAGCAGCAGGAATTCTGCTATGGACCCACGCACGAAGAGGTCATTACCGACTTTGCGCGCAACGAACTGAAAAGCTACAAGCAGTTGCCCATCACGTTTTACCAGATTCAAACCAAATTCCGCGACGAAATCCGTCCACGTTTCGGCGTGATGCGCGCGCGCGAATTCCTGATGAAGGACGCATATTCCTTTCATCTCACGGCCGAATCGCTGGCGGCAACCTACGCGGTGATGTACGCGGCATACACGCGCATCTTTACCCGCCTGGGTCTGACCTTTCGCGCGGTGCAAGCCGATACTGGCGCGATTGGCGGCAACGCCAGTCATGAGTTCCAGGTGCTGGCCGACTCCGGCGAAGATGCCATCGCATTTTCCGACGGCTCCGATTATGCCGCCAACATCGAGAAGGCCGAGGCGCTGGTGCCGGCCATCCCGCGGCCCACGCCCAATGCAGCACTGCAGACAGTGGACACCCCAACGCAGCGGACCATTGACGAGGTGGCGGGCCTCCTTGGCGTAACGCCGGGCCAGTGTGTAAAGACCTTGCTGGTGCGCGGCCGCACTGGCGTCGTGGCGTTGTGCCTGCGTGGTGACCACACCCTCAACGAGGTGAAAGCAGTCAAGCTTGACGAATTGCCCGACGAGTTGGTGCTGGCCAGCGAAGAAGAAATTCTGGCGCTCACCGGGACGCAACCCGGGTTTATCGGGCCGGTTGGCTTGCCGGCCACAACGCCGGTCATTATCGACCGCGACGTCGCGGTGCTGGCCGATTTTGTCTGCGGCGCAAACACCGACGGCAAACACTACGTTGGCGCGAATTGGGAGCGCGATGCGCGTGTCACCCGCATTGCCGACCTGCGCAACGTCACCGAGGGCGATCTTTCGCCCGACGGACACGGTGTGCTCCACCTGGCCCGCGGCATTGAGGTCGGGCATATCTTCCAGTTGGGTGAGAAGTACGCGCAAGCCTTGAATGCCGTGGTGCTGAATGACCAGGGCAAGAACCAGGTGATGACCATGGGCTGCTATGGCATCGGCATCAGCCGCATCGTCGCCGCCGCCATCGAACAATGCCACGACGACGCGGGCATTGTCTGGCCGCAAGCGATGGCGCCATGGCAGGTGGTGGTGTGTGTCATCAACTCCAGACACGTGCCGGCAGTAACCGAGGCGGCCGAAGCGCTCTATCAGGCACTGGGCCAACGCGGTGTGGACGCATTGCTGGACGACCGTGGTCTGCGTCCCGGCAGCATGTTTGCCGACATGGAATTGATTGGCATTCCACACCGCGTGGTGGTCAGTGAGCGCGGGGTGGCCGCCGGCACACTGGAATACCGTGCCCGCAATGAAAGTGAAAGCCGCGCCATCAGCCAGAATGAGTTGTTCACTCTGCTGGGTTGAATACCTCGGTCGTGA
>DATCWU010000298.1:0-14950 GCA_036566165.1 Rhodanobacter sp. | reverse complement strand
GCGCCATCTACGCCATTTACCTGCTGTACCTAGGTTTGCCACAGACCATGCGGTGCCCACCTGAAAAGGCCGGCGTCTACACCGCCGTCAGCGTCATCATCGCCATCGTGCTCAGCTGGATCGTGGGTTTGCTCGTGGCTGGCACCATCGGCACGGCTGCACTTGGCGGCGCGCCGATGAGTGGCGCGCACATCATCGGCGCGACCGGCGACAGGGTCACGCTTGACGGCAACCGTGCCTTGGGCAGACTCGCCGTCGTCGGGCAACGCGCGGAGCCGGTCGGCAAGGAACTGGGTGCCGCCCGGAAGTCCGGCGACAGTACCGCGCATCAGGCCGCGATGGCCAGATGACCGGAGACCAGAGCCATGCCGGGCAGCGACACGCGGGGCGCCCTGAAGGTGGCCGACGCCGGCAACCGCCCAGGGCTTCGCCGCCATGGCTGCAGGGCTGGCGCCGGAGCGGGAGCGGCAAATCAAATACCGCTGGACCGACAACCTGCACCAGCGACGGTCGCATGGTGCACGCAGAATGGACACCGTCCGCGGACGGGGCATACCGCGTCGCGACCGGCCAGCGCTTCACCGCCGGGGCCAACGGGCAAGCCGACTGTCCGCTGCGCGGCGCAAGCCGGCCAGATCTGCACGACGCCTGCGGCCTGGACGGTGCCGACCAACGACTGTCAGTAACGGCGCAGCTACTTTTGCGCTGCGGCGGCGACCGCGCCCTCGGCAGTGATACGCACCGTCAACTCGTCACCGACATTTGGCACATAGGCGCCCACGCCAAACTCCGAACGCCTGATCTGCGTCGTGGCGCCAAAGCCGATCGATTGCCGCTTGCTCATGGGGTGCACGCCGACCCGGTTGAGCGTGGCATCGAGCGCGACAGATCGGGTCACGCCATGCATGGTCAGGTCGCCCGTCACCTTGAACTTGTTCCCGCCCAGCGGTTGTACCCGCGTGCTTTGGAACGTCACTTGCGGGTACTTCGCCGCATCCAGGAAATCCGCCTGTTGCAAGTGCATATCCAGGGCCGCGACGTGCGTATCCAGCTCGCTCAGCGGCAGGCTCACCCGTACCGAGGAGCGCTCCGGATGCTGCTCATCGAACACCAGCGTGCCAGTACCCAGGCCGAGATAGGCGCCGGGGTTGGAATAGCCGAAATGACTCCAACTGAACAGCACCTGGGTGTGATCCGGGTCCAGCGTGTAGGTGACCGGCGCGGCCTGCACCACCGCTGTGGCGGCAAGCAAGCCAACCAGGCCAAGGCAACGTATTGCGTGCATCTTGATACTCCTCACCTGTTGAATGAGACAACGCCTCAGCAGCTGGTCTGTACCGGTTGACCCGTTCCCTTCGTGGCGCGACAGGCACGCCGCGTACGCAAGCGATGCGCGCAGAGTGCCACAGCCGATACCGATCCAGGTAGCCAACCCGACCAGCCTGTCGACAGCAGGCAGTTGCCGTTGGCCAGCGCCTGCCCGGCCGGATCGAAAACGGCAAGTAATGGCGCGCCGGGCACCGACTGGCCCGGCTCCACGCATCGGCTGTCCCACGCTGGATGTGCAACGCGCGCCAACTGGTCGCGGGCCATCTCGGCAAGCCCTCGCGCGCCTGAGTATCCTGTGCTGACGCGGCACGCCACGGCGGCACAACGATCGGACGTGCAGGCGCAGGCAGCGCTGACCGCCACCGCACTGGCAACACGCACTGTACTGTTGATGCCACCAACCCTTCCCTCCGGACCACCATGCCGAACCTGCGTGACGAATGCTGGGCGATCACCGACCAGGCCGCGGGCAACCAGCGGCAGGCGCTCGCGCTGGCCACGCAAGTGCACGGCACCGTCCGGCATTTGCAGCTGGAGCCACGCGCACCGTGGTCGTGGCTTGCGCCACGCTTGCTCCTCGGCGGACGCATCGCCCTGCCTCCCGCTCAACGTGCGCTGTTCGCGCCGCCGTGGCCGGGCGTGACGATTGGCTGCGGCCGCGCCGCCGCGTTGTTCACCCGCATGCTGCGCAGCCTGTCTGCGGGGCGGTGCTACACCGTGCAGATCCTCGACCCGCGGATCGACCCGGCGCAGTGGGACACCGTGATCGCGCCACGCCATGACCAGCTCCACGGCGCCAACGTGCTGCAGCCACTCGGCTCGCTGAACCCGGTGGACGACGCGTGGCTGGCCGATGGCCGGGATTCGTGCCCACACTTTGCGGACCTGCCGCGACCACGGGTCGGCGTGTTGCTTGGCGGCCCGCGCCAGGGTATCGCCATGGGCACTGGCTACGTGCGCCAACTGCTGGCGCGTCTGCACACACGCCAGCGCGACGAAGGCGGCAGCCTGCTGGTACTCACCTCGCGGCGTACCCCACCAGCGTGGATCGATCTCTTTCGTCACGCACTGCAGGATGTGCCTGGTCTGGTCTGGGCCGGCCACGATGACGGCAGCAATCCCTACGCCGGTGTGCTCGGCTGGGCCGACCGCCTGATAGTCACGCCCGATTCCGTGAACATGCTCAGCGAGGCGTGCGCAGTCGGTTGCCCCGTGCACACCTTGGCCACCAGTCCACTGCCGGGGAAGATCGCCCGGTTCCATCTGGCATTGCGCGAAACGGGTCGGCTGCATGATCTGGATACGGTAGCGACCACCCGACCACCACCATTGCGCGAAACTGCGGCCATCGCGGCCGAGGTACGCGAGCGCATCGCGCAACGACTGGCCGCGCAGTGACCGGGCCACCCGGAGCTGACCACAGGCGACACCGCGAATTACTTGCATGCGCCAACTATGTCGGCACCGCAGCCATGCGCGGCCAGGCCGGCGCATCGGTGGTGGCGGCGAACGCGGTGAAATGTTGAAGGAAACGCACGCAGCCGGCTGCCCGGGCACCTCGGCTGGCGCCATCGCTACCGTCGAGGATCGCGCAATCCCATCAAGTGCGGTGCGGCACTGGACCGCCACACAATCCCGCCCTGCCGCCGTGCGCATCAGGCGCGCCCGCCACCACGCTACCACCGCACGCGAACACCGCAACGCCCGCACCGGGCACTCACGACACCGGCCGCACCCAGCGCAACCGGCCGGACGCAAGCAGCGCGTCCACCTGCGGCGCAAACGGCCTGCCCAGGACGTCCGCCGCCAATACTGCGGTCGCGATCAGACCAACGCAGCGATTGCGTCCGCCCTGCTTGGCGTCGTACAGAGCCCGATCAGTCAGCTCCAGCGCCGCGTCAAATGTCGCCTTGTCGCTCTGCATCGCCAGCGGATGCAGGCTGAAACCGATCGAGCACGTCAGCACAACTTTGTCACCCCAACTATCCGTGAACTCCCGCGCCGCAATGTCGCGCCGCAGGCGCTCGGCGATGACCAGCACTTCGCCCGGATCAACCTCGCGCAACAACAACAGGAACTCCTCACCACCCCAGCGCACGGCGACGTCACTGTCACGCCGTGCGGCGGCCAGCATCTGCCCGATTTCCCGCAACACCGAGTCACCTACTGCATGCCCATGGCGATCATTGATCTCCTTGAAATAATCAATATCGATTTGCAGCAGGCCAATCGGCCCCCTGCTGACCAACAGCTCGGGTAAGCGCGCCAACAGGTAACGCCGATTCTGCAACGCCGTCAGCGTATCGGTATAACTCTCTTCGGCCAACGCGAGGTTGGCCACGCGCAGCCGTTCGAGTGCGCGCGCGAGTTGCTCCGTGCGCCGTTCGACTTGCGCTTCCAGCCACGCATTGCGTTGGCGCTGGGTACGCATGCCCCAGCGGGCCAGCAGGATGAGCAGCAGACACAACACCGCCACAGCCGCGGCCCGCACCAGCGCACGTTCATACCAATACGGTCGGACCTGGACGGTGACGTCCGCCTCCGCGCCGTATCCGGCGGCACCGGCAAGCATGGCGGCGACACGGAAGCGGTACTGGCCTGGTGGCAGGTGCGTGTAGAACGCCGAACGCCGCGTACCGGCATCCTCCCAGTGGGTGTCGTAACCTTCCAGTCGATAACGGAACTGCAGCGCACCGATGTGCAAATAGGGCGCGGTGTAGTGAAAGGCCAGATCGCGCGTGCCAGCTGTCACCTCGAAGCTCCGGGCGGGGAAGTGCTGGCCGGCATGTTCGATGGATTCAACCCGTGCCGCTGGCGACAGCGGCAGCGCACCCAGCGCCAACGTGTCCAGGCGCAGAGCGCCGTCGGTGGTGCTGTACCAGATGGCTTTGCCGTCGACCAGACTGCGCGCGCTGGCACCGCCGTTGCAGCAACGCACAGTGCGGACGGTGGTGTCACGCACCACACTGGCAACCACCTGCGGCGAAACGAGCCGTGCTGGCGAACCGGGCAACGGCAGTTCGGCGAGGGGCAGCCGCCACGCACCCACGATGGATCCGACGTACAAGTTGTCGTCGAGTACGTCGAGGGTCCAGGCATTGTCGCTGGGCAAGCCATCCTTTTTGCCGAGCATGCGCAACCGACCATCGACCACCACCCCGATGCCGACATCGGCAGTGGCGACCCCGAGCATGCCGGGTTTCAACATGGACAGATGTGTCACGAAGTGGCCCCGCAGCGGCCTGGCCCACGCCGGCTCCTGCAACCGCCCGGTGCGCCACTCACGCACTCCATCCTCGGTGCCGATATACAGATGGTCCGGGGCGATTGGCAGGATATAGCGAATGCTTGCCGCGGCAGCCGACGCGCCGGGGTCGACTCGACCGAGTTCGCCTCCACGCCAACGATACAGACCACCGGACGTGCCGATCCAGAAATCGTCATCCGCCACTTCGCGCACGTCGTCAATACGCCAGCTACCCAGCACGGACAGTGCTGGTGGCGTGACGTCACGGCCATGCTCGTAGACGGCGACACCTGCGCGCGTACCAACCCACAAGCGGCCACGACGGTCGTAGTACAAGTTGTACGCCGATGGATTCGGCAGCGCGCTTCCGGGGATCAGCGTGCGTGCACGCGTGCCATCAAGGATCTCCACATCCGAATTGGTGCCAAGTACGAGTTGACCGTCCGGCGAGCGCACGATGCTCCACACCAGCGGGTCGGTCACGCCGTCGCGCGCAGACACGCTCTGTATCCAGCCATTCCAGACACGATACAAACCGAGCGTGTGGGTGCCCAGCCACAAGTCGCCGGCGCGATCCTCGAACAACGCGCGTACCCAGGGCCGCGGCGCCAGGTCGTCGTCTGCCACGCGCTCCACGCGCGAGTCGGGCAGCATGCGGTACAGCGCATGTGCGGTGCCAATCCACAGCGCACCGTCACGATCGACCAGCAGACTCTCGATGGATGTGGTGTCGAGCTCTGCATCCAGCCCGGACGGCACAATGTGTCCCCCGTCCACGCGCATCAAGCCGATCTGCGTGCCCAGCCAGACACTGCCGCGCACGCGAACCATGCGTTTGACGACCATCCGCGGTTGCTGCGGCAGATTTTGTTGCACGCAGGTCATCACTGCCGGTTCGACGCTGCCGTCGCGTCGGCAGCTCCGCCCAAGGCCACCTATCCACAACGTCCGGCCATCCCGCAGCAAGCTGAAAGCCGGCCCGCTATAGCCTGCCAGCGGCACGATTTTGCCGTCCTGCACGCGACTCACTCCATTGGCGGTGCCCAGCAACGGCGTACCGTCGCCCGCGTCGACGATCGCATTGACCGCCGGTCCGCCCAGCGCAGTGAAATGCCCGTCACGCTCGCGCAGCAGACCGTACGGACCGCCAAACCAGACCTGGCCGTGCGGATCTGCCCACACCACGTTCAGCATGCTGGTGTCGACGCCGGTTGCGGCACGGTCGTAGGTGACAAAACGCGACCCATCAAAACGCGCTATGGCGCTCTGCGTGTTGATCCACAGAAACCCGGCGCTGTCCTCGGCCATGTCGAGCACGGTGATCTGCGGCAGGCCCTGGGCCACACTCCAGTGATCCAGCACGTATCCGTGAAATGGCACCCCGGGATTCATCGCATGCGCAGGTGACCCACCGAGCACGCAACACAACGCAGCGAATGCCACCGCGCAGAGCCCACGTGAGACGCCCCGTCCCGCTACGACGCCAACCATCCTTCCCCCGCCCCACCACCGCGCACTCGACGGTACCAATCTTGCCCGCCGGTACGACCGCAGACAAGTGCCGGCTGCGCCCACCGCCGTGCTATCCAGGCGACAAGACGGATGCTGCTTCGACGCAGAGCACCCGACATCGAACCATCCGCCCGCGTCGACTCAGCCTGCCGGTGAGGCAGGCAATGCCCCACGCGCGGCGAACGCAAAACCAAGCGCATCGGTGACCGCACACACATTCTCGCTCAACTGTCGCAATTCCCCGTCGCGTGGCGCGATACGTGAACGCAGATCCAGCGTGCACGCCAGCGCACGGCGGAGCATCTCCGTGTGCGCCGCAGTCAGCGTCGCGGCCTGGGACGTGGTCAACAGGCCGACCGTGCGGCAAGCCTCAATCAATGCCGCATTTGCAGTGACTTCGAGCAGGTGTGGATGCTCCGCCGCGCTGGCCAACACCAGGCCCTGCAACGCAAAGGCAATATCCAGCAAGCCACCCCGGCCCTGCTTGAGATCCATCTGTTGCACATCGGAACGATCGCGTTCGCTGCGCCAACGCTCACGCATGGTGCTGACCTCTGCCAGCACGGTCGCGCCATCACGCGCTACAGCCAGAATCTCGCGGCGTAGTTCGACCAGCCGGGTGCACAATGCCAAGTCACCCGCGACCGGCCGCGCACGCAACAAAGCCTGGTGCTCCCACGTCCATGCGCGGCCGCGCTGGTAGGCGGCAAACGCGTCCAGCGAACTGACCAGCAGACCTTTGGAACCATCCGGACGCAACCGCGTGTCCACCTCATACAAACGTCCGGCGCGCGTCAGCACGGTCAACCAGTTCATCACGCGCTGGGCCAGACGCTGGTACCAGCGCGACCCTTCCAGTGGTCGCGGGCCGTCGCTCAGCAAATCGGCGCGGCGACTGTCATACACAAACACCAAATCCAGATCGGAGGCAAAGCCAAGCTCCTGCCCGCCGAGACTACCGTAACCGAGGACGGCAAAGCCCGAGCCGGCACCGGCCAACCGTCCGTGCCGGGCAGCCAGTTCGCGCTCGGCCAGGGCGGTGACTGCCATCACCACCGATTCGGCCAGCGCGCCAAGGCGTCGCGCGGTGGACACGGCGTCGGCTCGCCCGTCGTTGAACGCCAGGCCAAGGCGGAACGCGGTGGAGGATTTGAACTCGTTGATACGCTCCAGCTCGGCCTCGGCCTCGCGCTCATCCAGGGTACCCAGCACGCGCGCAATTTCCGCAGTGATGTCGGCGCGTTTGAGCGGCAGCTGGTCAATGCGTGGATCAAGCACATCATCCAGCAGCAGTGGTTGCGCGATCACCCGCTCGGCGAGAAATGCACTGTCGGCAAACAACTGCGCCAGCCGCTTGCGTGCCGGTGGCTGCTCTTCCAGCAACACGAGATAGGACGAGCGCCGTGCCACCGCCTGCACCAGCCGACACAGGCGCAGCAGACATGCTGCCGGCGCCCCACTGTCGCGTGCGGCGTTGAACAACTGCGGCATCACATGATCCAGTCGCTCCCGCGAACGCACCGACATGCCGCGCACGGCGGCCGCCTGTGACAACTTGAGCAGCACGTCCGCCAGCTCGGCACCCGGGACAAAACCCGATGCTTCCAGCGTCGCGACATCCAGCGTCTGGGCACACGCGGCCTGCCACAACGCCAGGTCCGCTACCGGCACCCGCGCGGCCCGTCCACCTTGGGGCATCAACACGGCGGCAAACTCCTCACTGACCATGGCGCGCTGACGGGTCAGCGACGCATTGAGCGTCGGCCAGTCCGGCACGCCGAGACTGCGCGCCAGACGTTCGCGACCGAGCGCATCGCCGGGAATATCGTGGGTCTGTGCGTCGTGCAGCATCTGCACGCGATTTTCCACTCGGCGCAACAAAACATACGCCTCGCGCAGCATGCGCACGCGGGCCGCGCTGATATGCCCGCGCGCCTGGCACGCCACCAGTGCATCCAGCAGGTTGCGCACGCGCAAGGACGGTTCGCGCCCACCGCGAATCAGCTGCGTAAGTTGCACGATGAACTCGATTTCGCGGATGCCACCGGGCCCGAGCTTGAGGTTGTCGGCCAGATCCTTGCGGACGACTTCCGCATCGATCAGCGCCTTCATTTCGCGCAAGCCGGCAAACGCCGTGTAGTCGAGATATTTGCGATACACAAACGGCCGCAGCAGTTCCTGCAACACCTTGCCGGCGCCACGGTCGCCTGCCACCGGTCGCGCCTTGATCCAGGCATAGCGCTCCCAGTCGCGACCCTCGTTCTGGTAGTACTGCTCCATCGCCGCAAACGACAGCGCCAGGCGCCCGGAACTGCCGAACGGGCGCAGGCGCAAGTCCACGCGCGCGCAGATGCCATCCATGGTCGGCTCGTTCAGCAAGCGCACCAACTCGCGACCGAGACGAATGAAGTACTCGCTGTTGTCGAGCACATGCGCACCGTCGGTCTGGCCGGCGTGCGGATAGGTCAGCACCAGATCGATGTCGGAGGAAAAATTCAACTCGCTACCGCCGAGCTTGCCGAAGCCGATCACCAGCAGGCGTTGCCCGGCACCGTCCTGGTCCCGACTGCGCCCGTAGCGCCCGCTCAGTGCCCGCTCGGCCCACGCCAGTGCCACCTCCAGCAGTGATTCGTACAACACGCTGGTCGCTGACAGCGTCTCCGGCAGCTCGTCCAGTCCGTTGACATCGCGAAATACCAGACGCAATGCCTCGGCATGCCGAAAGCGGCGCAACGCCTGCATGCACAGCGCCTCATCCTCCGGCAGGTGCAATGCGCCGATACGCGCGCTCGCATCGCTGCCCGAGCGCAAGCGTTCAAGTCCTTGTGGCGAAAGCAACTGCGGCTGGCGACACCACACCTCGAAGGCAAAGTCACTGGCCAGCAAGGTGCGGCGGATACGCTCGGCCACGCCAGCATCATCGTGCAGCGGTACCCCCGCCGCACGGCAGCGCTCAGCCAGTTCGGCATAGCGATCGTCAATCAGCGCACGCAGCGCCGGGGATTCATGGACAGGCATCGGTGCATTGTGCCGCAGTACATCCCGCTTGCGCGCGCCACGCGTGTCAGGCATGCGCCGGGGGCGCGCTTCCACGCCGCCCACCGACCGCGCACAACCCGCTGCGGCAGCCATGACGATCCCTGCGCGTGCCCCGCACGGGCATACTCCCGGTTCATGTCTGTTTGATTACATTTCCCTCTCCGCAGCGAACATCCAAGCGCAGGAGACTCGTGCGATTGAACCTTCCCAGCCCCATGCCTGGCCTGAACACACCCGTGGCGCGTTGCACCGCGGTACTGCTGTTGATGCTGGCATTCGTATTGCTGACCGGTTTGCTCGACGGTGGCGTAGGGGTGGCGCCATTGCAACTGCTCGCCCAACCGAGGTTCCCGCTCGCTAATGCCGGGCCCGGCCTGTTGCTGGCCGGCGTGTTGCTGGTGTTGACGCGGCGCGCGCTGTTTGCGTTTGTGCTGGCGTTCGCGCTGCAAGGTGTGGTGTACGTGACCAATGCGTTGAAGGTGGCAAACCTCGGCACGCCACTGCTGCCGGCAGATTTCCGCATCGTCGGCCAGTTGCGCCGCGGCGGCATGCATCTGCTGTCCGGTTATCTGCCACAGGGCGCATGGATCTACCTCGCCCTTGGCGCCGGGCTGTTGCTGCTGCTGGCGCTGTGGAGATTCGAACCACCGTTGTTCCCACGGCGCACGCGCGGCAAGCGCGTGCTGTCGGGCGCGGCTCTCATGCTGATCCTGGGCAGCGTATTGGCCGGCAGCCCGGCGTGGGGCGGCATCTACAACGGCCGCGTACTATGGATGGAGCCGTGGTCTGCCGCGGCGACCAGCAACCATTCGGGTCTGGTCAGCTCATTGATCATGTTCCGCCTGCAATTCGCCCAGTCCAGGAGCAAACCTGACCGTCTGGCGGCGCAGCAGCTGATCGATCGGCTCGACACGCAATTGCGACACCCCGCGCCACCGCTGACACCCGGCGCACAACTACCCGACATCGTGGTAGTACAGAGTGAGTCGTTCTTCGACCCGCGCATCATGCGTGGCTTCGAGCACAGCAACCTGACCCCAAACCTGCGCCGCCTCGCCGCGCACGGCGCCAGTGGCAAGCTGCACGTACCCACCTTCGGCGGCGGCACCATCCGCACCGAATTCGAGGTACTGACCGGGCTGTCGCTGCGGTATTTCGACGACGTGCACTTCCCGTACCTGCAGATAAACGACAAGCAGGTGCCGAGCCTGGTACGCACGCTCAACGCGCATGGCTATGCAACCATGGCGCTGCACGGCAACGACCCGGCGTTCTGGAACCGCACCAGCGCGTTCAAGGCGCTGGGCTTTGAACGTTTCGTCTCGCAGGCGGCGTTCCCCGCGAATGCTCCGAACGACGGCAAGTACATGGCCGACAGTGCGATGACCGACGAGATCATCACACAGCTGAAGGACCACGGCCCCCCGCAATTCATTTTCGCCATCAGTATCGAGGCGCATGGCCCCTACGACGTGGAGCCGGCCGACCGCGCGCAACGCGATGCCATTGCGGTGCCTGCCGGGATCACCGGCAAGGACCGACGCGAACTGCAGACTTACCTCTACCACTTGCAACACGCCGACGCCGAACTCGGCCGCCTGGTCACCTATCTGGCGCAACGCCGCCGCCCCAGCCTGGTGCTGTTTTACGGCGACCACTTGCCGGCATTGAGCAACAGCTACCACATTACCGGTTTCGTCGACGGTCAAGACATGCTGCGTCAGGCCAGCGTCTGGATCCTGGTGGATCCGCACCGCCAAACCGTGCCCACGCCGGCAACACTGCAAGCCACGGCCTCCTGGCTACTGCCCGGAAAACTGCTGGAACAAGCCGGCATTCATGATGCGGCATACTTCGCGCTGACCGAGTTGGTGGGGCCGCAATTGGCCGCGCTCACCGCTGCTCCGGGTGCACCGTCGTCATTGCCGGACAACCAGCAGGAGGCAGACGACCACGCGATGGCCAGCATCAGCCAGTTGCGTCTGGCGGGAAAGCTGGACCAGCTGCTGCTCCGGACTCACGTCGCTACCCGGACCACGGCACTGTCCACCGCGGCTACACACTGAGGCCAGCCTGCCAAGGTTTCCAGCGTGACCACGCAGTCGCGGATGCCCGGCGATCCTGCTGTCGTCGTGCGCCGGCCGCTGCCGAATGGGCAAACACGACCCGTCCATCGACAGGCGTAACGCAGACAAGAAAAACCCCGCCGTAGCGGGGTTTTCCATCTCTCGAAGTGCAACCCGGGAAGCGGGACTCAGTAGTCCATGCCACCCATGCCGCCCATCGGGCCACCAGCCGCAGGATTGTGGTCGTGGCCTTCGTCCTTCTTCGGTTGCTCAACGATTGCTGCTTCGGTGAGGATCGCCAGACCGGCAACCGACGCGGCGTACTGCAACGCCGAACGCGTCACCTTGGTCGGGTCCAGGATGCCCATTTCCACCATGTCGCCAAACTCGTTGGTCGCCGCGTTGTAGCCGAAGTTGCCCTTGCCTTCCTTGACGCGGTTGACGATCACCGACGGCTCCTCACCGGCGTTGAACACGATCTCGCGCAGCGGGGATTCCAAGGCACGCCGAGTCACGGCAATGCCGAGGTTCTGGTCGGGGTTCTCGCCCTTCAGGCCTTCCAGTGCCTTCAACGCACGGATCAAGGCGACACCACCACCAGGGACCACACCTTCTTCCACGGCGGCACGCGTCGCGTGCAGTGCGTCTTCAACCCGGGCTTTCTTCTCTTTCATTTCCACTTCGGTCGCGGCACCGACCTTGATCACCGCCACGCCGCCGGCCAGCTTGGCCACGCGCTCCTGCAGCTTCTCGCGGTCGTAGTCCGAAGAGGTCTCCTCGATCTGCGCCTTGATCTGCTTGATGCGCGCCTGAATCTCGGTCGCGTCACCGGCACCGTCGATGATGGTGGTGTTTTCCTTGGTGATGATGATGCGCTTGGCACGGCCGAGGTCAGGCAAGGTGGCCTTTTCCAGCGACAGGCCGACTTCCTCGGATACCACCTGGCCATTGGTCAGCTTGGCGATATCTTCCAGGATGGCCTTGCGCCGATCACCAAAGCCCGGCGCCTTGACGGCGGCAACCTTGACGATGCCGCGGATGGTGTTGACCACCAACGTCGCCAGCGCCTCGCCTTCCACTTCCTCGGCGACGATCAGCAACGGCTTGCCGGCCTTGGCCACGGCTTCCAGCACCGGCAGCAAGTCACGCACGTTGGAGATTTTCTTGTCGTGGATGAGGATGTACGGGTCGTCCAGCTCAACCTGCTGGCTGGTCTGGTTGTTGATGAAATACGGGCTCAGGTAGCCGCGATCAAACTGCATGCCCTCGACCACGTCCAGTTCGTTGTCCAGTCCGGAACCTTCTTCCACGGTGATGACGCCTTCCTTGCCGACCTTCTTCATGGCCTTGGCAATCAGGTCACCGATATCGGTATCGGAGTTGGCCGAGATCGTGCCGACCTGGGCAATCGCCTTGTCGTCAACGGTGGGCTTGGACAGCTTCTTCAGCTCGGCAACTGCGGTACTTACCGCCTTGTCGATACCGCGCTTCAAGTCCATCGGATTGATGCCGGCAGCGACGGCTTTCAGACCCTCGCGGATGAACGACTGCGCCAATACGGTAGCAGTGGTGGTGCCGTCACCGGCGGTGTCGGAGGTCTTGGAAGCGGCTTCCTTGACGATCTGCGCACCCATGTTCTCGTAGCGGTCGGCCAGCGTTATTTCCTTGGCGACGGACACGCCGTCCTTGGTGATCGTGGGGGCGCCGTAGCTCTTCTCGAGCACGACATTGCGGCCCTTCGGACCGAGTGTGACCTTGACTGCGTTGGCCAGCGTGTTCACACCCTTGAGGATGCGTGCACGGGCGTCTTCGCCGAAACGAACTTCTTTGGCTGCCATAAAATTCTTGCCTCAAAAATTTTGAATAGAAATGGGGAAATCCACGAAAATGCTGCAAGGGGGAGCCGAAGGCGACCGAGCCGCGCGGTTTTCAGCTCTTGCCCGCGCTCAGCCAATCAGGCTCCAACCTATCAGCCTTCGATCACGGCCACGATGTCGTCTTCCTTCAGGAACACCAGATCCTCGCCATCGATCTTGATCTCCTGGCCGGCGTACTTGCCGAACAATACGGTGTCACCCGCCTTCAATGACATGGGACGGACCTTGCCATCGCTCATGATCAAGCCGGTACCAGCAGCAATCACCTTGCCGCGGGTGGGCTTCTCGGTAGCGCTGTCGGGAATGACGATGCCGCCGGCGGAGACACGCTCCTCTTCCAGGCGCTTGACGATGACGCGGTCGTGCAACGGACGCAGTTTGCTCATGAATGACTCCAGCTTGCGATTGGGATGAAACGAGACTTTGCGGACCCGGGTTACCGATTCTGCTAGCACTCTAACCTAATGAGTGCCAATTTTAACGGCGCAGCAGACCCTTGCAAGTCTTTTGCCCCGGGCGACCGTTCATGTAATTGGGTAACCAACGAGTGGATTCAAGGGCGCCCCCAACGCCGGCGTGTGCAAGGTGCGCCACCCGCCGCCAGGACCGGCTCCCGGCCCTGGTGCAACCAGCGCCGGATCCGGCCTGGCGCGGGCTTCCCACCTGCGGCGGAAACCAAACGCACCGTTCAACGTCACATCCGCAGGTGCGCCGTGCGCAATCGCAGTCATAATGTGCATTCCCGTGCGCTGCTGGCTGTGCCTCCGGAGTGGTGATGCGTTTGTTGTGGACCCATCGAATTGCGGTGCCATTGTTATTGGCGGTTGGCTTGCTGCTGGGCGCGCTGCCGGCATGCGCGCAGGGCACTGACGAGCTGCTGCCGGTTACCGAGGCCTACAAGCTCAGCGCCGACGCCACTACCCCGGGCGTACTGAAGCTGCACTGGACGATTGCGCCGGATTACTACCTGTACCGCGGCCGCATGCAGTTCAAGGCCGGCGCTGGCGTGACGCTGGGCGTGGCGCAACTGCCGGATGGCACGAAATCACACGACGAATATTTGGGTGACGTGGAGACCTACCACCACGGCGTCGATGCCAGCGTGCCGTACACCGTGGCTGCCGGCACCACCCGGTTGAAGCTGGCCGTGCAATATCAAGGCTGCCACGAAGTCGATCCCAAAATCTGCTATCCGCCACATACCGAACAGCTGGATCTGCCGCTGCCGGCAGGCCTGTCAGCAGTTGCACCGGTCACGGGCACGCCAGCGGCAACCACGCATTCACTGGCGACCGCCCTGCAGACGCTGGGTGGCACCAGGTCAACCAACACGGCCAGCACCGATGGTGCCGCACTGCCGGCGGAGCAAGCCTTCCGCTTTGAAGCGCTGGCCAATTCACCACAGCAGTTGCTGCTGCGCTGGACGATGCCCAAGGGCTACTACCTGTATCGCGATCACACCACACTCAGCTTGCGCGATGCAGCCGGACGCACGCTTGGCGAGCCAGTGTGGCCGGCAGCGATCACCCACGACGACCCGCAATTCGGCAAGGTCAGCGTGTACTTTGACCAGGTTGAACTACCCGTACCGGTCATCGGCAACGGCAACGGCAATGCGCAGGGCTTGACCCTCGTCGCCAGCTTCCAGGGCTGCCAGGACGGGGGCCTGTGCTACCCGGTCATGACGCGCACGCTGACCATCGACCCGGGTAGCACCGTTGCCGTCAGCGGTATGCCAATCGCCAGCGCCACCGAGTTGCCACCGCCAGGCATCACGCAAGGCCCGTTGCAGGTCAGCCTGATTGCCGCGTTGCTGCTGGCGCTCGGCGGCGGGCTGATCCTGAATCTGATGCCCTGCGTACTGCCGGTGCTGTCGATCA
>DATCWU010000293.1:0-2847 GCA_036566165.1 Rhodanobacter sp. | reverse complement strand
GACCCCACCCGGTTGGCGCTGGTGACCCGGTTGTGTGACGTCTCGCGCTGCTCCATTGCCCAACTCAGCGACGGCCAGCCACTGACCCGGCAAGCAATCAGCAAGCACCTGCGGGTGCTGGAAGACGCCCGCGTCGTGCGCAGCGAGCGCGCCGGCCGGGAAAATCTGTTCGTCCTCAACCCGCAACCTATCGCCGATCTCAAGGTCTATATCGAATTGGTGTCCAGCCAGTGGGATGCCGCACTGGCGCGACTCCAGTCGTTCGTGGAGAAATGAACGCGACGCCCCGACCCCGGCGTGAACGAGCCGACTTCGGCGCCGTCGATTTCCCGCCCGCTCGTTCGTCGTGAACTTGCAGGCGCCAACCCCGCGCGCTTCGCCGCAACGGAGAAAGTCATGTCCTATATCGACGGTTTCGTGATCGCCGTACCCACCGCCAACCGGCAGCAATTTGTCCAGCACGCCACCGACAACGACCCGATCTTCATGCAGCATGGCGCGCTCCGCGTCATCGAGTGCTGGGGCGACGACGTGCCCGACGGCAAGCTCACCGATTTTCGCCGCGCCGTGCAGGCGAAAGCGGATGAAACGGTGGTGTTCTCCTGGATTGAATGGCCGGACAAGGCCACGCGCGATGCCGGCATGCAGAAAATCATGGAAGACCCCAGCTTCAGCCCCGAAAACAACCCCATGCCGTTCGACGGCAAGCGGATGATCTACGGTGGCTTCGCGCCCGTCGTGGCGCTGGACCGGCACGCGTAATCGAACACCGGAAAGAGCAGGCACTGCGGCAATTCAACGTGCCGCAACCGGCAACCACGAAGCGCCTCGAACAACGTCGTTGTTCCAGCGGCTGGCAACCGCTGAATAACGCGGATGAAAGGGCTACCCGTGGCGGGAAAGCGCGACCGGAGCCTCACCCCGGTGCAACGACCAGAATGGCATCATGCAGCGATCCCTATAGCCGTTCTGTGCATACAATCGCCGCGCCCGCCGGTTGTCTTCGCTCACATGCAGGAACGGAACGACACCGCGTTGATGGTTGTCGTTCGACAGCCAGACCAGCAGTCGCCGGGCATGGCCGTGGCCGCTGAAATCCGGATGCGTGCACACCGCGCTGATCTCGCGATAGCCGTCCAGACTCATGCGCTCGCCAATCATCGCGGCCAGCTGGTCGCCCTGGTAGATGCCGAAATAGCGCCCCAATGTCATCGTGTGCGGGCGGAAGAAGTGCGGATACACCAGCGCCGTGAGCGCCAGCACATCCGCGCGATGCGCTGCAGTCAGTTCGATGATCGGCGCGCCATCCACAGCCGCCAGCGGTGCAGAGCAAACCATCTGCACGATCTGCTCCGGCCCCTGCACCTGCCAGTCGGCTGACAACCGCGGCAACGCGCCGAGCAGGTATACCGCCTCACCGGGCGCCACCAGCGAATCCAGCGCGCCCGCAACATCTGCGTGGCCCGACCACGCCACGAACGGCGCAACATCCGCCGGATAACGTGCCGCGGCGCCCTGCCTGCACGCCCACGTGTGCTGCGGACCGGTCAGCGCGGCCCAGATAGGATTGCCGAGCCAAGCCTCTGTCATCGTCCGCAGTCGCTCCCCACCCATATGTTCCGTCCACCATCAACCGCAATCATACGCGCCAGCGCGGTATCGACGTGCGCCGGCAGCCGCGATCCATCGCGGGCGACGCTCCGCGCCGGCCGCGCCACGCAGGCATCGGCTACCCATCCCCTTCGGTGCCGCTGGCCGCCATCACTGGCTCATTACGCGGCATGGGATGAGCCGCCCCGGGTCATCTTGCGCCGACGGTACAGTCGCCGATCGGCCTGGGCCAACGCCGCATCCAGCGACACGCCGTGGCCGCAAAGTGCCGTACCGGTGGTGAAGCCGATCGGCGCGTGCACGCGCTCCTGCTCCAGCTGCGCGGCGATATGTTGCGTGGTTTGCGCGTCCGTATCACGCACCATGACCAGAAACTCATCGCCACCCATGCGTACCACCGCATCCTGCGCACGCGAATGAGCGACGAGGAACTGTCCCATGCGCACCAATACCTCATCGCCGTACTGGTGACCGCGGGTATCGTTGACCTCCTTGAAATGGTCCAGATCTATGCTGATGCAGCCCCAGTCCATGCTGTCCAGCGAGTTTTCCACCGTACACAGAAAGCGCCGATTGAAGCAGCCTGTCAGCGGGTCGTGCGTCGACAGTTCCTGCAGCGCCTGCTCCTGCTCATAGCGCTCAGTGATGTCCTGCGCATGCATCAACACGTAAGGCTCGTCACCGTCGTCATCCAGGAAATTCTGGTACTGCCACGTGCGCAGCGAGCCATCCCTGGTGCACAGTTGCATCATGCCGCTGTCGCGATCGTTGCGCATGATGCGCAACAGGTATTGCCGAAACTCTTCCCGCCGATCCGGCGGCATCAAGTCGGCCAGGCGGCGGCCCAGCAGCTCGCCGATGGAATAGCCCAGCACCCCGGCCGCCGCCGCATTGGCCGACAGCAACACACCTTCGTAATCATGCGTGCAGATCGGGCCGAGACTGCGTTCAAACAGCATGCGATAACGTCGCTCGCTTGCCTCCAGCGCCAGCACGCCACGTTTGCGTACGGTGATGTCCTGCAGCGTTCCCACCAGCATCCGCGGTTTGCCGTCAGCAGCACGGTCGACTGAACCCACGGCACGCATCCATTTCTTGGACCTGGTCGCCGTAACCAGTGCCAATTCCAGATCCCAGCCGACGCCTTCGGTAATGGATTTTTGCAACGCTGCCTGAAAGCGCTTGCGACTTTCCGGTTCGTAGAATTCAAGTGCCGCCTCCAGGGTCGGCACGTAT